>NZ_CP022297.1:935375-1247167 GCF_017310015.1 Marinobacterium iners
GGAGTCGTGACCGAGTTTCTGGGGATGCCCAGCGGTTACGTGGTGATGTACATCGCCGTGATGAGCTGGGCCACCGCGTTCGGCATGATCACCTATGGCGTGTATCGCATCCTGTTCCAGGATAAACACTAACCAGAACCGGTACGGGTAGAATTATGTCAGTTATCTTGATCGGCTTTGCCGTTCTGCTTTTTCTGATCATTGTGGTGCGGATGCCGATCGCATTCGCCATGGGTCTGGTCGGTTTTTTTGGTTTTTCGGCCTTGATGGGGCTGGAATTTGGAAATCTGGACAGCTTCCGCTGGACTGGTCCGCTGTCGATGGCCTCCAACCGTGTTGTCGACACCGTACAGGAATACAGCCTGTCGGTGATTCCGCTGTTCATTCTGATGGGCAACCTGGTAACACGTTCTGGTTTGTCGCATGAGTTGTATCGGGTTTCCCATGCGTTTCTGGGGCATCGCAAGGGTGGTTTGTCGATGGCGACCATCGTTGCCTGCGGTGGTTTCTCTGCCATCTGTGGTTCCAGTCTGGCCACCTCGGCCACCATGTCCAAGGTGGCGATGCCGCCGATGCGCAAGTATGGCTATGCAGACTCGCTGGCGGCGGCCTCCATTGCGGCAGGTGGCACACTGGGTATTTTGATTCCGCCCAGCGTAATTCTGGTGATCTACGGCCTGCTGACGGAGTCCTCCATCCGTGAACTGTTTGCGGCCGGCTTTATTCCCGGCTTCCTGGGTATTCTGCTGTACTTGGCAGCGGTACGCTATGTAGTCTGGCGCAACCCCAAAGCCGGCCCTGCCGGTGAAAAGACCCCGTGGTCTGAACGACTGGTCGCGCTGAGAGGCGTCTGGGGTGTTCTGATTCTGTTCACTGTGGTGATGGGCGGCATTTATCTGGGTGTGTTCACCCCGACCGAAGCGGCTGGCATTGGTGCCGGTGGTGCCTTCCTGATCACTCTGTTCCGAGGCCGTCTGACACTGTCGACCCTGTTCGACACTCTGGC
This sequence comes from Marinobacterium iners, assembly GCF_017310015.1. Lineage (NCBI taxonomy): Bacteria > Pseudomonadati > Pseudomonadota > Gammaproteobacteria > Oceanospirillales > Oceanospirillaceae > Marinobacterium > Marinobacterium iners. The sequence goes on from NZ_CP022297.1 coordinate 936,382, forward strand.
GGATACAGCCCGCACCTCGGCGATGCTGTTCGCGGTGGTGATCGGTGCATTGATCTTCTCCGACTTCATCAACCGTGCGGGTCTGCCGGACATGTTGCTGAACTTCGTGACCTCCATGGACGTTGCGCCAATCGTGGTGATCTTTGCCATCATGGGGATCTACATCGTGCTGGGCATGGTGTTCGAGAGCCTGTCGATGATGCTGCTGACGGTGCCGGTGTTCTATCCGGTTGTTGCTTCGCTTGGCTATGACCTGGTGTGGTTCGGTATCGTCGTGGTAGTTGTGACCGAGATCAGTCTTATCACGCCTCCGGTGGGCATGAACGTATTTGTGCTCAGTGCAGTGCTGCGGGATATCAAAACAGGGACTATATTCAAGGGCGTGACACCCTTCTGGATGGCGGATATCGTGCGCCTGATGCTGATTATCTTCATCCCGTCCATTGCGCTTATCCTGCCAGAGGTGCTGTACCGCTAAGGCGGTGCAGCGTCCGAACGGGTCTTTGTACCGATAAGGAGTTCAACAATGTTGCCAGATGTAAAAAAGATTCTGTACGTATCCGATCTTGAAAGTGGCTCCCGTCCGGCATTCCGCGCTGCGGTAAGCCTGTGTGGTCATTACTCCGATTCCCAGATCACCTATCTGCATGTTATCGAGTCGCTGTCGGGCACCACCCGCAGCGTGCTGAGCAACATGATGGAAAAGGAAGAGATGGATGAGCTGCTGAAAAAGGGTGTGGAACAGTTCAGTGAGAAGATTCAGGAGCGTATTGAGCGTTTCTGTGCGGATGAGCTGGAAGAGCATGAAGTCCTGAGTCTCAAGAACATTAACGCCCGTGTTGAGGAAGGTACACCCTGGAGAACCATTCTGAAGGTTGCCGATGAAATCAATGCGGATGTGATCGTGATGGGTACGCGCAAGCACAGCTCCATCGGGCAGATGCTGCTGGGCTCTACGGCAACCAAAACGCTTGGGCATTCAAAACGTCCAGTACTGGTTGTGCCTTTGGGTACTAAGTGAACAGTTACGCGATTGCAGTTAATTAAAAAATGGGGCTTATTGCCCCATTTTTGTCTCTTCCGCCCTAAGCTGCCACTATACGCATCCGAATTTTCCTGACGGGATGGTGTTATGTCCCCCTTGATCCTGAAGTTTTTGCCGTTTCTGCGCTGGCGTGGCCAAATTACACCGGACAGCTTAAAGGCCGACTTCATGGCTGGCCTGACCGGGCTGGTGCTGGTGCTGCCGCAGGCGGTGGCCTATGCCTTCATTGCCGGGCTGCCGCCTGAGTATGGCATCTATACGGCTATTGTCTCTTGCTCCGTTGCCGTGTTGTTCGGTTCATCCTGGCATCTCGTCTCGGGTCCGACGGCCGCACTCGCAATTGTTGTGATGAGCGTGATCAATGGGTTGGGCAGCCACACGCCTGAGCAGTACATCGCACTGATGATCAGTCTGACCCTGCTGACGGGGGTGATTCAGTTGGCACTGGGTGTATTCAGGCTTGGTACGCTGGTCAATTTCATATCACATACGGTGGTGATCGGTTTTACTGCTGGGGCGGCGGTTCTGATTGCCGCCAGTCAGCTCAAGCACCTGTTGGGGGTAGAGCTTGGTTCAGGGCTATCTCTTTGGCAAACCATTGAACAACTTTGGGCGCACTGGGAGTCGGTCAACCTGGTCGCGGTGCAGGCCGGGGTGATTACCATACTTGTTGCGGTAGTGGTTCGCAGCATCAATCGCCGTTTACCTTATTTGTTGCTCGGCATGGCCGCTGGCAGTCTGGCCTGCTTTCTGCTGGACAGTGATGGCAGCAGGGTGGGGTATGTGGGGGCATTGCCGGGGCAGCTACCGGTACCATCGCTGCCCGAGTTTTCCTTTGCCAGCCTAAAATCACTGGCTTCGGGGGCGCTGGCGGTAGCTTTGCTTGGGTTGATCGAAGCGGTGTCGATCGCTCGTGCGATAGCGGTGCGTTCTCAGCAGCATATTCACGGCAATCAGGAGTTGATCGGGCAGGGGATGTCGAATCTGGTAGGCAGTTTCTTCAGTTGCTTTGCCAGCACCGGCTCTTTCACCCGCTCCGGTGCCAACTACGATGCAGGAGCGCGTACGCCATTGGCAACTGTCTTTGCCTCAGTAATGCTGGCACTGGTTGTGGTGATGGCCCCGGCGATTACCGAGCGTCTGCCACTGTCGGTCATGGCGGGTTCCATTCTGCTGATTTCCTGGAATCTGATCGATTTTGGCAGTATCCGTCATATTCTCTCCAGCAGCCGCTCCGAAGCGGCGATCCTGCTGGTGACTCTGTTTTCTACCTTGTTGGTTGAGCTGGAATTCGCCATCTATATTGGTGTGCTGCTGTCGCTGGCGATCTACCTGCGGCGCACGTCTCAGCCACGGATCGTGCGTGTAGCTCCATTGCAGCAAAGTGAGCGTCGGCATATGCGCAATATTCAGCGCTACAATCTTGAAGAGTGCCCACAGCTTAAGATCATCCGGGTGGATGGATCGCTGTTTTTTGGTGCGGTGGACCATGTGCAGCAGCAGATTCGGCAGTTGACGGCTCCAGGCAGTGGAGTGCGCCATATCTTGCTGGTGGGTAAGGGAATCAACTTCATTGATGTGGCCGGTGTCGAGATGCTGCATCAGGAGATCAACCGGCTGGAGCGGTTGGGTGGAAAACTGATGATCTGCTCACTGAAGGGCACGGTAATGGATGAGCTGGAGCGCACAGGGGCACTGAAGTCGTTGGGCGACGATCATTTCTATGAAACGCCCAAAACGGCGCTGGCCGATCTGATCCCAATGTTGGACCGGGATCGCTGTGACAGTTGTACGGTACGTATTTTCTCAGACTGCCCACCACCGCCACCCGAAAAGGTGTGAGCGAGGCGGGCGTTGCTGCTTGTCAGTACTGTGACTCAGTGCTGAAGGAAGTCCAGCACCATGCGGTTGAACTTGTCGGCATGTTCCCATTGAGCCCAGTGACCACACTGGTTGAAAATATGCAGCTCGGAGTTGGGAATGCCGGCAATCAGGCGCAGGCCCGTGTCCATCGGTACAAAGCGATCGTTGCGGCCCCAGATGACCAATGTTTGCTGCTTGATTTCGGGTAGGCGCGGGCTGAAGTCCGGGAACTGTTTCGGGTTGGCTTCAAGACTCTTGACGAAGTTTTCCAGATGGTCGCGGCGCTTGAGCATGTTGTCCAGACGGGCTTGGAACAGCTCTTCGGTCAGGTCGCCGGTGTCAAACACAAACACCGACATCATCTTCTTCAGGTTCTCGATGGTCGGGTCACGGTATAGACCCTGCAGCAGCTTGATCCCCTCTGCCGGCATTGGTGTGAACAGGCTGGCACCACCGGTGCCACCGCCCATCAGGACCAGCTTGCCCACACGCTCGGGATTTTCCAGGGTAAAGGCCACGGCGCTGTGGCCCCCCATGGAGTTACCGAGGATATGGATTTTGTCCAGCCCCAGTGCATCGACGACTTCTTTAAGGGCACGGGCGTTCAAATCGGAACGTGAGCTGGTGCAGACGATGGAGTCACTTTTGCTCCAGCCGGGGCAGTCGAGCAGAATGACACGGTAACCGGCGTTGACCAGCGGTTCAATATTACGGTTGAAGTTGGCCCAACCGCTGGCACCGGGGCCGGAGCCGTGCAGCATGACTACCGTTTCGCTGCCTTCGCCGCAGTCGTTGTAGTGCAGCTTGAGCGGCTGGCCATCCAGAGTAATGTCGATGAAGTGGCTGCTGTCGGCTTCAGTGATGTTGATGCTCATTTAATTCTCCAGTCTCTTAAAGCAGTACACCCCGGCATGGGCCAGGGTGAGTGTAAAACGAGGTCCGTGTTACTGCGGAATCTGCCGGAAGCCGCCGTTGAGGTAGATCAGCGCTTCGCCATCTTCGCGCTCGCGCATCCCAAGCACCTCACACAGGAAGGCATGATGGGTGCTTTCGTCAAATACCTTGACCACGCGGCAATCAAAATTGGCCAGTGCACTCTGCAGTGTTGGTGCGCCAGTAGCCAGTGTATCCCATTGGCCATATTCAAAGCGGGCTTCACCCTGTACGTCCTTGATCATGCCGGCGAAGGCCTTGGCAACGTCTTCCTGCTCACCAGCCAAGACGTTGACGCAGAGGGCACCGGTTTTCAGGATCAGTTCGCTGGCATAAACGCCCTTGTTGACGAAGACAACCAGGCGAGGAGGGTCGGCGGTTACTGAGCAGACCGCCGTAGCAGTCAAACCGGCGCGTGCCTTGTCGTCACCGCTGGTAATGGTACTTACGCCCATGGCGAAGTGTCGCATGCCCCGGCAGTGTTCTTCGGCGCTGACCATCGGTTTCTCATTCAGCTCGGTGTTGGGTGTCCAGTCGAGCAACTGGTTGATGTGCTGATTCATGGCGCTATCTCTTGTTATGGATCAGAAGCCCCCGGCTTTCTGCCGGGGGCAACAGCATCAGGCCTTGACGCCAAACGGGTTGGGCTGGGGTAGCGGGTTGCCCAGCAGCTGACCGCCGAGCAGGTCACCGATGTTGTCCTGGTTCTGGGTGATATGGTTGGCACCCACCAGGATGTCGCGCATCTGACGCTGCATCGGATTGTTGAGCCAGACACCGCGGGTGGATGTCTTTTTGAAGATCATATGTGCCGCATCGAAGCAGTCACCACCGGTAAACTGGTTGGTAGCGAAGTGGCGTACACGCACATCGGTCGGCACCAGTTCGCCACGGGAAGCGTAGCTCCAGGCCTCATCGGTGTTGGAAAGCACGCGGGCTTCGGCCGCCGTGATCTTGGCGAAGGCTTCGCCCAGTTTGCCCTTGATGAACGGATCGTTGACCGCAGCTCCCACTGCCTGATTGAGGTTCTGGCGCGGCACCATATGTTCCACATACAGATCGACCATGCCACGGGCCATGCCGATGATGACGGACGATACGGCTGCGTAGAACACGAAGAAGAAGGGGACCTTATACAGGTTTTCCACATGGCCGTGGGATTCCTGGTCGTAGGCGCCGATCACGTGGCTGCGGTAAGCTGGTACGAAAACGTCCTTGATCACCAGCTTTTTGCTGCCAGTGCCGGCCAGCCCGACCACGTGCCAGTCATCAACGATCTCTTCGATCTGTTCGCGCTGGATCCAGAAGGAGCGGAATACCATCTCGCCGTTCTCCTGTACCCGACCACCTACAAAAGCACCACCTTCGGCATGGTCGCAGCCGCTGGAAGTCAGCCACTCGCCGTTCAGGCGATAACCGCCTTCAACCGCATCCACAGTACCAAACGGTGCGTAGGAAGAGGAAACCAGGCGCGTATTGTCATCGCTCCACAGTTCGTCGCCCACCTGCTCAGGCAACAAACCTACCTCAAAGGGGTGGACACCCAGCACCATCACGTTCCAGGCGCTGGACGGGCAGCCGCGCGCCAGTTCGATCAGAACGCGGTTAAGCGTGTTGGGGTTCATTTCATAGCCGCCCCAGCGCTTGGGCTGCAGAATTTTGAAGAATCCGGCTTCCTGGAATGCCTGAATGGTTTCTTTCGGGACCATGCGGGCCTGCTCACAGGCATCGGCACGTTCGCGCAGCATGGGGATCATGTCGCGGGCGCGTTGTACGATCTCTTCTTCGGTCGGAATCTGGGTGACGATAGCGTTCATATCGGTCTCTCCTGAAAATATATTTTATTGTTCAGCTGTGGTCAGCTCAGGCGGGAGTGGCGCTGACCACGCCGTAGCCCGCAATCCATTCATTGATCGGTCGGTAGTAGTCCTTGCGTGCCTGGTAAGGGCCTACAGCGGCAAGTGCTGCAAAGGCGGCTACCCAAGTGCGAACTTCGTGTGTTGAGCGCCCTGCCTCTGCCGAGATCTGCTGGATATCGAACTCATCCACCTGATCCAGCTCACCGCTGAGCAGGAGTTCGATGAACGCTTCATCCCAGGCCGCATTCAGCGGAGTCTGCTGACACAGCTCGGAGCCGTAGATCTTGCCGGCAGCAATGGTGCGTGCCTCACGGGCAGCGCGGGCTTCTGGTGTCGGGTTGCGGCCACAGATCAAGAACTCCTGAACCTCGGCAGGGGACTCGGCAAGAAGAGGAACAGGCGGTTCATGCGACAGGCCGCCAGTGCCCAGAATCAGGACGCGCTTGTTCAGCCCGGCAAGGAATTGGCCAACGGCTTCACCCAGTTTGCGAATGCGACGATAGGGCACAAAGGGTGGTGCCACCGAGTTGATGATGATCGGAATCACCGGGTAGCGGGTCAGGCTGCCGGTCATCTCTTCCAGGGTCTGGGTGCAGCCGTGATCCACCTGCAGGCGATGGGACAGAGAAATATCCAGATCATTGTCCATAAGGTGTTTGGTCAGCTCCAGAGCCAGTTCGGCATCCACCGACAACGTGCCTGGCAGGGTGGAGTAGTCACCGACCGATTCGGCTGCAGTAGCCACTACGAAGGGAGGCATCAGGTCGTAGAACAGACCGTTGTAGTGATCAGGGGCGAAAATCAGTATCAGCTCGGGATCGAAGGCTTCCACTTCTGTCCGGGCTTTAGTCAGGACTGCATCCACTTCAGCCACAACATCAGCACCGGGGTCGTTGCGACCGCGCAGTGGAGTATGCGACAGGCATTTAAGCATGATACTCATAATCTCTTCCTGTTTTTGTTATCGGATGCAGATATTTAATAGTCTGTCCGGTATTGAAAGAAATGAAACCGAAACAAAGTCGGTCTGCATTTAAAGCTATGTGAATAACAGGCAGGGTAATAAGACTAAAGTGGCATGTTAATATTTGAATACAAACGGCCGAGCCGATTTACCCGCTGTGTTGAAATGGATTTTGTACAGGGAGGGAGGCAACATCAAGCGAAAACACACCCTATGTGCACATAGTGAACATAGGTGTGGACAAGATTAATCAATGACGGGGTTCAAGCGGGCTTCTATTCGACCGATCACGGACTGCATCGCTTCAAGGTATCGACGGGCTGCTTCTTCAATGGTCATGGCGTCAGCTATATAGACCAGGTTCAGGCAGCCCAATACACGATCATCATGGCGGATAGGTAGTGCAATCGCGGCAATGCGACCCTCTTCACCCCAGTCCCGGTAGTTTGAGCCGTAGCCATCCTGGCGTGTCTTGCGCACCAGTTTGTCGATGTAATTCTGATCCTGCGCCAGGCCACTCTGGCTGTCGTTGCGATTGGCCAGCAGCTGCAGAATATGTTGACGTTCCTGCTCAGGGCAGTTGGCAATGTAGGCACGACCTGCTGCAGTCAGCAACATGGGCAGTCGGCGACCTACCATAGAGCGGTGGAAAGACAGTCGGCTGAAGCGGTGGGTGGTTTCACGAATTACCATCGCATCCACATCCAGTGTTGAGATATCCGTTGGCCAGACAACCTGCTGCATCAGCTCGCCCAAGAGGGGAGCAGCACATTGGGACACCCACTGTTCGTCCCTGAAACCCTCGCTCAGCTCACGCACCTTGAGTGTCAGCAGATAACTGTCATCCGATTCGCTGCGGCGCACGTATCCTTCATGCTGCAGAGTTTCAAGCAGCCGCCTCACTGTGGTGCGATGCAACCCGGTCTGTTGTGCCAGCTCGGTGATACGAGCACCGCCATCACAGCGGTTGAGACAATTGAGCAACTGCAGGCCGCGAATCAGGCCCTGAACCCGTTTGTATTCCCCGCGGGCAGGCTCGTTCTGTTGCTCGGTCATGCTCATATCTCCTGTTGATACGTTGTGCACATAGTGCACCTTGGGTGCGATTTATGTTGCTGCGTTGGAACAGCAGTTTCTATACTCCGTTGCATAATAAAAATATGCAATAACGGAGTCCACGGTGTTAATAACCAGCTTGCTCAACTGTGTTCAGCATTTATATACGTCGGCAAAAGATATTATTGTTGATCTGTATATATCAAAAAACTGTGAACAGTATATCAATCAAGCTGCCGTTTCAGGTATGGCCCCGGATATAAATATGCTGCTGCCTGCTCAGTTTTGCTGTTTTTCATATCTCACAGCCACTATCGCTGGTATCCCGTCTGGTCTTTCCGAAAGTTTGCCCCCGGATATCAACTCATCGCCCACCTGTGGTGTCATTCAGGGTTACAGTTTCAATGACAGATGAACAACAGTTACAGACACTGGCCTTGCGTCTGCGAGCAGCAGAGCAAGAGGGCAGTGTGACCTCTCCGATTCGTGAGCAGCTGCAGTCTCAGGATGCCGCATCGGCTTATCGTATTCAGCAGATCAATACCGAGCATGCCGTGTCGCAGGGGCGGCGCATCGTAGGGCGCAAGATCGGTCTCACCAACCCGCGAGTACAGGTTCAGCTGGGGGTGGATCAACCGGATTTCGGCACCCTGTTTGCCGATATGAGCTACGGCGACAACGACTTGATTCCTTGCGACCGCGTGATGCAGCCGAAGATCGAAGCCGAAATCGCTTTCATCATGGAGCGTGACCTGCCACAGCAGGACTGTACTCACGCCGAGTTGATCCAGGCAATTGGTTGGGTATTGCCGGCGCTGGAAATAGTCGGCAGCCGCGTTGCCGACTGGGATATCCGCTTCGTGGATACGGTAGCCGACAATGCATCCAGTGGCTGTTTTGTGCTGGGGACTCCGGCCCGTCGCATTGATGATGTCGATCTGCGCGGGGCTCGCATGCGGATGACCCGCAACGGTGAAGTGGCATCAGAAGGCAGTGGGGCCGAATGCCTGGGCAATCCGCTTAACGCCGCGCTTTGGCTGGCACGTACCATGAGTCAAATGGGTACGCCGCTGCGTGCCGGCGATCTGGTATTGACAGGTGCACTTGGGCCGATGGTGGCCTGTGCTCCTGGCGATCAGTTTGAAACCGAAATCAGTGGCATTGGCCAGGTGGCCGTCACCTTTGCACAGGCCTGAGCCAGTTCTCGGGTGTCTTGGGAGTCAGAATGAAGAAATTGAAAGTCGCCATCATCGGTTCCGGCAATATCGGTACCGACCTGATGATCAAGATCATGCGCAACAGCCGGTACCTGGAAATGGGCGCCATGGTTGGCATCGACCCTGCCTCTGATGGCTTGGCCCGTGCCGCTCGCATGGGGGTGGCCACCACACACGAGGGCGTTGAGGGGCTGGTTCAGATGCCGGTGTTTGCCGATATCGACTTTGTGTTTGATGCCACGTCTGCCGGTGCGCATGTGAAAAATGATGCTTTTCTAAGGCAGTACAAGTCAGATATCCGTTTGATCGACCTGACTCCGGCGGCAATTGGCCCGTATTGTGTCCCGGTGGTGAATCTGGAGCAGAATCTGGATGCCAAGAACGTCAACATGGTGACCTGTGGTGGCCAGGCGACCATTCCTATGGTGGCCGCGGTATCCCGTGTAGCCAAGGTGCACTACGCCGAAATCATTGCCTCGATCTCCAGCAAGTCGGCCGGGCCCGGTACCCGTGCCAACATCGATGAATTTACCGAAACCACATCGGAAGCGATCAGTGCGGTGGGTGGTGCGGCCAAGGGCAAGGCCATTATTGTTTTGAATCCGGCTGAGCCACCGCTGATTATGCGCGATACGGTATACGTCCTGTCTGAAGCAGCGGATCAGGCACAGGTGGAAGCATCCATCGAAGAGATGGCCGCGGCCGTTCAGGCCTATGTGCCGGGCTACCGGCTCAAGCAGAAGGTCCAGTTTGATCTTATTCCTGAGGACCAACCGCTCAATATTCCGGGTGTGGGGCGTTATTCGGGACTGAAAACCTCAGTTTTCCTTGAGGTTGAGGGCGCGGCTCATTATCTGCCTGCCTATGCCGGCAACCTCGACATCATGACTTCAGCAGCCATGGCCACCGCCGAGCGGATGGCTGTTTCCATGCAAGCGCAGTAACAGGAGCGGAAACATGTCATTCAATCCAGGCAAGAAACTCTATATCTCCGACGTGACCCTGCGTGACGGCAGCCACGCAATTCGACACCAGTACTCGCTCGATAACGTTCGCGACATTGCTCGTGCGCTGGACAAGGCGAAAGTAGACAGTATTGAAGTGGCTCATGGCGATGGCCTGCAGGGTTCCAGCTTCAACTACGGCTTCGGCGCCCATACCGATCTGGAATGGATCGAGGCGGTGGCGGATGTGGTCGAGCATGCTCAGGTCGCTACGCTGCTGCTGCCCGGGATCGGTACCATTCATGATTTGAAAGCGGCCTACAATGCCGGAGCCAGGGTGGTGCGTGTTGCTACGCATTGTACCGAAGCGGATGTATCGAAGCAGCACATCGAGTGCGCGCGTGAACTGGGCATGGATACCGTTGGCTTCCTGATGATGAGTCACATGACCACGCCTCAGGGCCTGGCGCAGCAGGCGAAACTGATGGAAGGCTACGGCGCCACCTGTATCTATGTGGTGGACTCCGGTGGCGCCATGGGTATGCAGGATATCCGTGATCGCTTCCGTGCTGTCAAAGATGTACTGGACCCGGCAACGACTACCGGCATTCATGCTCACCACAACCTGTCACTGGGCGTTGCCAACTCCATCGTTGCGGTGGAAGAGGGTTGTGATCGTATCGACGCATCGCTTGCCGGAATGGGAGCCGGGGCCGGTAATGCGCCGCTGGAAGTGTTCATCGCTGCTGCCGAGCGGATGGGCTGGGAGCACGGTACCGATCTTTATACCTTGATGGATGCTGCCGATGAGTTGGTACGGCCGCTGCAGGATCGTCCGGTACGTGTCGACCGTGAAACGCTGGCGCTGGGGTATGCGGGCGTTTACTCCAGCTTCCTGCGTCACTCCGAAGTAGCGGCGCAAAAATATGGTCTCAAGACAGTCGATATTCTGGTGGAGCTGGGCAAGCGCCGGATGGTCGGTGGTCAGGAGGACATGATCGTGGATGTGGCGCTGGATCTACTTAATCAGCGCTGAAACAACAGACAACACTCTGATAAACATAACTAAAACAGGTATAGCAATGAAAAAACTGAAGACTACCGTGGCCTTGGTTGCCACGCTGGGTGCCCTCTACAGCACTTCTGCCATGAGCCAGACCGTCATGCGTTTTGCCAGCTGGATGCCGCCGACGCACCCGGTGAACGAAGTTGTTCTGCCAACCTGGAAAAAGTGGATCGAAGACGCTACCGATAACCGGGTGACACTGGCGGTGGAGTACAACATGGGTCACCCGAAAACCATGTTCAACCTTGTGGAAGACGGTGTTGCCGATGCGAGCTGGGGTTACCATGGTTATGTGCCGGGCCGTTTCCGTCTGACTCAGATTGTTGAACAGCCGCTATTGGGTGTGTCTGCCGAAGCGGCTTCGGTGGCGCACTGGCGCGTTCACAACAAGTATTTCCAGGGTGCGCCGGAGTTTGACGGTCTTGAACTGGTGGCGTTGGTCACGCATGGCCCGGGTCAGGTACACAGTACTTTCCCGGTCAACAGCATGAGTGACCTGCAGAACAAGAAGATCCGCATCGGCGGCGGGGTACAGGCCGTGATCGGTGAGCGTGCCGGTCTGGTGCCGGTGGCCGGTCCTGCGCCCAAGGTTTACGAAATGCTGCAGCAGGGAGTCATCGATGGGGTGTTCTTGCCGGTGTGTGATGTCAAAAATCTGCGTCTGGACGAAGTGATCACTCACTCTACCCAGTTGCCGGGTGGCATGTACCTGGGCAGTTTCTCCTTCTTCATCAACCCGGACTTCCTCGCCGATCTGGACCCGAAAGACCGCGAAGCGATCATGAGCGTGTCCGGTGAGCAGCTGTCGGCGCTGGGTGGTCGTGCTCAGGATGAGTCCGATGTGGCTGGTCTTGAGGCTGCCAAGGCTGCAGGCGTTAATATCAACGTCGTCGCTGAAGGAGCTCCTCTGGCGCAGGAATACGCACAGTTGGCAGAAGGCATCGACGATGCCTGGATCGAGAGCGTGGCGGATCTGAAAGTGGATGCCCGTGCAGCGCTGGACGAGCTGCGTGCAGTAGCCCGTGCCTATCAGGCTGAACTGGACAAGTAAGCAATTACTTACACGGTACCAAAGCCGGCCTTGTGGCCGGCTTTTTGCGTAAGTGGACGGCACTCAATACCGTAATTTGGGTTACATTCGACCCGGCTCTTAATATACTCGGGAAAACCCAACCATGAGAGAGTGAGCCGTGTTTACACAAATCGCAACGCCAGCCTTCTACGATACAGATGGTCTTGGTCATATCAACAATACCCGCGTGCCCCAATGGTTCGAGGGTGCGCGCAATGAATTGTTTCGTATTTTTACACCCGATCTGGATATGAAAAAGTGGCAGCTCATCATGGCGCGGATTGAGGTCGACTATGTGGGTGAGCTGTTTTACGGTCGCGATGTCGAAATTCGGACCTACGTCTGCAAGATCGGCAACAGCTCTTTCACCGTGTATCAGGAAGCCTGGCAGGATGACAAGGTTGGCGCCAAGGGCAAGTCATTTATGGTACGTTACGACTTCGCCAACGGGCGAGCACAATCGCTGACTGATGAACAGAAAGCGATGCTGCAGGTGCATTTCAAAGAGGTTGACTGAGTCAACAGGCAGCTATCCACTTAACAGGGAGTGATCATGTCCTCATCGGATCCGTTTACCGTTTCTCAGGGCTTCAAGTGGCTGCTGGGTATTGCCGCCTTGATGGTTATACTGGGCGCATTGAAACAGGCTGAGGCCATTGTCATTCCCGTCTTGTTGGCGTTCTTTGTTGCCATCATATGTACACCGCCACTGGCCTGGATGACCTCTCACCGAGTGCCCCCCTGGTTGGCGATTGTGCTGTTGGTGGTCGGGCTTGTAGTGTTTGGCTCTGTGCTGGTGTTGTTTGTGGGATCAGCCATCGATACCTTTACTTTGCGGTTGCCTACCTATCAGACGCGCCTACAGGAAGAAGCGGTCAAATTGGTGCCCTATTTTGAACGGCTGGGACTGCCCGTAACCCGTGACCAGATGCTGAATCACTTCAACCCGGCATCCTTGATGCGGTTGGCAGGCAATGCTCTGACCAATCTTGGGAGCCTGCTGACCAATCTGCTGCTGATCGTGTTTATCGTGATTTTCCTGCTGCTGGAAGCAACACTGCTGACAGACAAGTTGCACAAGGCGTTGCCCAGTGCTGAAAAGTCGCTGGATCAGGCCGGCAACTTCGTGCGTCAGGTGAATACCTATCTGGTGATCAAGACGACCATCAGTATTGCAACTGGCCTGCTGATCAGTTTGTGGTTATGGATTCTGGGTGTGGACTTCGCCCCGCTGTGGGGGCTCATCGCTGCCTTGATGAACTTCATACCGAATGTGGGTTCCATCCTGGCCGCCATTCCGGCTGTACTGCTGGCTATCGTGCAGCTGGGCGTACCCGATGCCGCCCTGGTTGCTGCAGGTTACATCGCCGTGAATGTGCTTATGGGGAATATTCTGGAGCCACGCTTTATGGGTAGTGGGCTTGGATTGTCACCGCTGGTGGTGTTTCTTTCCTTGATGATCTGGGGCTGGATGTTTGGTCCGGCAGGAATGTTTCTGTCAATACCGCTGACGATGATCGCCAAGATAGCACTGGAGCAGAACCCTTCGACTCGCTGGATCGCCATCATGTTGGGTAACTGAAAACACTGTCGTTATCATGATTCTGAGCTAATCTTCTACTGCTGACAGACAGGTGGCGGTGGATCATGGAAAGGAAACAGAGCTGCGGATTGCGCTTGCGATGGGTTATCAGCTTTACCATCATGCTGAGCATGTTGGCATTGAGTGCGATTCTCGTGATCAACGCCTATATGGGGCAGCGGGATGTGCTGCTGGAAGCCAGTCGCAGCTCCGCCCAGCAGTTTGCCAGCAAGCTTGATTCCGAGACCCTGCGGCTGATTCAGCCACTGCAAAGTACGCTTCGACTACTGGTGCATGACCCTTTGACCACTGCCGAGCAGCTGGAGCAGCGCCTGCAGCGGCTACCGGTTTTGGTTGAAGCACTGCGCGCCAATCCTGTGATCAGTGCTGTGTATATTGGTTATCCTGACCATAGCTTCTGGTTGGTACGGTCGTTGCGACAGTCTGCGTTTCGTCGTTCTGTATCCGCGCCTGAGGGGGCGGCATATCTGGTACAGAGTGTTGAAGCAGCCACGACTGACAGGCCCCAGAGAGCCCGTTGGCTGTTTGTGACTGATCAGCTTGAGGTGATCAGTCAAAATGACAGACCGGATTATATTTTTGATCCTCATACTCGCCCCTGGTATCAGTCGGCGCTGAATGCACAAGCCCCAATCCTGACCGCCCCCTATTTGTTCTACACCACGCGAGAAACCGGAGTGACTCTGGCTTTTAAGGGGGCATCGGGTGCGGTAGTCGGTATAGATGCCTCAGTTCAGGATATATCGTCGGAGCTGGCACGCATGAGGCCTGAACAAGGCTATGAGCTGGTCGTAGTTGACCGGCTCGGACGTACGTTGGCATACCCTGAAGTTGAAAAAATGATTGTACGTCAGGCGGGCGGTATTCGCCTGGCAACACTGGATGAGCTTCAGGTGCCCGCACTTGACCAGTTGATGAGTCAATCAAGTAAGCCCGGCGAGTTGATCGGCTACACGGCGGAGGGGCGCGAGTGGTACGGCGTGCGCGTTCCCATGCTGGCGCTGGCCGATGAATCGCTGGAGCTGTTGATGGCGGTGCCTGCTGAGCAGTTGTTGGCCAATGCTCACAGGCATGGGCAGCGGATGCTGCTTTGGTCACTGGCGTTTACTCTGTTGTTGCTGCTGATCGGCTACTGGCTGGCACACTGGGTAGTGAAGCCGCTGGATCAGCTGTCCGAAAAGGTGCTTGCGCTGACGCAATTCGACTTCAGCGGGTCGGTACAGGTGCGCTCCCGGATCAAGGAGGTGCGTGACCTCAGTGGTATTATCCAGCGGCTGGTGACGGTTGTGCAGCATTTCCAGTCGATCAGCAAGACATTGGCCCGTGAGCGTCGTCTGGAGCTAATGCTGCCGGACGTTGCGGGGGATCTGAAGGCCAGCATGGAGGCGGACAGCTGTGCCATCTATCTGTACGACTACGACCGGCACGCACTGGTACTGTCTACTGTTCATCAGCCGCGGAGTATAACTCATTGTTTTCCCGAGATTATCGCTGTCGACGAGCCGCGAACGTCGTACCAGGTGGCAGCCGTCAGAGATGCCTTGGCCGAAGCTGACGGCGTTATGGTGACGCCGCTTAAGGGGCGCTACAAATATCCGGCCGGTGTGATGGTGCTTCGAATGAATGGCGACGCCCGTGTGGATGGTGACTCTGTCTCTGGCTTCCTGGAAGAGCTGGCTGGCTCTGCAGCCACGGCCATCGAAACTCGGCAGCTGCTTGAGGCGCAGGAGAAGTTGCTCGATGCGATCATTCGGTTGCTGGCGGATGCGATAGATGCCAAGTCACCCTATACCAGCGCTCACTGCGAGCGAGTTCCCATTCTGGCCGAAATGCTGGTGGATGCCGCCTGCAAAAGTGAGAGTGGGCGCTTCAATGCGTTTCGCATGGATGAGCAGGAGCGGTATGAATTTCGCTTGGCGGCCTGGCTGCATGACTGTGGCAAGATCACCACACCTGAATATGTGATGGATAAGTCCACCAAGCTTGAAACCCTTTACAACCGAATTCATGAAATCCGAACTCGGTTTGAAGTATTGTGGCGCGATGTGGAGATTGCCTATCTCAAGGGGGTTATTGAGAGTGGAGCGGAACCCCAGCTGCGTGAGCGTCGTGACCGGCAGCGCCGTCAGTTGCAGCAGGAGTTTGAAATCGTGGCTCGCTCCAATGTGGGCAGCGAGAAGCTGCCTGATGACGATATCGCCAGGTTGCATAAAATTGCATCTCGCAGCTGGGCGCGTCATTTTGATCGTCGGCTGGGTTTGTCACAGGCTGAACTGGATCGACTGCCGAATGATGATGAGCGCCTGCCTGCCCGTGAAATGCTGCTGGCTGATCGAGTTGAGCATATTATTCCCTGGGGCGATCGCAGGCCCCCGGTAGAGGCCAGCAACCCGGATAACATCTGGGGCTTTGACATGCCCTTGCCGGAATATGAGGCCAATCAGGGTGAGCTGTACAACCTGACGCAGGTCTATGGGACCTTGACGGCGGAGGAGCGTTTCAGCATCAACAACCACATCGTGCAAACCATCCGCATGCTGAGCATGCTGCCACTGCCTCCGTCACTGCGCCGTATTCCGGATATTGCCGGTAATCATCATGAAAGAATGGATGGTGATGGTTACCCGCGGAGGCTGGATGCTGAGTCACTCACAGTACCGGAGCGTATCATGGCGCTGGCAGATGTTTTCGAAGCGCTGACCGCTGCCGATCGCCCCTATAAAACGGCCAAAACGCTGTCGGAATCATTGCGGATATTGGCCTTCATGTCTCGTGACGGGCATCTGGACCCAGAGGTGTTTTGTCTCTTTCTTGAATCGGGGGTTTACCTTGAGTATGCCCGTCGCTTTCTCAAACCAGAACAGATCGACAAAGTCGATCTGCGACAGTTGATATTGCTATCGCGGTCCGCCAAACACGGCTGATGGTTAATCCGAGAGAGTTTTAAGGTTGTCATACAGCTTTGCCAACAGCACGTTTGTGCGGTGTATCTGAGCTGAGCTGAGCCCCTTGAAACTCTTGCGGAACAGTTGACTGACAGAGCTGCGAATCAGCTCCAGGCTATCCAGTCCCTTGTCGGTCAGTGACACCAGAGTCACCCGGCCATCCTCACTGGACGTGATCAGGTTGACCAGTCCTTCATCCCGCATGCGATATACAATTTTGGTGGTGGTTGGCAGCTTGGCCACCGCATGGCTGGCAATCTCGGAGATGCTCAGTTCCGAGTGCTCCTTGAGAATCATAATGATGCGCCAGCGCGGGACATCCATATCCACCCGTTTCAGCAACCGCTCCATCTCCTGGCTGTAAAGCGCATTGAGCTGTGCAATCCAGTAGAAAGGAAATTCACGACGCTTGAAATCGTCACTCAGTGGGTCGTACATGTCGGCTTTACGGTTACTGCTCATTGGACAGCGATGTCTCCGGCTACATCCGACCGGCAGGGGGTCGGTTGAAAGTTGATCTGGAAAGTATATAGGGATTATAAATTGAGTGAAAACCTTTGGTGCGCAGTGTTTGTTTTTGCTCTCTTTTAGAGCGGGTTAGAGCGGTCGGATCATGTGGGATCTTGAAAATTCATTTATGGTAATAACTCATATTACTTGTTTTTTGACGGTGGTTTGAATCAACTTTAACAGATTTTAACGCTATTTTTAGCGTTTTTTGTTTTATTTTTCATGGTTATTTAAAAAGTGGCCCGACTATTGCTTGTTGTTTTTCAGGTGCTGCGGTCTGACCGTGGTCATGAATTTAATGCGGGATAATTAGTTGACGATTCAAGTGATAAGTGAAATTCTTTATGCAGCTCTTAAGCAACATTCGACCAGTCGGATTTGCCACACAATAACAACTAGACCCAACTAGAGAGCCGCTATGAACATACTGATCACCTGCTGTGAGCGGAGTGCCCTCGAAGGGCCTCGCGCCGTCAACACAACCTGTCCGGGCCACATACCCGGCGGTTCCTCCTGCAGCCCGAATGCAACCATGCAGCCGGGTTTACCAATGATGTACCAGGCGCCGAATGCGGTTTACCGGTACGTGTATCTGCAATAAAGACAACAACTAGGGAGCCTAGCGAATGCCTGGTTATCAGATCGACAAATCCCTCTGGGGCGGGGAGACCGTGTTTGATGCCCTGCTGGATGAAGTGCGCAAGCGCCGACAGGAGTTCGAGGATCAACAGTACATTTCCCACGACATTATCGAGTCCTTCAAGGATGTCGGTGTGTATCGGGCGATGGTACCAAAGGCGTTGGGTGGCGATGAGCGCAGCCCGATGGAGTTCCTGCAGATGGTCGAGGCCATGGCCGCCGCTGACGGTTCTGCCGGCTGGGTCGCAAGCTTTGGCATGAACCCCGCGTACTTGTCGGCACTGCCACCGCAGACTATCGACAAGGTTTGGGCCGAAACGCCCAACATTGTGTTCGCAGGCGGCATCTTCCCGACCCAGCCAGCGAAAAAGGTTGATGGTGGCTATATCGTCAACGGTCGCTGGAAGTTCGGCAGTGGTTGCATGGGCGCTTCTTTGATCGGTGTTGGTGTGCAGCCGGATAACGGTGAGCCGCTGCCACGCATGGCGGTAATGCCGGCCGAAAAGGTGAAGATCGAACCCAACTGGGACGTGATCGGTATGGTCGGTACCGGTAGCCATGACCTTGTGGTGGAAGATGTGTTTGTGCCGGAAGAGTGGACCTTCGTACGTGGCGGCAAGCCCAATATTGATGCGCCCTTTTTCCGTTACCCAACATTGGCTTTTGCCGCTCAGGTATTGTCGGTCACTACCGCAGGTCTAGCCCGTGAAGCGCTCGATGTCGTACAGGCAATGGCGGCCGGCCGTGCATCAGTGACCGGAGCGCCCAATCTGGGCGAGCGCGAGTATGTGCAGATCGAAATCGCCAAGGCGGAAGCCAAGGTGCGGTCATCTCGCGCCTTCTTCTATGAAGCCACCGAAGACGCCTGGAACAGCATTCTGGCCGGTGATGAACCGAACCGAGATCAGATCAACCTGATCCGCCTTGCGACCACCAATTTGGCACACGAGTGTGCCGATGCGATTCGCAGTACCTACGAAGTGACCGGCATGACCGGCACCTACAATGATCATCCGCTGTCGCGCATTGTGCGTGACTCCATGATGTGCACTCAGCACGCCTTCATGGGGGCGGTCACCCTGAAAAATGCAGGTGCCATGTTCTTTGGCCATGATCCCCTGCCGGGCTACCTGTAATTGAACAAAAACAAGGAGATACACCATGAGTGATAAGAAACCTTTGCGCGTCCTGTTCTGCATGGGCATCAACCAGAACTTCATGGATGCTCCGCGTGAAGAGCAGCTCGATGTATGGGCGGCCTTCGGTGCAATGTGGAACGGCATTCACGATATGGATGGCGTTGAAGTGATCGGCAACATGGATGACGACCAGAGTATGGTCGGGCCTTCAAGCGGCTATCCCTGGACAACCTACCTGCTGGCGGACGTGGCGGATTACGACACAGTTGTTGCCTGCTGCAACCTGTTTCGCAGCACAGAAGTGGGCAGTGGCCCCTACAAACTGTGGCGTTATGCCAAGGTTGAGGCGCGCACCGGTCGTGAACTGATCGTCCAGCGTGCGTGAGGGCTGACTGATGAGCGAACTGGAACAGCTGCGTCAGCGGGTGTTTGCACTGGAGGCGGCACGGGATGTGAGCGCCTGCCTGCATGAATACATGCAACTGTGCGATTACCTCAACGAGGGGTTTGACCTCGACCCGCTCATGGCGCTGTTTACCGAAGACGCCATCTGGGAAGGCAAGGGCAAGCGCTACGCCGCCACTTTCGGCCGCCGTGAAGGACGTGAAGCGATCAGGGATATGTTCGTGAAATACACCCTGCCGCCGGCGCACTTTGCTCTGAACGTGCATTTTCTGACCTCTGAAAAGGTGAACGTGCAGAGCGAAACCGAAGCTGAAGGCACCTGGGTGCTGTTGCAGACCGCTACCTTTACCGATGGCCGTTCACAGCTCAGCAGTGCACTGTTGAATGTGCGTTTTCGCTGGGAGGACGGGCGCTGGAAGATCGCTCATTTCTGTACCACCAGTCGGTTCAATCGGCCCGTGCAGACCCCCTGGGACAACCCCCAGCCACTGCCGGTCCCTGAGGAATAAGTGCTCGGCGGCAGCGCCAGCAAGGCAACGAATGAAGAGAGCAAGACCATGAGTGAACTGATCGATATGCAAAACATCAGCCTGAAAGCGGCTGAAATGGTAGAAGAGGGCCGGGTACACAAGGATCTCTACTCTGATCCGGCCATCTTCGAGGAAGAGCTGGACAAGGTGTTCAACAACACCTGGGTCTTTGTTGGCCACGCGAGCGAAGTACCGGAAGCAGGCAGCTTCAAGACCGCTTACATCGGTCGTCAGCCGGTCATCCTGAGTCGCGACCGCAAGATGAATTTGCATGTACTGCAGAACCGCTGCCGCCACCGTGGCGCCACCGTGTGCGAAGCACGCAAAGGCAAGACCAAGGCGTTCACCTGCCCTTATCACGGCTGGGGCTATGGTCTTGACGGTAGCCTGCGCGCGTTGCCCAAGCCGGAAGAGTACGACGGCGTGTTCGACAAGAGTGAACTGCCGCTGGAAAGCCTGCGGGTGGAAACCTATCAGGGCATGGTATTTGCTACTTTTAGAGATGACATCGAACCACTGGAAGACTTCCTCGGTGGTGCGAAGAAGTGGATCGACCTGTTCATGAAGCAGGGCGGTGGTTATCCGGTCAAGGTACTGGGCGAGCATCGTTTCAACTTCCCGGGCAACTGGAAAATCCAGCTGGAAAACACTACCGATGCCTACCATTTCCCGATTGTGCACAAATCATTTGTGACCTCTCTGGATGATGCGACTGCCGATATTTTTGACTTCCTCGATGGTGAAGGCTTCGTTGAAGACCTGGGTAACGGCCACAGCGTAATGGTGATGATTCCGCAGCTGGTGGATCTGGAAGAAGATCTGGATCAGCCGATTCCGGCCCGCTTCGAAAAGCTGGCGCAGGAGTTGCGCAATGAAGGCAAAACGGAAGACGAAGTGAAGAAACTGGTCCGTGCTGCCCACGGCACGGGTTTCAACCTCAACCTGTTCCCGAATGTCTCCTGCTCCATGGCGTTTTTCCGAGTGTTGCGGCCGGTCAGCGTAGGTGAGACCGAGATTCAGCACGTAGCGTTGGGCGGTGAAGGCGCCCCGGCTCCATTTAACCGCAAGCGCATGCGTCTGCACGAGCACTTCCAGGGGCCGATGGGCTTCGGTACGCCGGATGATGGTGAAGCCTGGGAACGGGTCCAGAAAGGCTCTATGGCAGGCAATGATGGCTGGATTCTGGTCAACCGCGGCATGAACAACCTGCACCAGTCCAAAGACGGTAATGTGGCTGGATCGGTCTGTTCCGAAACCGGCATGCGCGGTGCCTATCGCCAGTATAAGAAAATGATGGCTGCTGGAGAGGAGAAATAAGTGATGAAATCCAATACCCAACTGCTGGCGCAGGTGATCGAATTCATTGGTTATGAAGCGGATCTGCTGGACCACAAGGGCTATCAGGAATGGCTTTCGCTGTGGACCGAATCAGGCCTCTATATCGTGCCGGCTGATCTGAATGAAATGGATTATCTGAACACGCTGAACCTGGCGATGGACGATGCTGACATGCGGCGCATGCGCGTGGCGCGTCTGGAAAACGGTGAATCCGTTTCTGCCATCTCGGTTGGCGATACCGTACGCATGATGTCCCGTGTACGTGTGCTTGAAGCGGGTGATGATCTGGTAATTGCACGCTGCGCCATGACACTGAACGAGCTGCGCCACGGCAAGCTGGTGACCTACCCGGCCAACGTGGAGTACAGCCTGAAACCGAGCGCGGACGGTTTCAAACTGGAGCAAAAGGTCGTGAAACTGCTGCATGCGGACGGCTTCTTGCGCACTGTTAGCTTCATCTTCTAAGGAGTGGCCGCATGAGTAACCCAACACAGTCTCATATTGCGCTGGTCACCGGTGCAGCACAGGGCCTTGGCAATAACATTGCAGCCCGTCTGCAGGCCGCCGGTTACCGGGTCGCCCTGTCAGACCGTTCACTGGACGCGGCCAAGGCTGCCGCAACGGCCATGGACAGCAGTGGTGAGCGGGTCATGCCGCTGGCGCTGGATGTGGCCAGCAAGGCGGATTTTGAAGCTGCACTGGCGGCTGTACTGGAGCGCTGGGGTGATCTGCATGTTCTGGTAAACAACGCAGCCGTCACCCGTGCGACACCGGTGATGGAGATCAGCCCAGAAGAGTTTGCCGATGTGGTGAACATCAATCTCGGTGGCACTTTCTCCGGCTGTCAGGTGATGGGTCGGCATATGGCTGACAAGGGTTATGGCCGCATCATCAACATGGCCTCGCTGGCTGGACAGAATGGGGGCACCTCGACCGGTGCTCACTATGCTGCCTCCAAGGGCGCCATCATTACGTTGACCAAGGTGTTTGCCAAAGAACTGGCCAGCCAAGGCGTGACGGTAAATGCCATCGCGCCGGGACCGATCGAGTCACCGATGGTCAAGGCACTTGTACCTGAAGAGCGCCTGCCAACGCTGTTGGGCGCCATTCCGGTGGGGCAATTGGGCGATGCCGACTTTATCGGCGAAATGGTGGTGCAGTTGGCACGGCCGGAAGCCTACTTCACTACCGGTACGACCCTGGACATCAACGGCGGCCTGTTCATGCGCTGAGGCGAGACCTATGACGAGCAATATTGATAACACTCTCATTCATGTGACCGTCACGCGGCGTGAAGACCAGACCGACGAGATCGCCGTGTTTTATCTGAGCGCAGCTGATGGCAACGCACTGCCGGTTTTTGAGGCCGGCGCCCATATCGATGTAGTATTGGGTCCGGAACTGATTCGGCAGTATTCCCTGAGCAATGCGCCGGGCAGCAGCAGCTACCGGTTGGGGATTCTGAATGACCCCAATTCACGTGGTGGTTCCAGGCAGATTCATGCCGAGTTGAAAGCCGGTGCCGAGGTACAGATCAGTGCCCCGCGCAACCATTTCCCACTGGAAATGGATGCAGAGCACAGCCTGTTGATCGGTGGCGGTATCGGTATTACGCCGATGATCGCCATGGCATACGCTTTGAAGGCGGCAAACAAGTCTTTCGAACTGCACTACTGCAGTCGCAGTGAAGCCAAGGCGGCGTTCCTTGAAGAACTCAAGCGCGAGTTTGGTGAGCAACTTGTGCTGCACTTTGACGACGCCGGTGACACCGGTCGGATCAATCCAAAACAGCTTTGTGCAGAAGCCCAGCCCGGTACCCATCTGTATGTCTGTGGCCCTGGCGGGTTCATGGACTGGGTGATCGAGCAGGCCAAAGCGGCAGGGTTGCCAGACAAGCAGATTCACTTCGAGTATTTCAACGCAGAGGTGGATATCAGTGGTGAAGCGTTTGAAGTTTATGCCGAAGCCAGTGATGTGACCGTACAGGTCGGTCCCAACGAAAGTATCGCCACTGCCCTGAAGGCAGCCGGGGTAAAGGTACAGATGTCCTGCGAAGAGGGTGTATGCGGGACCTGTATCTGTGATGTGATCGAGGGTATTCCTGATCACCGAGACCACTTCCTCACAGACGAGGAAAAGGAAGACAACGACCAGATCGCGCTCTGTTGCTCACGAGCCAAAAGCGCGCGCCTGGTGGTCGATATCTGAAACAGTTCGCTGTATAGGCCG
Source organism: Marinobacterium iners (assembly GCF_017310015.1). NCBI lineage: Bacteria > Pseudomonadati > Pseudomonadota > Gammaproteobacteria > Oceanospirillales > Oceanospirillaceae > Marinobacterium > Marinobacterium iners. The sequence continues at coordinate 959,739 of NZ_CP022297.1, forward strand.
ACCGGCGCACTATGCTCCGGTTGGACGCCGGTTCGGACCGGACTAAAACCAGAAACGGAGAATAACGATGAAGAAGATGATGTTTCGAGTCGCTGCAACTGCAACAATCGCACTTCTGGCTTCAGGTGCGCAGGCGGAAACGCGCCTGACCATGTCGTCCTGGCTGCCGTCAGGTCATCCTCTGGTACGTGAAGTGATGGTACCCTGGGCCAATAGCGTGGAAGAAGCAACTGAAGGTCGTGTCAAGGTAGTTATGCTGCCATCTGCGCTTGGTCACCCACGGGTGCATTATGATCTGGCTGCAGAAGGCCAGGCGGATATCACCTATAGTGCACACGGTTACACCCCGGGCCGTTTCAGTCTTTATAAAATGGTCGAGTTCCCCTTCGGTGGTGACAGTGCGGAAGCCACGTCTGCTGCCTACTGGCAGGTATACAACAAGTATCTGAGCAAGGCTGACGAGCATAAGGATGTTAAATTGCTGGGTCTGTTCACGCATGGTCCGGGTCATATCCACAACAGCCGTCGCAGTGTGAAAAGTGCAGCCGACATGCAGGGCCTCAAGCTTCGCGTGGGTGGTGGCATCATGAATGAACTGTCCACTGCTCTTGGTGCTGTGTCATTGCAGCAGCCCTCTTCCAGCACCTACGAGATGGTGTCCAGCGGCGTAGCTGATGGCACTCTGTTTCCGCTGGAATCCGTACCGGCTTTCAATATTCAGGACAAAACCACCTACACCACGCTGGTGCCGGGTGGGCTGTATAACTTCAGCTTCTTTGTCGTGATGAATAAAGATCGCTTCGAAAGCCTGCCGGAGGAAGATCAGGCAGCTATCGAGAAGGTGTCCGGTGAAACGCTGGCACGCTTGGCTGGTCGCATGTGGGATACCCAGGATGCCAAGGGGCTGGAAGCGATCAAGGCCAATGGCAATGAAGTGTTGACCGCAGACGAAGCGTTCATGAACGAAATTCGTACAGCCAGCGAGCCGATGGTGCAGGAGTGGTTGAAGCAGGCTGAAGCTGCCGGCGTTGACGGTGCTGCAGCGCTGGCGGAATTCCGCGAACTGAGCCGTGAACTGGCCAAAGACTGACAGGTGAGCCGATGAAAGCTTCTCTCAGAGCTTCAGCCGGCAGCCGAGAGGTGGTGGTACTGTTGTACCGCCACCTGCTCAGCGGTACGGCCGCCATCGTCATGTTCATGATGATGTTGGTGACACTGATCGATGTACTGGGACGCTATCTGTTCTCGTCTCCTTTGAATGGAGCCTATGAGCTGACCGAGTTGATGCTGGCGGCGGTGATCTTTTTGGGACTGCCACTGATTACGGCAGAAGGTGGGCATATTGCGGTGGACCTGCTGGACTCTTTCTTCGGCAGCTGGGGGCAGCGTATTCAGAATGCGTTGATTGAGGTAATCAACGTATTGGCCTTTGGTACCTTTACCTGGGTGCTGTGGGAGCATGCCCTCAAGGTGCAGCGTTACGCCGATACTACTGCCGTACTGCAGATTCCGCTGTCCTGGCTGGCTTTCATGATGGCAATTACCACAGGTCTTGCCACCTTGGCTCTGGTCCTTCGATTGATATTTGGCAGCAGTCGTCTCTTTGCACAAGGAGAGCAGTAAATGGAAGCAAGTCTGATCGGCTTTGCGGCCTTAATGGTGCTGATTCTGGCCCGTGTGCCGTTGGGCATAGCCATGGCGATTGTCGGCGTGGTGGGTTTTGCACTTGTGCAGCAGGTTACCTATGGTAACCCACGTGGCTGGAGCATCTCGCTTAATATGGTGGCATCGACCGCCTTTGATACTGGCCTTGCATACGGCCTGTCGGTTGTACCGCTGTTTTTGCTGATGGGCAACCTGATTACCGAGTCGGGGATGTCAAAACAGCTCTACCGTGCGGCCAACGCTTTTCTGGGGCACTTCAAGGGTGGCCTGGCACTGGCGACCGTTGTTTCCTGCGGTGCCTTTTCTGCCGTGTGTGGCAGTTCCATGGCGACATCCGCCACCATGGCCAAAGTGGCGATGCCTTCCATGCGTGAATATAAATATTCAGATGGGCTTGCTACCGGTGCCATTGCCGCCGGCGGAAGTCTTGGCATTCTGATCCCCCCCAGTGTAATTCTGGTGGTATACGGCCTGATGACCGAAACGGATATTGGCAAGCTGTTCATTGCTGGCCTGATTCCGGGCATCATCGGTATTCTGCTCTATATGGTTGCAGTGATTGTCACTGTCAGGCTTAAGCCTGAAAGTGGCCCTGCCGGTGCTCGCTCCAGTTGGAAAGAGAGGCTGATCTCTCTGAAGGGGGTATGGGGCATCAACCTTATTTTCATCATTGTGATGGGCGGCATCTATGCCGGCATTTTTACCCCGACTGAAGCGGCCGGGATCGGCGCCTCAGGGGCCTTCCTGATTGCCATGTTCAGCGGCAAACTCAGTGCAAAGATGATGTACCGTTCACTCAGTAATGCGGCACGGACAACCGCAATGCTGTTTTTCCTTGTGATTGGTGCGCTGATTTTCTCCAATTTCATCAACATGACCGGCATGCCGATGATGCTGCGCGATTGGGTGGTGGAGCAGGGGTTCAGCCTGTTTATGGTGCTGGTAATACTGATTGCAATTTACCTGCTGCTGGGCTGTGCGCTGGAAAGCATGTCGATGATCCTGCTCACGGTGCCGGTGTTCTATCCGATGGTACAGGCCATGGGCATGGATCTGATCTGGTTTGGCATTCTTGTCGTGGTCGTGACCGAAATCAGTCTAATCACACCACCGGTGGGTATGAATGTGTTCGTACTGCGCGGTGTGGTTCCGGACGTCAAACTCTCAACCATTTTCCGTGGAGTCGTTCCTTTCTGGTTGGCAGACATCCTGCGACTGGTAATGATCGCATCAATTCCATCATTGTCACTGTTACTGCCCAACTCGCTGGGTTAAATGACACACCGAAACTGACATAACAATAAAAGCTGAGGTAACCCAATGAAAAAAGGTGTAATGCGTCCCGGGCACGTACAGATTCGCGTGCTGGATATGGATGAAGCCGTCAAGCACTACGTAGACCTGCTCGGTCTGATTGAAATGGACCGTGACGATCAGGGCCGTGTCTATCTCAAGGGCTGGACCGAAGTGGACAAATTCTCGGTGGTGCTGCGTGAAGCGGACGAAGCCGGTATGGATTTCATGGGCTTCAAGTGCTTGAGCGAAGAGGTTGTGGACAGCCTGCGCACAGAGTTGGTTGCGTTCGGCTGTGAAGTGGAAGACATTCCCGCCGGTGATCTTAAAGACTGTGGACGCCGCGTCCGTTTTGTTGCCCCCACCGGGCACGCGTTCGAGCTTTTTGCCACCAAGGAGCAGACCGGCAAGTGGGGTGTGGGTAATCACAACCCGGAAGCCTGGCCACGTGGCCTCAAAGGCATGCAGGCGACCCGTTTCGACCACTGCCTGTTGTACGGCCCCAACCTGGACCGCACTTTAGAGCTGTTCCGTGATGTGCTCGGCTTCGATCTGGCTGAGCAGGTTATGACACCGGACGGCAAGCGTGTCGGCCAGTTCCTGACTGCCAGCATGAAGGCACATGATGTGGCGTTTATCGATCATCCGGAACCAGGCAAGTTTCACCATGCTTCCTTCTTCCTGGAGACCTGGAACGATGTGCTCAAGGCGGCGGACTTGATCTCCATGACCGATACCTCAATCGATATTGGCCCGACACGTCATGGGCTGACTCATGGTCAGACCATCTATTTCTTTGATCCTTCCGGCAATCGTAATGAAGTTTTCTGCGGTGGCGACTACCACTACCCGGACCACGAGCCGGTGACCTGGGATGCGGGCGAGCTGGGTAAAGCAATTTTCTATCACGACCGTCAGTTGAACGAGCGTTTCCTGAGCGTGCTGACCTGAATCGGAGACAATCATGTCATTTGATCCGAAAGATTTTCGCCGGGCGCTGGGCAAGTTCCCCACCGGCGTAACCGTAATTACTACGCGAGATGCTGAGGGTAATCCCATCGGTATGACCGCCAGCAGCTTTAACACCCTGTCGATCGAGCCTGCGCTGGTGCTGTGGAGCATTGACAAGGGGGCTTGGAGTCTGGCGGCATTCACCCGTGGGAAATCCTTTGCCATCAATGTGCTGCGTAATGACCAGATTGAAATTTCCAATCGGTTCGCGCGCCGGGGCGAGGACAAGTTTGCCGATATCCACACCCGCGACGACCAGCATGGCTCTCCACTGCTGCACGGCACGGCAGCCTGGTTCGGTTGCAAGACCTGGAACGTCTACGAGGGGGGAGATCACTTCATTATTGTGGGCGAGGTGATCGATTACTCCTATGAGGAAAACGTCAGCTCATTGGTGTTCCACAACGGGCGCTATGCGGTGCCCGAAACCCACCCCGCGGTTCAGGCCCCGACCGGGCCGCTGGAAGCCAGGGGGTTTCTGGGTGATTACTTGTTGTTCCAGTTACGTCAGACACTCAATGCCTATGCCTCTGACTTCTATCCGAGGTTGAGCCATTTTGGGGTGACCGCCGAAGAATGGCGTGTATTGACGCTGCTGGCCGATGGCGAAGCGATGGAGCAAGAGCAGATTTGCCGCTATGTTTCCCAGCCACTCAAAGAGCTGATGTTTACCGGCGAATGGCTGCAGGACAAGGGGCTATTGCAGGTGGAGGGTAGCTGCTTCCGGTTGACCGAGAAAGGGCAGCAGCTGGCAACCCAGCTGCTGGACAAGGCGATTGAGCACGAGCGGCAGGTGATGTCCTGCCTCAGTGAGGAGCAGCAGCAAACATTGAAGGAAAGTCTGCGGTTGCTGCAAAAGGGGCTTGGCTAGGGGGCCAGCCCCGTATCAGATCCAATGCCGCTTAGTGTGATTCAGGGCGTTGATCGGATCCCCCTCGGCCAGCATCTGCTGTAGCCGCTGGCGTTCAGGATCACCGGGTACAATCCCGGTGATCTCGCTAATGCCCCACCGACAGCTGTCAAACCTCTTTCAACGGAACCATCATCGGCTGGCCCGGTGTGGTACAGCCGGTATCACAGCAGCGACCGGGTTGACGGTTTTTGGTGATCGAGCGTTTCTCGTCATGCAGTACCCCACGTTCAAGCAGGCGTTCCACCAGTTCCACCTTCGAGCCTACCGGGTAGTTGCGCCAGATCTCCTGCTTCATGGCAGCGGGTGAGCCGCCACCGTGCAGGCTGATGATGGAGTACCAGCCGCCCTGGTGAGAAGCGGTCAAATCCTCAATGAAGCGGGCAGTTTGAATACGCTTGTCGTAGGGGATGTCGGCGTTGGCCTGAAGTACCTCGGCCAGGCTGGCCGCCGTGGCCGGGTTATGGTCTTCGTCTGGGCCGGGCAGTGCGACAATAAGCCCGCCCGAGACTTCATGGGCGAGGCGGTGCATGTCATAGATCTGTGTCGCCAGCAGCAGCTTGCCGATATTGCTGAAAACCGGGTCCGGCATGAAAGTGCCACTGTATCTGTCCTGTGTGGCATAGACGCTGGCAGCGACACCACAGGCGTAGAAGCCCTCGGTGATTTTGATCAGCTCCACCATCGGGTCGCGCAGGTTGCTTTTGCGCTCAGGATCAAGGCCATTGGCCTCACACATCAGGGCGCCGGCACCGATCAGCAGGTCACCAAAGCCTGCACGGGCCGCAATGCAGCTGTGTCGGTGATGGGTTGCATAACTGTAGGTCAGTACATGACTGTGCTCCCAGTCACCGGCATAGAACACCCGCTCCCAAGGCACAAATACTCGGTCAAATATCACCACCGCCGTCGCCTGTCCATACTTGCGCGAGAAAAGGGCGTCACCGTGTTCCAGCTTTTCGCCGGGGCGACCGGCGGGTCGTGACACCATCGTGATTCCCGGAGCATCCACGCGTACGGCACAGCAGACGGCAAAATCTGCATCTTCAGGTCCCATATCGCGACAGGGCATCACCAGCAGTTCATGCATGTAAGGGGCGCCGGTGACGATCGCCTTGGTGCCACTGATGACAATGCCCTTGCCGTTTTGCTCAACCACATGCACGTAGGTGTCCGGGTTGGACTGCTGGTGCGGTTTTTGGCTTCGATCACCTTTGGCATCGGTCATCGCCACGCCCAGCGACAGATCTTCATCCTGAACATGAGCCAGATAGGCTTCAAAACGGGCACTGTGCTCAGTTGTGCCTCTGGCGTCATCAATGCGGGCCACAGCCTGAGCAATGCCGTTCAGTGCGTCATGGGCAAGGTAGCGCTGAGCGCAGCCGGTTTCCTGACACAGTACTCTGACTGCTTCCAGCTTGTTCAGGAGGTCGCCGGCGGATTCGTTCACATGCAGCATCCGGCTCACAATTCGGTTCCGGCTGGATTGCGTGGCCAGTGCAATGGGCGCCAGTTCAGGCTTGAGTGCGTAATCATAGGTGTAGGCCAGTGCGTTGATACCGGGCTGAAAGGCCGGCTCATCAGCCACACTGCTGACTTCGTGACCGTTAACAAACACCCTGGGGTTGTACCTGCGCAAGGACTCCCGGTATTCGGCCCCTGACATCAATGCAGCTTTCACTGGTGGGTTTGTGTTGTTCGACGCCATGCTGACCTCCGTTAAACGCATGATGATTATATTGAACAGTGTTCAATAAACTTCTCACTGTTTATACTATTGCCCAGATTGTGTCAAATACGACGCAACTTTTACTGCGTTAACAAGGGGGGCCTGTGCAGTGGCAAATCCACGCCAACTTCGACATCAAAGCCTGACAGATGCGCGCCGAGAGCTCATATTAAATGCCGCCAGGTCCGCTTTTTTTGAGCTTGGAATGGACAAGGCCAGCATGCGGGAAATTGCGCACCGTGCAGGCTACTCACCCGGTGCGATCTACAGTTACTTTGCCAGCAAGGAGGAGTTGTATGGAGCCTTGCTGGGTGAATCGCTTGAGCGGCTGAACCAGCAGGTCGAAGCTGCCACGGCAGAAACCGAGCAGGCAGTGGAGTGCCTGCAGGCATCCGCCTGGGCGTTTTTCGAATTTTATCGGGAAAATCCACACGATCTGGACCTTGGTTTTTATCTGTTCCAGGGCATGAAGCCCCGCGGGCTCACCCCCGAGCTGAACGAAACGCTCAATGCCCGGCTGCGTGATGCCCTCCAGCCGATACAGGATCGATTACAGCAACTTGGCATGCCGCAAGAGCAGGCGCTGGAAGAGGTAACGGCCCTGTTTGCACACAGTGTTGGCCTTCTGGTGCTGAGCCACACAGGGCGTATTCGTATGTTCCGGCAGGACTCGGGCGACCTGTTTGCCCGCTATCTGAAACAACTGGTCAGTCGTGCCGTAGTGGCGTGTGATGCTCAATAGGCTGTTTGGGCTGGTATTGATGGTGAGCTATCGCGTAGGATTCCAACGACAACGCCATAAGGCTTTACTATCATTTCGATTGAAAAGCCAAATTTAATAAAATTATAAGCTTATTCTATTATGTTATCAGTGGGCGCCAGGGTGCGCTAAACGGAAGACAACTGGAGAAATTCAAAATGGCACTTCGCATTAATGACACCGTACCCAACCTTGATCTGAAAACCGATCTGGGCGATTTCAAACTGCATGACTTCATCGGTGACAACTGGGCGATTCTGTTCAGTCATCCGAAAGATTTTACACCGGTGTGCACCACCGAGTTTGGTGCGGTTGCTCAGCTGTCTGCTGAATGGGAAAAGCGTGGCACCAAGGTTATCGGTCTGTCTGTTGACGGCGTGGACGAACATGTTGAATGGAAAGCCGATATCGAAAAGTTTTGTGGTGCACCGGCCAAATTCCCGATCATTGCAGACGATGATCTGGCCGTTTCCAAGGCGCTCGATATGCTGCCGGCTGATGCCTACCTGCCGGATGGCCGTACCGCTGCCGACTCTGCCAGCGTGCGTGTCGTGTTCATCTTCAGCCCGGACAAAAAGTTGCAGCTGGCGATGACCTACCCGATGTCCGTCGGCCGTAACTTCGCTGAAGTCCTGCGTGCGCTGGATGCTTTGCAGGCGACCTATCAGGTGCCGATTGCTACACCTGCGAACTGGGTTGTAGGTCAGGACGTGATTGTGGCGCTGTCACTGAATGATGAAGATGCGAAAGCCAAATTCGGTGAAATCGATATCAAGTTGCCTTACCTGCGTACCACCAAGCAGCCGTAAGCATCAATTAGCGGCCTGTAGGATCTTAACGCCTCGTCGAGACTGACACGCTCGGCGGGGCGTTTTTATTGGATGGGGATCAGCTATCTTGCTTTGTGTCTGTTGCGGCAACGCCCCGCCAGTCTTCAAGCTCCAGCTGTGGCTGCTCCGCTCTGAAGCGCGCATAGAGCTCGATACCGTTCAGGTCTTCCAGAATGTCGACCTGAATGCCTTTGCTGCGCAGCAAAGCTTCATTGCCACTGGCGCTGGTGATGTCACCGACGACGACGCGGCTGAAACCACGCATGTACAGCAGCGTGGCGCAGACATCGCAAGGGCTGAGCGAGGTGAACAGCGTCGTATGGCTGAAGTCGATCCTGCCGGCATCTCGGATGGCTGAGGTTTCGCCGTGATTGTAGGGGTGGCTTTCCTGCACCAGCGTATTGTGCCCCTTGCCCAGAATACGGCGTGTGCTGTTATCGATGATGACGGCCCCGATAGGGCAGCCACCCTCGTTATAACCTTTATGGGCAAGCAGTACCGCGATCCGCATAAAATCTCGGTCCGACAGCCTGTGTGCAAAGTCGTCAGCCATCAATACAGGCAGGCTTGTAGTAGGCATGTGCGCGATTGTGTTCAGAACCGACTCGGTGATGGCAGTATCCTTGTCAAACAGCGTGGTGTTCATATGAGCTCCTCTTGCGGCACAGAATGCATTGTAGCCCTACAGCTGTCTTTTTTCGTGTTATCAATAGCAGAAGGATTTGCTGCCAAGCTGGTGCCATTAAGGTGCGGCGGGCTGACAATGCGACATTGTCGAACAATGTCATCGAAGGACAATGGCAGACAAACTGCCAGTTTTTATCTTAACTGATTGAAATATAAAACCTTTCAATAAGTGGCACGTTACATGCTTTTACTGGTTAGACACCCTTTGACCGGAGCATCACCATGGGCGCCACTATTTCGCTGGATTACATCACACACCGTTTCACTCCATCCTCGGCACCAACCCTGAAAGAGATCGAAAACCGCATCGAGCCCGGCGAGATGGTCGCACTGATTGGTCGTAGTGGCTGTGGCAAATCCACGTTGCTGCACATGCTGGCGGGGCTTCTGATTCCTTCTGAAGGGTGTGTACGCATTAACGGTCATCAGGTTTCAAGGCCCAGTGCCAAATGGAACATGATGTTTCAGAAAGCATCCCTCTATCCGTGGATGAGTGTGAAAGAAAATGCGGCACTGGGTCTGCTGTTTGCCGGTGTCAGCAAGACAGAAGCCTATCAGCGTGTTGATGAACTGCTCGACATGGTGGGCTTGCACGATAAAAAAGATGTCAATGTACAGAGTCTTTCGGGTGGTCAGCAGCAGCGGGTCGCACTGGCGCGATCGCTGGCGACCGATCCTGAGGTGCTGTTGCTGGATGAGCCGTTCTCGGCGTTGGACGCGTTTACGCGTACCGCCCTGCAGGAAGAGGTGCCTGCCATTTGTCGTGCGCGCGGCATCACCATGGTGATCGTCACGCACGATATCGATGAAGCGATCACCATGGCCGATCGCGTGCTGATCATGTCACAGAATCCGGGTCGCGTTGTTGATGAGCTTAACGTAGCGCTGCCTTGGCCACGCCGTCATATGGACGCCGGTTTTCAATCCTTGCGCGACCAGCTGATGGATCTGTTCAAAGGAACGGATAACGGTCTCGCTGGCCGCCAGTCTCACACCGAGCCGAGTAAAAACGACGCCGAGCATGCGGCGTAATACTCAGCCTGCCTGATCTATTGAGGACCCAACCATGAAAAAACCCAACAGTGAACTTGGCCCGATCTCTACGTCCGAACTGGAATATCTGCAGGAACATGAGATGAGCCGCCGTGACTTTATGCTCGACAGTCTCGCCGTTGGCGGTCTGGCGGCCACCTTTGGCCTGGCGGCCAGCGGCGCGGCCTGGGGCACCATCCAGCCACCGGCTGATGAGGTTGTGCGGATCGGCTATTTACCGATCACTGATGCCACCGTACTGCTGGTAGCCCATGCCAAAGGCTATTTCGAGGATGAAGGACTGAAAACCGAGCCCCCTGTGTTGATGCGCGGCTGGTCACCACTGGTGGAAGGTTTTGCCGCCGCCAAATTCAATCTGGTGCATTTGCTCAAGCCCATTCCCATCTGGATGCGTTACAACAACGGTTTTCCGGTCAAGATCATGTCCTGGGCCCACCTGAATGGCTCCGGGCTGGTCGTCGGGCGTCACACTGGTGTCGAAAGTTTTGCTGATCTCGGCGGCAAGCAGGTTGCCGTTCCGTACTGGTACTCCATGCACAATATCGTGCTGCAGATGGGGTTGCGTCATGCAGGACTGACACCGGTGATCAAGTCTCAGGGCGAGCCGCTGGCTGCCAATGAGGTCAACCTTCAGATCATGCCACCCCCGGACATGCCGCCGGCACTGGCTGCACGCAAAATCGACGCGTTCATTGTGGCCGAACCCTTCAATGCGGTAGGCGAGATGCTGGCCGGCGGCAAGATGTTGCGTTTCACCGGTGACATGTGGAAAAACCACCCCTGCTGTGTGGTCTGCATGAACGAAAATCAGATCAACGCCAATCCGGAGTGGAGCCAGAAGGTGATGAACGCCATCGTCCGCGCCCAGATTTACGCGCAGCAGAACAAGAAAGAGGTCGCTCACATGCTGTCCAAGGATGGCAAGGGCTACCTGCCGATGAAAGCGGACATCATTGAACGAGCCATGACGCTGTATGACGAAGACAGCTATGCAACGCCCGATGCGATTCAGAATCCGGGCTGGGGCAGTGGTCGCATCGACTTCCAGCCCTGGCCCTATCCTTCAGCGACCAAGCTGATCGTGAATGAGTTGAAGAATACCCTTGTGGGTGGCGATACCACCTTCCTGCAGCAGCTGGACGCGGATTTCGTGGCAGAGGATCTGGTTGACTATCGCTTCGTCAAGGCGGCCATGGAAAAACACACCGGCTGGCAGCAGGGACCGGGCTTCAACGCCGATAACCCGTTTGAGCGTGAAGAGGTGATCAAGCTATGAGTATCCAGACGTCCCATGCTCTGCAGAGCATAAGCAGTTCCAGCAATGGCCTTGTGCCATGGCTGGGCTGGCTGGCTCGGCTGCGTTACCCGGCCATTGGTATTACGGCATTGCTGGCTGTGTGGTGGGCCGGTGGCTATATCGTTGCCAATGATCCGGACATGTGGGCATTTGCCAACTTCGCGCCGGCTCCCACTTTCCATGCGCTCTATGATCTGGTCGCCAGTGGGTCGATCTGGCCAACCATACAGTCGAGCCTGTACCGCGTGCTGGTGGGCCTGTTCTGGGGCGTCATCATTGGGGTGCCGGTGGGCGTTCTGATTGGCTACATCGGTACGGCCATGAAGATTGCCAACGTGCCGTTCCAGTTCCTGCGCATGATCAGCCCGCTGGCGTGGATGCCAATCGCGGTACTGGCGTTTGCCAGCTGGGATGCGGCGATCATCTTCCTGATCGTGATGGCCACCGTCTGGCCGATCATGTTCTCCACCGCTCATGGTGTGCGACGCATCGATCCCAACTGGTTCAAGGTGGCCAAAAATCTGGGGGCATCCGGCCCGCAGATGCTGCGGCGGATCATCCTGCCCGCGATCATGACCGATGTCATGGCCGGTATTCGTCTGGCGGTGGGTGTTGCCTGGGTTGTGCTGGTTCCGGCCGAATATCTGGGGGTAACCAGTGGTCTTGGGTACGCCATCAATGATGCCCGCGATACGCTGGCCTATGACACCCTGGCTGCAATCGTGGTCGTGATTGGGGTGATTGGTTACGGACTGGATACGATCTGCAGCGTGTTGATCAAGCGCTTTAACTGGCATGTCGAATAGACACTGTCTCATCTTCGCCCGCAACGGCCTGCTCTCTGAGCGGGCTTTTGTCGTTGTATCGCGTTTCCATACAGGAGCATGACTGGCATGGACAAGGAACTGACTTCCCCCATGAGCGCAGCCAGTGCCAATGATCGTGGTGCTGCCGACCTCACGGTACTGCATGAGGCCGCCAAACTGATCGGCCATTCGGGCACCCCGGAGATTGCCATTACCGGAACCCTTCGGTTGATGTCCCAGATGCTGGGGCTTAACCGGGGACGAGTATTGCTGCCATCCACCGCGGACGGACTGTTGCGCATCCGTTACAGCTATGGCCTGACCGAGGCTGAGCGAAAGCGAGGCCTGTACAGCTTTGAAGAGGGAATTACCGGGAAGGTGATGCAAAGTGGCCAGCAGGTGGTGGTACAGGACGTGGATCAGGAACCGGGGTTTCTGTTCCGCGCCGTTGACCGGGCCACCTTGCCTGAAGGCGTGGTGTCCTATCTGGCCGTCCCGATCATGGATGGCAACCTGACCGTTGGCGTTCTGGCGGCTCACCGGCTCCGCATGAGACCACGAGCCATTAACGCGGATCTGGTGATCCTGCGCATTCTGGCGACATTCATCGCTCAAATCATCAAGATCAATGGCCTGATCGATGAGCGTACCAGTCACCTGCGTGAGGAAAACCAGGAGTTGAAGGAAGCCCTGGAGCAGCAGCAAAACAACTACGGCATTCTGGGAGAGAGTGCCGCTGTACGGGATGCATTGCTGCAGATTACCCGTGTGGCGGACACACCGGTTACCGTTCTGCTGACAGGGGAGTCGGGCACGGGGAAGGAGCGCTTCTCACAGATTCTTCACTTGAACAGCAAACGGCGAGATCTACCCTTTCTGGCCATCAACTGCGCCGCGATTCCCGAGCAGCTGCTTGAATCTGAGCTTTTCGGTCATGAAAAGGGGGCATTTACCGGCGCAACGTCCAGCAAGCATGGCAAGATCGAACTGGCCAATGGGGGGACCCTGTTTCTGGATGAGATCGGTGATCTCAATATGGAGCTGCAGTCCAAACTGCTGCGTGTGCTTGAAAGTCAAGTGATTCAACGTGTTGGTGGCATCCGCGATATTCCTGTGGATGTCCGCATCGTCACGGCAACACACAAGAACCTGCAGGAAGCCGTGAATCGAGGCACCTTCCGACTGGATCTGTTCTACCGTCTCAACGTGTTTCCCATACATTTGCCACCCTTGCGCGAGCGCACCGGTGATGTACGTATTCTGGCGCGTCATTTCCTGCTTAACGCCAACCGCGAATACGGGCGCTACACGTTGTTTGGCAAGGGGGTGATGGAACGGCTGGAGAGCTACAACTGGCCAGGTAATATCCGCCAGCTGGAAAATGTGATCAAGCGAGCGGTACTGATTGCACTGGACGGCAATATCACCATTGGTGACATTGAAAGCATTCTGCGCCAGGAGTCGGTGATCAACAGTCATCTTGAAGCCGGCCAGTCGGCCCTTGCTCAGCCATCCCCGTTACCACCGCCTGAATCCGCCGCAACGATCGTCCCGGTCAGCTCCGCAGGTTCCATTCAGTCCAGCGCTCGTCCCTACAGCTGGGTACGGGAGGATGAGGAACAGACATTGCTGGAAGCCCTGCAGCAAACCGGTGGCAACAAAACGCGCGCGGCCGCCCTGCTGGGAATGACGGCACGCCAGTTTCGCTATCGTCTGGAAAAGCTGTCCCTTACGGACAGTCTCTGATCAGGGTTGGACATTGTCAGACAATGTAATGCTGACAATGTCTGACACTCCGCAGCGCTATTTTCTAAAGTTACATCGTTCTTTGTTTAAGTTGTTGTTGTATAAGTAAAAATAATTATTTTTCAATATTGGCACGGCTCCTGCTTTGTATATGACAAGCCACTGGAAACGTCCGATCCGGACTGAACAGTGTCATCAAAACGACTGGAGATATGCCAATGACAACTGCAACAGCAACCAAGCCTGAAACCGTTACTACCTACCTGCGCCCGATTGATCGAGATGGCCTGATGGCGTTTGCGGAAAAGGGACGCAACAACCCCGGTACGCGCGGTACCAACAAGGTTCACACCGTTACCGATGGGCAGTATCGCACCACCAGCCACGTCAATCAGCACGAAGTGGTTGTGGACGAGCCGCTGCACCTGTTCGGGGAAGACACTGCGCCGGCACCGGGTGAAATCGTACTGTCGGGTCTCGGGGGCTGCCTCGCGGTGGGGATCACGGCCGTGGCTACCTGGAAGCAGGTCAAGCTCAGCAAGCTGGAAATCTTCATGGAGGGGGATATTGGCAACCCTGCGGCCTGGGGTGCGGGCGGTGCCGAAATGAAACCTGAGCAGATGGGCTTTCAGGAAATTCGCGTCAAGGTTCTGGTCGAGGGTGACGCCACGCGTGAGGAGCTGGATGAGATTGTGCAGCATGCAAACTACTTCTCTCCGGTCGCCAACACCATGCGTAACCCGATCCCGTTCAGCATCAGCTTGATGGACTGAGCCCAATACCTGACAGGAGAGGAATGCCATGAATAACGTCGCCGTATCCACCCCGCTTTTCACCCCTTGGGCCGATGATGCCCAGGTGCTGGCTGATGTAGCCAAAGTCGCTCGGGAACAGCTGGCTCCCGCCGCCTACCGTATCGACCATGAGGGTTATTACCCGACCGACATCATGGCAGACCTCGGTCAGGCAGGAGCCTTTGCCGCGCATCTGAATCAGCATGGCGGTCGCTTTGGTCTTGCGCTTGCCACCATGCAGGAGGTCAGTCGCCACTGTGGTTCCACCGGCTTCATGACCTGGTGCCATGATGTCTGCGGCCTGTACATGGAGCAGTCCGGCAATCCGGCACTGCTGGCGCGTCTGGACGATCATGTTGCAGGCCGCACATTCGGCGGTACCGGGCTCTCCAACCCGATGAAAGCGCTGACCGGCATCGAAAAAATGGCGCTTAAGGCGAAAAAGGTGCCAGGTGGCTACAGCGTGAGTGGCACGTTGCCTTGGGTCAGTCATATCGGCCAGGGACAGTATTGTGGTGCCATTGCTGCTGTTGATCGTGCCGATGGCAGTCGTTCACATGAAGTGATGTTCCTGCTGGATATTGATGATCGGGTGCCGTTAAGGCCCTGTCCGGAGTTTTCCGGCATGGAGGGCACCAGTACCTGGGCCGTGCCTCTGGATAACTACTTTGTCAGCGAAGATCAAATCATCGCTGATCCGGCAAGGCCGTTTATCCAGCGTATCCGAGCGGCATTTGTTCTGCTGCAGGTTGGTATTGCCGCCGGTGTGATTCAGGGGTCCATCGACTCCATTCGAGATGTGGAAAATCAACTGGGTCACGTCAATCAGTACCTGCATAACCGTCCGGATGAGCTGCAGGCCGAGTTCGATGAAGTGGCCGCACGCGCCGGTGTACTGGCTCAAACCCCCTTCGATGGCAGCAAGGATTATCTGCTTGATGTGCTGGAGCTGCGCGCACACGGCGCAGAGCTGTCACTGAAGGCGTCACAGTCAGCGCTTCTGCATCAGGGGGCTCGTGGTTACCTGATGAACTCGGCGCCGCAGCGACGCATCCGGGAAGCGCACTTTGTGGCCATTGTCACTCCGGCGATCAAGCATCTGCGCTGGGAGATGGCCAAGTTGATGCAGGAGGAGGTGCCGGCATGAGCACAGATGTATTCAACCCCGAAGAGCGCCCCTGGCAGCAGTATATCTGCCTGGCCTGTGGCCTGATTTACGATGAAGAGCTGGGTGATCCGGACAGTGGGCTGGCACCGGGTACCCGCTTTGAAGATATACCCGATGACTGGGAATGCCCGCTGTGCGGCGTGACCAAAACCGATTTTGAGCTGCTGGAGGCTCAGGTGATAACGGCTGCTGCGCCGGTTGGTGCAGTCAGCAGCGATCGCCCCGGGATTGTGGTTGTCGGTGGCGGTATTGCAGGCTGGTCCGTTGTTGAAGCGATTCGCAGTCTGGATGGGGAGACGCCGATCACTATGGTCAGTGCCTGCAGCGCCAATCGCTATCACAAGCCGGAGCTTTCAGTGGCGCTCAGCCGTGGCCTGCAAACCGAAGCGCTGATCAAGGAAACCGCAGCGGATGCAGCCCACCGTTTGGGCGTGCGTTTGCTCAGCGAGACTTTTGTCGTTGGCATCAGTGCGGCGCGGCGGGAGCTGCGTACCACACGTGGCACTCTGACCTATACCCATCTGGTACTGGCGCAAGGTGCCAAGCCCGCCTTGCCTGATGAGCTGCCGGCTTCTCTCTGCTGGCGTATCAACGACCTGGCAGGATGGAGTGGACTGCAGCAGCAGCTTGCCAGCGGACCGCAGCAGGTTGCCATCGTTGGAGCCGGAATGGTGGGCTGTGAACTGGCCGAAGACCTCACCCGTGCCGGGCATCGGGTCACGTTGCTGGACCGTCAGTCTCTGCCGCTGAGCGGTCTGATTCCGTCCGAGGCGGGTGAGGCATTGCAACACAGCCTTTCGGCACAGGGCGTGATCTATCGGCCCTCGGTTCAGGTTGCGGGTGTCAGTGCTGAAAACGGCCGCAAGCAGATCCGACTTGAGAGTGGAGAAACGCTGGAAGTCGATCACGTAATTGCCGCGACGGGCCTGAAAACCGACAGCCGCCTTGCGCGTCAGGCTGGATTGGCGTTCAACGCAGGGATTGTGGTGGATGAAAACATGCGCAGCAGTGATGCGTTCATCTATGCATTGGGCGACTGCATCAGCCTGGATGGTCAACCCTGCCGCTTCATTGAGCCGATTCAGCACCAGGCGCGCGCAGTGGCAGCCGCGGTACTTGGGCGGGAGCCCTCGTCCTATCAGCACAAGATGCCCGTAATTCGGCTCAAGACCCGAGCCCTGCCTCTGGTATTGCACGGCGTACCGCAGCCCGATGGGCACTGGGAGATCAGCCACAAAAGTGACGACAGCATGATCATGCAGCAGCGCATGGGAGAGGAAGTCGTCGCCACACTGAATATTGGTCAGCCTCGGCACAGTCGAGCGGCCTGAACACAATGTTATCGTCATACAAAGGTGAACATCATGATCAGTACCCGTGAAGAAGTAACTCAGATGATCCTCGCCGCCAAGGTGAGCAAGGGCATTCAGTGGAAACAGGTGGCTGATGCCATCGGACTGTCGAAGGAGTGGACGACTGCAGGCTGTCTGGGCCAGATGACGTTCAACAAGCAGCAGGCTGAAACGGTTGGCGAAATATTTGGTCTGTCGGATGAGGCCATTGCCTGGCTGCAGGTTGTGCCCTACAAGGGATCACTGCCCAGTGCTGTGCCCACCGATCCGCTGATCTATCGTTGGTATGAAGTGGTCAGTGTCTACGGCAGCACCATCAAGGAGCTGATCCATGAGGAGTTCGGTGACGGCATCATGAGCGCCATCGATTTCTCCATGGATATCCAGCGTGAAGAAAACCCCAACGGAGACCGCGTCAACGTGGTGCTGTCCGGCAAGTTCCTGCCGTACAAGTCATATTGACCAACCGTTAATACGAAGGGGCGTCACACTACGTGACGCCCCTTCGTTATACGCGCTCGGGGTCGGTCAAAGGTTCAGAGTAGAGCCCCGGCCAGCCGCTCGTAACTGCTCAGACGATCACTGTAATCATGAGTGACCGTCACAACGCCCACTTCATCGGAGCGGTATTGATCCGCTACGCGATTGATCTGATCGGCACACTCTTCAGCGGTCCCCAGTATCATTGAGTTCAGAACCGCATCAAAGAAGGCCTGATCGGCCGCGCTCAGGTTTTGTTTCAGGCGCAGGGCCTCGTCGGGATGCTTAACCACCTCACGGATGCCCTGACGGAACGCCTTGACCTTCCAGTACACGGCGGGGGCTGCCAAGTATTCGGCTTCTTCACGGCTGTCGGCACAGAGTGCCGCCACCGCAATGCTGGCTTCAGGTTGGCCAGAGTGTCCCGCCTCACGCCAGGCCTGCTTGTATTCGCTGATGACACTGGGCGGGGCCGGTTCGGGGCTGATGAACAGGGCCAGACACATCTTCATGCCGACCTGACCAGCCAGCCCGGCACTGCCACCGCTTGATCCCAACATCCAGGTTTGTGGTATGGCCGGCTGTCCCGGCATGACCTGCAGCCCCTTGTAGGCATGGCCTTCAGGCAGGCTGTGGTGCAGCAGGTTCTGCAGCAGCCATGATTGCTCAGCATAGTCTTCCAGCCCCGGCTGGGCGGGGTAGGCCAGCGCATGTGATGCCAGCGCGTCACCCCCTGGTGCCCGTCCGATGCCCAGATCGATACGACCGGGATAGAGCGTTTCCAGCATGCTGAACTGTTCAGCGACCTTGTAAGGGCTGTAGTGGGTCAACATGACCCCCCCGCTGCCGACACGAATCCGTTCGGTCACACTGGCGATGTGGCTGATCAGTATCTCCGGGCAGGGGCCGGCAAAGTTGATGCTGTTGTGGTGCTCGGCCAACCAGTAACGGTGATAGCCCCACCGATCACAGGCCTGAGCCAGCTCAACCGTCAGGGCAACGGGTGAAACGTTTGCAGGCAGACCCTGCACGGGAGATTGGTCAACAACGGTCAGTTTTAGGGTCATGGGAGTTCCTGAATTCTTGGTCCGGACGTACAACCGAGCTTAGCGCTCGTTCTGTTCTCGCTTGGGGAACAGCCAAAAGGCGAACCATCGAGTGAAACGCGGCATCAGCAGATAGGACATGGCCACCATCACCACGGCTGTAATCAGCATGGTGCGCAACAGCAGTGGTACTTGTGCCAACAGGTCGCCAAACAGCAGAAAGATGATGGTGACGGTGGGGTAAAGCGCCAACCAGCTGACAAAGGTCATTTTGTATTTGGGTGGCGGCTTCACCGGATTGTGGCCGGGCAGGGTGAACCAGTTGATGATGCCGGAGGTGGTTTCCACCTGACTCGGGGCTACCAGCAAAGGCTCGATCTGCTCCAGAATCTCGGCGCGCTCGGACGACTGCTGCCAGGCTGACAGAGTCGTTTCATCATTGAACTTGAAAATGATGCGGTACTCGGGATCGTCGGAACTCGCAGGACGAAACATGCTGGCGCCGAGGTAACCGGGGTAACGCGCCGCACGCTCGGTCATCTGACTGCTGAGGCGTTCGAATTCGGCTTCCTGGCCCTTGACGACGCGACGGGAGATTACCACCGTAACGGGGTTGATACTGTTGTCCGCTGAAGTCTGGTCTGACATGTTGATGTCCTGAATCCCGAAAATGAGTGGGGAAAGCCGAAGCCGAGTGGTGTAGCATCAGACGATTCGGATTGCACGATCCGCCCAATGATGCTCAATATAGGCGTTCAGGGATATTTATCCACACGCTGCGCGGGACGGCGTGATTTCATTTTTGAGAATTACACTATGAACTATCAGGATCTGTACTACTTCATCAAGGTGGTTGAGAAGGGAAGTCTGGTGGCGGCGGCGCGCTATCTGGATATTCCGACTTCAACCCTGTCGCGTCGGTTGCAGGCGTTCGAGCAGGATCTTGGCTACAAGCTGGTACACCGCAGTTCCAAAAAATTCGGCCTGACGGAGTCCGGTCAGCGTTTTTACAACAGCCTGTCCAGCGTTGTGACAGAGCTGGAGATGCGAACCGAGGATGTGAACACTGAACTGTCCTCCATGTCGGGTGACATCAAGATTACCGCACCATTGACCCTTGGGCACCATTACGTCAAGAACTGGGTGTTTGAGTTTATGGAGATGAACCCGCGCATCAGTGTCGAGATGTTTCTCAGCAACGAGAACGTGGATCTGGTGAAGAACAGCATTGATATCGCCTTTCGACTGGGCAAAGTCACCCTCAATGACTGGGTGATGCGTCCTTTGCTCAGTACCGAGATGGTCGTGGTGGCCACACCTGAACTGGTTGCACGCCATGGTGCTCCACAGAGACCGGAAGAGTTGAGCAAGCTGCCGCTGGTGGTGCTCAAGCGTTCGGCGTTCTGGCGTTTCATGGACCCGGATGGACACGCGATTACCTTCACCCCGCACGCCCATTTGCGAACCGATGAGATCCGCTTTGCCGTGGATGCGGTAAAGAAGAATCTGGGTGTTTGTTGCATGCCACGCTACGTTGTCGCGGCAGAACTGGAGCGGGGCGAGTTGGTCCAGTTGCTGCCCCAGTGGTCGATGGAGGGAAGGACCATGCATATGCTCTATCCACACCGGGAAAGCCTGCCGGTCAAAACCCGGGCCTTTATCGAGTTCGTCATGGACAAGGTGGCGCACATGGAGGCAGGTATGGCCGAGTGACGTTGATTAAAAAACAGGCATTGCATCGAGGGGTCTTTTACCTATAATTAAGCCGTTAACAATAATTACAAAATACGGTGCAAGCCATGTTCTCCAACGTGCTCAGTAATGCTGTGATTTTTGATCAGGCACACCCGCTGGAAGTGTCCGAATACGTCAATCGCCATGTAGGACACCACAAGCTTGAGTTTGCCGATCGCGAGTGTAGTCGTTCACCGGCCTCGCGACTGAACCACCGGGACTTTGCCGGGCTAGGATTGTCCTCCATCAGCTATGGTGACTGTGTGGATGTGCGCTGCCCTGAGTTACAGGGTATCTATCATTTCCAGGTGGTGACCCGAGGCGAATGCCGCTGGCGCTTCCGAGACGAGAATCTGCGTCTGTTTCGGGGCCAGGCACTGATGATGAACCCCGGAGAGCAGATGGACCTGACCTACTCCGAGGATTGCGAAAAAGTGATCGTCAAGGTACCCGAGGAGCTGGTCAAGGAAGTCTGTCTGGATCAGGCGGGGCTGGTGCCACGCAGTGGGGTTCGTTTCGAGCGCCGTGTCATCGAGCTGGAGCAGTCTCTGGGGTTCATGCGATTACTGGATGCGCTGCTCCTGGAGGCCAATGAGACCGAACTCGATCTGAGCCATCTGCAGTTGCCCTACCGCGATATCCTGATTCGCAAACTGCTGCAGCAGTTCGACAGCAATGCGGCTTCGGGACGTGACCTGCATGCCAATGATCGCAGTTTTTCCCACCTGCTGGCCTACGTCGAGGCCAATATCCGTGATGATCTGAGTGTTGAAGAACTGGCGCAGGTCGGTAACGTCAGTGTACGTACCGTATACAACCTGTTCGCCAAATATTTCAATGTGACACCCAAGCTGTTCATCAAGCAATCCAAACTGAAAAGCCTGCGTGAAGAGCTGGTCAGTGGCAAGGCGGTTCGCAATGTAACCGAGGTGGCGCTGGACTATGGCTTCACCCACCTGGGCCGTTTCTCGTCCGACTATCGCAAGATGTTTGGTGAGCTGCCGTCCGAGACACTGCGCCGCAAGCGTTGATCGCGCTGTACCTCGCGGCTGAATGACCTTAGGCGACATACCGGATCAGGTGTGCCGCTTGAGGTGCTGCTGGCCGCAGATGGCTTCCGTCACCTGCTCGGCGCATCCAGTGAGTTGCTGCTGCAGCGCCGAGCCGGGACGGATGTCCGTATCACCCGCCATCCCCATCAAACTGATGACCGACGATATATTGCCGTTGATATCGAAGATGGCGCTGGCGGCCACATTCAGATCGGGCAGATAATCGCCGTAGAAACAGCACAGGTTGTCCTGTCTGACTTGATCCAAATGCTCCCGGAATGCATCACGCTGCAGCAACTTGCCGCCATGACGCGGCAGGGCCAGCGGTTGCTGGAAAAATGCATCCAGCATGGCTTCGCGTCGCTCCTGCGGCAGGTTGGCCAGGAAGATGCGGCCAGACACCGAGAAAAAGGGGGACAGCTCCAGCCCCAGCCGAATGTTGACGGCGACCGGCTGGCTGGCATCCAGCCATTTGATGACCAGTGGTGCCTGGCCGTTCCAGACCGTCACCGACACGGTCTTGTCCGTGGTTTCATTGAGTTCTTCAACGGCTGTGAATGCCAGCCTGATCGGGTCGATGCGGCGGATGGCTGCCACGCCAAGGGTCAGGCAGGATCTGCCCAGGGTATAGCTGCTTCCGTTGTCATGCATGATGTAGCCCATGCGCAGCAGACTGACGATGTACTTGTGCAACCGGCTGGGCGATAGCTCAAGCTGGTCGGACAGGTTTTTCAGCGTCAGGGGCCTGGGCGACTCTGCAATGGTATTCAGAATGCGTAGCCCGATTTCAAGAGAACCAATCCCCTGGCGGAGCGTTACAGGGTTCTTTTCAGTGTCTGCTGTCATAGTGTGGGGCCCTGTGGCGCTGCACAAATAGGGGATTGTACCAAGTAATCGCTCCGGGCCGGAATCAGCCCGAAGCGCAACGTCGCGAAGGGCTCAGACACCGAGATAGGACTCAACCTCGTCCAGCCGTGACAGCAGCTGTTCAGAGTTGTCGTTGAACACGACCTTGCCCTTGACCAGCACCACATGCCGGTCACACAGCTCCTTGAGTACCTGGATGTTCTTGTCCACGATCAGGGTGGAAATACCGCTTTCCTTGATGGTGCGAATCACGTCCCAGATCTCCTTGCGTATCAGTGGCGCCAGACCTTCGGTGGCTTCGTCCAGAATCAGCAGATCCGGATTGGTGACCAACGCTCGGCCGATGGCCAGCATCTGCTGCTCACCGCCGGACAGCTGGGTGCCCAGATTGCTCAATCGTTCCTGCAGGCGCGGAAAGGTTTCCAGTACTCGTTCGTAATTCCAGTGCTGCTCGCCTCGATTGTTGGGGCGTGCGGCCATTTCAAGATGCTCTTTTACCGTCAGGTTGTGAAACATGCCTCGGCCTTCGGGAACATAGGCGATGTCCTTGCGCATCCGCTGCCAAGTGGGCAGGGCAGAGATTTCTTCGCCCTTAAAGAACACATGACCACTGCGTGGCTGAACCAGCCCAAGGATCGATTTCAGCGTGGTGGTCTTGCCCATGCCGTTGCGTCCCATGAGACTTACCGCCTGACCTGCTTCAATTTCAAAGCTGACACCGTGCAGAATGTGGCTTTCATCGTAGAAGCTGTGCAGCCCCTTTACTTCCAGCAATTTTGTCATGTTCAGAATACCTCGTCGCCCTGGCCCAGATAGGCTTCCTTCACGCGGGGATCATCGCGCACCTCATCAACGGTGCCGGTGATCAGATGCTGACCGTCCACCATCACCGTGAGCTGGTCCGACAATTCGAACACTGCATCCATGTCGTGCTCGACCAGCACGATGCAGTATTCCCGTTTCAGTTTT
The DNA here is from genome assembly GCF_017310015.1 of Marinobacterium iners. Taxonomy (NCBI): domain Bacteria; kingdom Pseudomonadati; phylum Pseudomonadota; class Gammaproteobacteria; order Oceanospirillales; family Oceanospirillaceae; genus Marinobacterium; species Marinobacterium iners. The sequence goes on from NZ_CP022297.1 coordinate 982,988, forward strand.
TTCAACAGCTCGATGATCAGCAGCGACTCTTCATGCCCCATGCCCGCCATCGGCTCGTCAAGCAGCAGAACCTCGGGAGCTGTTGCCAGCACCATGGCAATCTCCAGTTGTCGCTGTTCGCCGTAACTGATGTGAGATGCGATTTCGTCACGCCGCGCACCCAGTCCAACCTTTTCCAGTGCCTCGGTGGCGATCTCGTCCAGTACTTTCTGGGTGTAGCGTGAGCGCAGAAAATTGAAGTTGCCGCCCATGCGCCGCTGTACCGCCACACAACAATTCTCCAGACAAGTGGCACCCGGATAGATGTTGGTTTTCTGGAAGCTGCGACCAATCCCCCGGCGGGCAAAAGCGTGTGGCTTGATCGCCTCAATCGGCTCGCCCTTGTGCAGAATCCGCCCGCTGGTGGGTTTGTAGTGGCCGCACAACAGGTTCAGCAGGGTGCTTTTACCCGCACCATTGGGTCCGACAATGCCGTGCAGTTGGTTATCGTGGAACTGGAGAGAGATATCATCCAGTGCTTTCAGCCCGCCCCAGTATTTGCACAGGCCCTCGGTTTCAAGCATCAGCTCTGTGGTCATGAGCGTTTCTCCAGCAGTTTCTCCAGATAACCGGCAATGCCGTTCTTGAACACCATTACCATTGCGATGATCAGAATGCCCATAAACAGCATCCAGTGTTCGGTCAGATGCTCCAGGGAGTAGTGCAGGCCCTCGTACACGAAGGTGCCGAGGATGGCGCCATAGATGGAGCCCATGCCGCCCAGAATTGACATCACCAGTGCCGAGCCGGAGGTAGTCCAGGCCAGCATGGACGGGTTGACGAAACCATACTGCAGGGTGAACAGGTAGCCGGCGTAAGCCCCCAGTGCTGATGCGATCACATAGCTCATCAGGCGGAACATGAAGATGTTGTAGCCAAGGGCCGTGGTGCGACCCGGATTCTGGTGGATGGCATCCACCACGCGACCGAAGCGAGAGCGGATCAGCAGTTTGAAAAACACCAATGTGTTGAACAGTGACAGCAGGCAGAGGTAGTAGAAGTGGATCGGGTTATCCAGATCAAACAGGCTCAGGCCGAAGATACTGGTTTCAGGCTTCATGTAGATGAACAGCCCGTCATTGCCACCAAACTTGATGGAGTCCGAGAAGAAATAGAAGGCCATCTGGGCAAAGGCCAGCGTGATCATGATCATATAGATGCCGTTGGTACGCAGTACCAGAAAGCCGATCACCAGTGCGATGGCGGCCGCACTCATGCATACGTAGAAGGTATACACCCAGAAGTTGACCTCGGTGTACTCCGGCGCAAGCATCCAGAACAGATAGCCGCCCAGGCCATAGAACATGGCATGGCCCAGGGTGATCAAGCCGCAGCGGCCCACCAGGTAGTCCAGTGACATCACGAACAGGGCGAAAATCATGATGCTGGTCAGCTTGCTGACGTAGAAGGTGTTCTGTTCCAGAAACAGAGGCAACAGCAGTGCCAGGGGGAAGAACACCCAGATGAAGATGCGTTCGGTACGTTTATTGAACAACATGACACAGACTCCGGATCAGGAAGAGAACAAGCCTTGCGGCTTGATCAGCAGGATGAACGCCATCAGGATGTAGATCATCATGCTCGAGATTTGGGGTACCAGAACGGACGAGAAGGTATCCACAAGCCCCACCAGAAGGGCCGCAACGAAGGCGCCCTTGATCGATCCCATGCCGCCGATCACGACCACTACAAAACAGGTGATCAATACGTGTTCGCCCATGCCGGGCATGATGGAGGACATGGGGGCAGACGCGACCCCGGCGACAGCCGCCAGCATCACGCCAATTGCAAACACGATGGTGTAGAGGCGACGAATATCAATGCCCAGACACTCCACCATTTCACGGTTGGACTCGCCGGCTCGAATCAGCATGCCCAGCCGGGTCTTGTTGATCATGTAATACATCACGAAAGCGATGGCGATACAGAGCAGGGCGACAAAGATGCGATAGATCGGGTACTCCAGTACATCATTCAGCGGTACGGCACCGGACAGAGCCTGGGGCACCGGCACGCCCAGCGGGTCGTTACCCCAAAGCAGGCTTTGCAGTGCGTTGAAGACAAAGATCATGCCGATGGTGAGCAACACCTGGTCCAGATGGTTGCGCCGGTAGAGATGGCGTATCAGCCCCCGTTCGATGGCAATACCGATCAGCAGGGCGATCGCGGCGGAGATCAGTGCGCTGATGCCGAAGCTGCCGGTATGCTCGAAGAAATACCAGGCCAGATAAGCGCCGACCATGAACATGGAGCCGTGCGCCAAGTTGAGAATGCCCATCACGCCGAACACCAGCGTCAGGCCGGAAGCGATCAGAAACAGCAGCAGCCCATACTGCAGGCCGTTGATCAGCTGCACAAAAAACAAAGAGGTGGTCATAGCAGAACCCGGGATGATCAGTCAGGTTAATACGACCGGGCAGGGCAAGCCCCGCCCGGTATTGCAGGCTTAGAGCTTGCAGCCGCGAGCCGGGTCTTCCAGCATCGGGGATGCGACCTCGATCACCTTGTTCTCGCCGTTTTCAACCGTACGCAGGTAGATGTTCTGTACTGGGTTGTGGGCCTTGGAGAAGGTGAAGTCGCCACGCGGGCTGTTGATCGTGGTGTTGGCCATGGTGTTGATCAGGGCATCGCGATCGGAAATGTCGCCCTTGAGCTGGTTCAGCGCATTGGCAATCAGCAGACCGGTGTCATAGCCCTGTACCGCGTAAAGGTCAGACGGCTTGTCGAACTGCTCCTTGTAGGAGGCTCTGAAGCGGCTGTTGAGATCATTATCCAGCGTGTCAGCATAATGCAGCGTCGTCATCACGCCTTCGGCGGCAGCACCCTGGGCTTCAATAGTGCCCTCGGTCAGGAAGCCGGAGCCCAGCAGTGGGATTTTGCCTTTCAGGCCCAGTGCATCGTAATCCTTGACGAATTTGACCGCGCCGCCGCCGGCGAAGAATACGAACACGGCATCAGGCTTGAGCGATGCGATTTCCGACAGGTAGGACTGGAATTCGGTCTGCGGGAAGGGGACCAGCATCTGTTTGACGATCGTGCCGCCACCGGCAGTAAAGGATTCTTCAAACGCATCCAGGCTCTCGCGTCCCATGCCGTAGTTCCAGCTCATGGTCACGACATTCTTGTAGCCCTTGTCGAGTGCTACCTTGCCCATTGGGTACGACGGCTGCCAGGAAGAGAAGGAAGTGCGGAATACGTTGGGTGCACACAGAGGTCCGGTCACGGGGCCGGCACCGGCGTTCGGCACAATCATCACGGTATCCTTGCCGCGCAGCACCTTCAGCATGCCCATGGCCACACCTGAGTGGACAGGGCCGATGATGAAGTCGGCCTTGCTGCGATCCAGCAGCGAGGATGCGATTTCAGGTGCACGTTCGGGGCGTGCCTCGGTGTCGATCTCGATGTATTCAATCTTGCGACCGTGCAGTTCGGAAGCCTTTTCCTGCAATGCCATTTTCAGACCGTTACGGGTAGCATCGCCCAGCGCGGCATACACACCGCTGAAGGGCAGCATGATGCCCACTTTGACCGGCTCATCCGAAGCCAGCACCGGTGTGCTAAGGGTTAGGGTTGCCAGGCCGGCAGCGACAGCAGTACGCAGAGTATTGGTCTTGAACATATAAACCTCTCAGGGAGTGCGTTATTTTTATGGTCTGCTGATTAGAAAGAACCCTGACCTGCATCAATAGCCGCCTGATGCAGACCTGTGTCCAAAAACTGCAACGATGTTGCAGATGCATGCGGTATGCAGTGTGCGGATAAAGCTTGCACCCACCGGATTTAACACGCCGCCAAGGCCTGTAATAGTCGATCTGAGTTGTAATCGGGCCGGCAGCGGCCAAGGGTTGTCATAACAAGAGGTGGCTATGAAAAAAGGTGTAATGCGTCCCGGGCACGTGCAGATTCGCGTGCTGGATATGGATGAAGCCGTCAAGCACTACGTAGACCTGCTCGGTCTGATTGAAATGGACCGTGACGATCAGGGTCGTGTCTATCTCAAGGGCTGGACCGAAGTGGACAAGTTCTCGGTGGTGCTGCGTGAAGCGGACGAAGCCGGCATGGACTACATGGGTTTCAAGTGCTTGAGCGAAGAGGTTGTGGACAGCCTGCGTGCTGAGCTGGTTGCGTTCGGCTGCGAAGTGGAAGACATTCCTGCCGGTGATCTTAAAGACTGTGGACGCCGCGTCCGTTTTGTTGCCCCCACCGGGCACGCGTTCGAGCTTTTTGCCACCAAGGAGCAGACCGGCAAGTGGGGCGTGGGCAATCACAACCCGGAAGCATGGCCGCGTGGCCTGAAAGGCATGCAGGCGACCCGTTTCGACCACTGCCTGTTGTACGGCCCCAACCTGGACCGCACTTTAGAGCTGTTCCGTGATGTGCTCGGCTTCGATCTGGCTGAGCAGGTGATGACACCGGACGGCAAGCGTGTCGGTCAGTTCCTGACTGCCAGCATGAAGGCACATGATGTGGCGTTTATCGATCATCCGGAACCAGGCAAGTTTCACCATGCTTCCTTCTTCCTGGAGACCTGGAACGATGTGCTCAAGGCGGCGGACTTGATCTCCATGACCGATACCTCAATCGATATTGGCCCGACACGTCATGGGCTGACTCATGGTCAGACCATCTATTTCTTTGATCCTTCCGGCAATCGTAATGAAGTTTTCTGCGGTGGCGACTACCACTACCCGGACCACGAGCCGGTGACCTGGGATGCGGGCGAGCTGGGTAAAGCAATTTTCTATCACGACCGTCAGTTGAACGAGCGTTTCCTGAGCGTGCTGACCTGATTTTGTTGTTGTGCTGCACCGGTCACGGCTCTCCTGTGACCAAACCTTTTGCGCCGTCTATTGACGGCGTTTTTTGTTTGCTCGGCAAAGCCGGTCACTGATAAGTCGATGTGTCCCATGTTCGGGTCATTAATGTGATAAGGCCTGTATGCAGCGGTACATGCCTGGATCGGCTATGCACCGCTGCAATCAAGGGCGATTAATCGGTTGTCTGGCGTTGGTATTCCAGGGCTGCTCGGTTCAAGTCATCCAGAGCGGCCTGTGCATCGATGGGGCGGTCGGACACACTGTCAATCCAGGCCTCATGCATTCCTTGGACTTTCTCTGCAAATTGCTGTGTCAGAGGGTCTTCAGGGGTCAGTTCTTTTATCCGCACGTTCATCTCACGAGCAGCCTCAAGCCCCTTAGTGTCCGAGTTGCCCCAAGCGCGACCAGCGAGAGCGGATAGCTTTTCACCAGATACCGACATGATCGCATTACGGTCCTTTTCACTCAGGTCCTCAAACACATCTGGATTCATGAAAATTGTAAAAGCAGTTGTATACATGCCCGAAGGGAACAGGGTCACATCGCTCACAACCTCGTTCAGGCGAGAGTACTTCAGTTCCTGAGCGGGAAGGAAAACACCGTCTATGACACCCTGTTGCATCATTTCATACACTTTTGTAACGGGAGCAAATACAGGCACGACGCCCAGGCGTGTTGCAAGGTCGTTCACGACTCCACCGCCCGTGCGGATTTTCTTATTGTGCAGATCCGAGAGGTCGTTGACTTCGAAAGTGGTGAACAGCTGACCAGGGCCGTGTACAAACATGCCCAAAACTTTCAGCCCATCGAACTCGTGAGCCGCCTCAAAGTGTTGCTTGTACACGCGCCACAGAGCGACCGACAAGGCTTCAGGATCAGCGGTTACCCCCGGGATTTCAACGACGGCCGGTAGCTTGAATCGGCCCGGCAGATAGCCATTTACACCGAAACTGACGTCTGCCACACCATCTTCAACCAGGCTGAACATGGACTTGGGGTGTCCTGAACCATACTCCAGTTCAATTTTGACACGTCCTTCCGTTGCTTCCTCAACCCATTTCCCCCAGGTAGGCCAAACGACATCATTTTGTCCACTGGTCGGAGGCAGCCAAGTGGCCACACGCAGTGTGGTTTGTGAGTAGGTAGCGGTGGAAAACATGAATGCACAAATGTATGCGATCGTTTTTATTATATTCATTGTTGGGCCTTTCTTATGGATTAATACTTGTAGGATGGATCTTTTTTATCCATCAAACGTTCAAAAGCGGCAACTGCATCTCGACCAGAACCATATTTTGGATTGAAAAGAGGCGTATCGCGTGCACAACGCTCAAGAATGTTATCAGGAATTTTCAGTGTTTTACCCATGGACATTGAAGCCAACTGAACTTCACATGCTCGGTTCAGAAGCCACATCAGTGAAAATGCCTGTGGTAGATCAGCCCCGATGATAACAGGGCCATGATTTCTCAACATCAGGATTTTTTTGCCCTCACTGCTGGCTACAATTCGATCGCCTTCATCCATGCGGACCGTAATGCCTTCAAAGTCATGATACGCGACTTGGTTATGCAGCTGTGCTGAGTAGAAATTTGTGAATGAAAGACCTTCTTCCAGGCAGCATACAGCCAGGGTCGGTGTTGTATGGACATGCATGATGCAATGCCCATCGGGCACATGTTTATGTATGGCACTGTGGAAGGTAAAGCCGGCAGGATTGATTGGCCAGTCAGAATCACCCACGATGTTACCATCGATATCAATCTTGACGAGGTTGGATGCTTTTACTTCACTGTAATGCAAACCAAATGGATTGGTAACTATTCAGTTGGCTTGATTTAAAAAGTTTTCGGATTATCGCTTGGCGCTGCCATGAAGGTCGGCAAACGTCCTTCGAACAACAGTGTCAACGCCTCGGAACCACTCAGGTTTTGCTTGCGCGCCGTCGACAGATAGCTGCGCACACGACAGAAGATCTGTGCCCCATCCATCGAGCGGAAGCAGCCAGAGATCTTCTGCTGCACCTTGAGCATACGGATATCACGCTCGCCTTGGTTGTTCGTAAAGGGGACCGCCGGATCGTCCAGAAAGCGCAAAACATCTGCCTCATAGTCGCGCAACCGCTCCAGCAGGTTGCGCGCCCGAGAGCGTTTGAGCCGACCACGCTTGCCCTGCCGTTGGTTTTCATCCGGTGGCGGACACTCGTCTTCCGCTTTTTTGAGGCATTGCCGGTAGGCCTTTCGCCACCCTTCTGCCTTTTCAGGCGGCAGGCTGCCGCCCGCACTCTTAACGGCATCCTCCATGGTGCACAACAGGGTTTGCATGCGCTGCGCCCAGGTCTGTTTGTCCTGCTCCCAGGCGCGCTGAAGCTCGCGCAGATGGTGGGCATTACAGAGCGCATGCCGGCACTGATAGCGGTAGTACGGTTTCCAGTGGTCATGACAAAGCACGCCGTGGAAGCGCGGCAGGATACCGATGGCCTCCATCGCCTCGTGACCCCGGTGAGCATGGGGCGCCAGCCAGGTCAGGTCATCATTCGAGGCGCAATGCAGCCAGCGGCGTTGGCCACCGATGTTGATGCTGGTTTCATCGGCGTGAATCAGCACCGACTCGGCCAGACGGTCCTTAACCCAGTGCTCGAAGCCCTCAGCTTTGTCGAAAGCGTCTTGGTTGAAGTTGAACAGCGACCCTGCGCTGAGCGGGATACCAACCTGATCCTCAAAGTATTCGCGGACACGTTCGTAGGGCAGCAGCTGGTACTGCGACAGATACACCGCATGCGCTTTCAAGCGGGGACCATACTGCACCGGACGATCAACACCGGCCGGGAATGGCGCTGTGACGCGTTGCCCCTGTTCGTTCTCCAGGATCTCGGCCTGGTACTCGGTCACGAAGCGGCTGATATCCAGATCGAAGACCTGACGCTTTTCATAGCCGACCACGCGGAATGCGCTGCCCTTAGGCAGGGTGCGCCGGTCGACCTTCACGGTCTTGATCGCATCCGGCTCCTCGACCCGTTGCAGCGTCTTGCCAATACGGCCAGGCTGTCCGCCCGGTTTACGCTCACCTTTACTGCGGCTCTTCTTGGGCCGGTTCGGATCCTGGGAGGGCGGCGTACTGCTGTTGGTACTGTTCGTGTTGAGCCGGCCGGTCATCATCTGGATCAGCACCATCATCATCTCAATGGCTGCGCGCAGAGATGGCGAGAGTGTCTTGTCGTCCTGGAGCTGTTGTCTGACGTTCGCCAAGATGGCGTCGACATCCATATTGCTGATCTTCATGAGCCTGAGTATCGTCGATTGATGGCCTATTATCGCACGACTTTTTCAGGTCAAATTTTTCGCTTTGTGTGCGGATCTGAGCAACTTTTACATTGCTCCCACGCTCCGAGACATAGAGCTCCGCCAGACGCCACAGAGTGGCGGTACGGCACCTTGAGGCAGGCTTTAAAGCGAAATACCGACTGTCACTGGACTGGGAGATATTTTGACAAAAAACCTGTCAAGAACTTTTTGCAGGAACTTGAGCTGAATAGTTACATGGATTGATCAGAAAGTGTTCAGGTTCACCGGGTACACGTAATGAGATATGATTATAAATTGACTCATCCCAGTTGAAATGATCAAAAATCCGATACATGCAAGCCAGATCCTGCCTCGCCTTCCACTCCTCGGCACTGTATTTAAGAGGTCGGTCGAAATAATAACTCTGTTTTTTCATGTGGTTTTTCCTGTAGCGTTGATACCTGTGCCAGCATAGAAAAACTGATTCGATGACGAAACAAACAATCCGGTATAGCAGGTATAGGCAACTCCTATAGGTATAAAACTTATGAATACCAAGCAATTGATATATTTCGTGAAATCAGCTGAGCTTGGCAGCATTGCAGCTGCAGCTCGGGAGCTTGAGATCTCGCAGCCCAGTATTAGCCAGCAGATCTCGGTACTGGAGCATGAACTCAAGGCGACCTTGTTCAGTCGTGATGTGCGTGGGGTTTATCTAACCGAGAGTGGAGAGATTTTCTTGGCTCATGCGCGCTCAGTCATTCGTCAGTTGGAGCAAGCACAGGCTGAGTTACATCAATCGATATCGTCACCTTCCGGCAAGGTTTCGATCGGTTTTACCCAGCCCATTTGCAATATTCTAGCTGTGCCATTAATGACATGCCTTGAAAAAGAATTTCCGAATATTGAATTAAGCATTTATACAGGATATTCATCCGATCTGATTAAAATGATGAAGTGCGGTGATATTGATCTTGCTGTTTCTTCTTCCTGATTCCGTGACTTACAACCCCACTCACACCTCTACAACACTGTAACCACGCGGCCTGCGGCGGTAATATGGACGCCATTCTCGATTCACCCAGGCAGTGATATCTGACTATGCGTACCTTCAAGCTTGAACAGTCAAAAACCGAGATTATCACACCCCACGGTGGTCTGGCGCTGGTTGGGCACAGCGTGAACAGGATGACCTCTCTGGCTAAGACCTCGCGCTCCATCGTCAAGCGCCATGGCATCGCCAACATCGACCTCATCCGTACCTACCTGGGGTTGATTTGCCTTGGCAAGAGCGACTTCGAAGCGGTCGAGCACGCACGCCATGATCCCTTCTTCAAAGCGGCCATGGGCATCAAGCAATCACCTTCATCGGCCCGGCTGCGTCAGCGCTTTGATGAAGATGCCCGCGCACTGATCCCGTTATTGGATGAGGCCAGCGTCGAGTTTCTGTGTAACGCTTCGGTGCCTATCGGCACACTCACCACCGGGCACGTGCCACTGGATATGGACGTGTTTCCCATGGACAACAGCAACAGTAAAAAAGAGGGCGTGGCCTATACCTACAAGGGGCATGACGGTTATGCCCCCATCGCGGCCTACCTGGGCACGGAGGGCTGGTGTCTGGGCTGTGAGCTGCGACCGGGTAACCAACATGCCAATAAAGAGTTTATTCACACCCTCGACCGGGTGCTGCCTCGAGTCCGAGAGCTGACCGATGCACCGCTACTGGTACGTCTTGACAGCGCCCATGATGCCGCCGAGAACCGGGGGTACTTCCGTGCGCACGGGGCAGACTACCTGATTAAGTGGAACCCCCGCTCACAAGATGGACTGGCCTGGGTCGACAAGGCTCATGCGGCCGGCGCACTTTGGTGCCATACCCGACCGGGCAAAATGGAAACGCTGGTAAGCGAACCGCTGGATGGCACGGACGACCGCCTGATCGTCAAGGTGACGGTGCGCCAGAGTGACAGTTCAGGACAGCTGTTTTTGGAGCCGGAGGTCAGCCTGGAGGGCTGGACGACTTCACTCACATCGGACGCAGCAGATAACGCCAAGGTCATTGCGCTCTACCAGGATCACGCCACCAGCGAACAGTTCCACAGTGAGTTCAAGACTGATCTGGATCTCGAACGTTTGCCGTCAGGGAAGTTCGATACCAACGACCTGGTCATAGCCTTTGCCGTACTGGGCTACAACATACTGCGTTGGATGGGACAGAACGCGCTATTGGGGCCGGATGCACCGGTGCGTCATCCGGCCAAGCGTCGGCGGCTGAAAACCGTGATTCAGGAACTGATGTATATGGCCTGTCGCTTAGTCAGCAGCGGTCGTCGTCTCCACCTGCGCTTCGGACGACATTGTCCCGGTTTCGGGGCATTCAGTCGCGTCTACGGGCTGGCCTGATCCGGACTGTCGGATTTACAGCCATTCAAAATAGCCACACGCCCGAGCGCCATGCATGGCAGGGTATGCCTTGGCCTGCAGACAGAATCGAGACGAAATACTGCGGTGAGAAGCATGATCGATGCTGCAGTGGCGTAGATTAACCCGGTACACGTTAGATAAGATCGAGCTGTGTTAAAGAGCGAGGTCGTCTTCAGTGCTGGGTGCTGCAACAGCGGGTGAAGTCACTGATTCAGGTTCTTATGATGAAAGTGATTGTAAAAATATTAACTATGAGCTTTTCTTTCGAGAAAAAATATATTTATTGATTGGGAAGAACAGGTTTTTCGAATTCGATGATTTATTTGTTAGAAAAGGCGCTATACGATTTTCAGACTTGAGACACTACGAGGTCATGGTTACAAATCGTACAGACTCACTTGGCTATCTCATTGGCCAGTACGAAAAAGAGACTGGTTTTTACTTAAAAAAATGCCAGCCGCATGGTCAATTAATGACTACATTAAGGCATGTTACAGAAGGACACGGCATGTTGATTACCCCGTCATCGTCCTTCTTCCACCTCGAAAAAAATGATGAGGTGAATGCCATTGATATTGTCGAGCCTCGACTCTATCGAGATGTTTTCCTTGTTTCGTGCAGAGACAAGCCTGTGACCAATGCAATGAGCAAGGTGATTGAAAAAATTCGTACGATCACGCGGCAGGAAAATGAAAATGGCCACTGGCGTGGCAGCGTTGTCTAGCCTGCTCATTTTCTATTTGGCAACACGGCAGCCCTTTCGTCATTGAGCACGGGTGGCTGCGCACTGGCCTGGCGCTTAGCGGTCAGTCTTTGTGCATATCAACACGGGTTTGCTCCTGTTCGAGCCGATACGAGCCGATATCCGCGATCCCCCGGATTCATGTATACACCCTCTGCAAATATGGGATAAAGAATGGCACTGGCTGGATAGTGACCACTGGCACTGCCCTCTAATCTGAGACAAACAATAAGGAGGGCATCGCCATGCAAGACAATCTGATAGCAAAAGTGGGCGGCATGATGGAGGTCGATAAAGAAAAAGGCCTGTATCGCGGTCGTCGCGACATGTTCACCGATCCCGAGTTGTTCGAGCTGGAGATGAAACACATCTTCGAAGGCAACTGGATCTATCTGGCGCACGAAAGCCAGGTTGCCAACCCGAACGACTATTTTACCGGTTACATCGGTCGTCAGCCCATCGTCATCACCCGTAACAAGGATGGCGAGCTGAACTGCTTTATCAACGCCTGCAGTCACCGTGGCGCTGTGCTCTGCCGCAAGAAGAAGGACAACAAGGCTGTTTTCACCTGCCCGTTCCATGGCTGGAGTTTCAATAATTCCGGCAAGCTGGTCAAGGTCAAGGATCCCAACGATGCGGGTTACCCGGATTCATTCAACTGCGAAGGCTCACATGACCTGAAAAAGGTCCGCATGGAGAACTACCGTGGCTTTCTGTTCGGCTCACTGAACGATGATGTCAAGCCACTGACCGAGCACTTGGGCGAGGCTGCCAAGATCGTCGATATGATCGTTGATCAGTCACCGGAAGGCCTGGAAGTGGTGCGTGGCTCTTCCACCTATATCTACGACGGCAACTGGAAGCTGCAGGCTGAGAACGGTGCTGACGGTTACCACGTCTCCGCTACGCACTGGAACTACGTTGCCACTACGGCGCGCCGCAAGGCCGGCATGTCCGCCGATGACGTCAAGGCGATGGATGCCTCCACCTGGAACAAGCAAAAGGGTGGGTTCTACGCCTTTGAACATGGCCACATTCTGCTGTGGATGAACTGGCCCAACCCGCAGGACCGTCCGCTGTATGAGCGTCGTGACGAGTTGGTAGAGAAGTTCGGCGCTGATCGTGCCGACTGGATGATCGGCAACCTGCGTAACCTTTGCCTGTATCCGAACGTGTTCCTGATGGACCAGTTCAGCTCGCAGATCCGTCACTTCCGTCCGATCTCTGTCGACAAGACCGAAGTGACCATCTACTGCATCGCGCCCAAGGGCGAGAGTGCGGAAGCGCGTGCGCATCGTATCCGTCAGTACGAAGACTTCTTCAACGCCTCAGGCATGGCAACTCCGGATGATTTGGAAGAGTTCCGCGCCTGTCAGGAAGGCTTCAAGGGCATGAACCTGCCCTGGAACGACATGTGCCGTGGTGCCGAGCATTGGATCGACGGTCAGGATGAAGGTGCGAAGAAGATCGATGTGCATCCGGTGATGAGCGGCGAGAAGGTCGAGGACGAAGGTCTCTACATCGTTCAGCATCACTACTGGCAGAAAGTGCTGGCCGAAGCGGCACGCAAGGAAAAGGGGGAGTAAGCCATGACTATCAGCTACGACGAAATTCGTGATTTCCTGCACTCTGAACAGCGTGCGCTGGATGACAAGGACTATGACAACTGGCTGGAGCACTACGACAAGGGTGCCGAGTTCTGGGTGCCGAGCTGGGATGTGGACGGTGAATTGACCGAAGACCCGCAGTCCGAAATCTCCCTGATCTACTACGCCCGTCGTGATGGTCTGGAAGACCGTGTTTTCCGCATTCGTACCGACCGCTCCAGTGCCAGTTCGCTGCCGGAGCCACGCACCCAGCACATGCTGAGCAATCTGGAAGTGTCCGCTGCATCGGATAATGACGCTGAAGTGCGCTACAGCTGGATGACCAACAGCGTGCGCTACAACGCCGTGGATACCTATTTCGGTACCGCGTTTGTCACTCTGATCCGTGACGAAGACAGCAAGCTGAAAATCAAACGCAAGAAGGTCGTGCTCAAGAACGACTATATCCACCACGTTGTGGATATCTATCACCTCTGATCCCGGCCCAACATAACAAGTGTCCCTCGGGGTGTTATCGACACCCCTGAAGGGGACCGAGGTAGCACACAATGTATAAAGTAGCGCTCAACTTTGAAGACGGTGTAACCCGCTTCATTACGACCTTGCCGATGGAAACGGTGGCCGATGCCGCTTATCGTTCCGGGCTCAATATCCCGCTCGATTGCCGTGACGGTGCCTGTGGTACCTGCAAATGTCACTGCGAATCGGGCAGCTATGAGATGGATGGCTATATCGAGGATGCGCTGTCCGATCAGGAAGCGGAGCAACAGTACGTGCTGACCTGTCGCATGATTCCGGAGTCGGACTGTGTGGTTACCGTGCCGGCCTCGTCTGAAGTTTGTGTGCGCAGTCAGCAGGCGGATGTGCATGCCAAACTCACCGATATCAACCGTCTGTCTGATTCCACCCTGTCATTCACCGTCGCCGGTGATCAGGTGCGTGCCATGCACTTCCTGCCGGGGCAGTACGTCAACGTACAGGTGCCGGGGACCGATCAGTCCCGTGCCTACTCCTTCAGTTCCATGGTTAACCAGTCTGACGAATCGGTCTCTTTCCTTATCCGTGTTGTACCTGAAGGTTTGATGAGCACCTATATGGCCGAAAAGGCCAGTGTCGGCGACAGCATCACTCTGCGCGGTCCTTTCGGCAGTTTTTACCTGCGCGATATCAAGCGTCCGGTGTTGATGTTGGCTGGCGGTACCGGTCTGGCACCCTTCCTGGCAATGCTGGAGAAGATTCAGCAGGTCGGCAGCCAGTATCCGATCCATCTGATCTACGGCGTCACCCACGACACCGATCTGGTGGAAATGGACAAGCTGGAAGCCTTTGCAGCGGCCATCGATAATTTCACCTTCAGTGCCTGCGTCGCCTCTGAAGAGAGCAGCTGGCTGCAGAAAGGATATGTCACCAACCACATGGAACCCGGTCATCTGCATGACGGCGATGTGGATATCTATCTCTGTGGTCCGCCGCCGATGGTAGAAGCGGTGAACAGCCATATGCAGGAAAAGGGCATTCAGCCGGCCAGCTTCCATTATGAAAAGTTTGCAGCCAGCAAGTAAGGACGATTCCATGAGAGCTGAACGTTTCGAAAACAAGGTGGTTGTTGTCACCGGCGCGGCCCAGGGAATTGGTCGTGCCGTTGCCCTGCAGATGGCCGCCGAAAAAGCCAGCCTGCTGCTGGTAGACCGCTCCGAGATTGTTAAAGAAGTGGCCGAAGAAGCGCTGGCCGCAGGTGCCGTTGATGCCCAGATCATCAACGTGGACCTGGAACAGTATGCCGGTGCCTGCAAGGCGATCGATGCGGCCGTGAGCCATTTTGGTCGCATCGACATTCTGGTTAACAACGTGGGCGGTACCATCTGGGCCAAACCCTATGAAGCCTACGAAGAGGAGCAGATCGAAGCCGAGATTCGCCGCTCCCTGTTCCCGACCCTCTGGTGCTGTCACGCCGTGCTGGCGCAGATGCAGAAGCAGCAGAGCGGCGTGATCGTCAACGTGTCTTCCATCGCAACCCGAGGCCTTAACCGGGTGCCCTACGCGGCGGCCAAGGGGGGCGTGAATGCGATGACCGTGTGCATGGCGTTTGAGAATGCCAAACACGGCATCCGGGTCAATGCGGTGGCGCCGGGCGGAACCGATGTGGGTGAACGACGCATTCCGCGCAACAACGACACCATGAATCAGCAGGAGAAGGACTGGTATCAGACCATTGTCGACCAGACCATCGACTCGACATTCATGAAACGCTACAGCGTGCCGGAAGAGCAGGCCAACGCCATACTCTTTCTGGCCTCGGACGAGGCCTCCTATATCACCGGTACCATCTTGCCGGTGGGCGGTGGCGATCAGGGCTGACCCTTATATCCAAACCAAGCAGGGCTCAGGCCCTGCTTTTCCGTTTTATGCTGAGGAGAAACATGATGGCAACAAAAACAATAATCGTGCCTGAAGGAATGGAATTTATCCGTGACGAGATCGGCTACGCCCCGGCGGTGTTGGTCAATGACACGCTCTACATTGCCGGTCAGATCGGCCGCAACGATCAGCGTGAACTGGTCGCTGAAAAGGAAGCTCAGTTTGTGCAGGTGTTCGAAAACATGAAGCGGATACTGGAAACGGCAGGAGCCCGCTTCGAGGATGTGGTAGAGGTCACCAGCTACCACACCGATATGCGTGACCTGCCGTTGTACATGGAAGTGCGCAACCGCTACATGAAAGGCTGCTATCCGGCCTGGACCGCCATCGGAGCAGCCTCCCTCTGCGGTGCGCCGGGCTATTTTCTGGAGGTGAAAGCGGTCGCCGTCATCGAGAGGGGGGATGAGTGATGCTGAAGGATCTCTCCATCTCGACTATTATTGCGGGCCTGATGGCCGTGCTGGTGTCCTATTCTGGGCCGCTGGCGATCTTTTTTCAGGCGGCTCAGAACGCCGGTATCTCGGTGGAGATGATGACCTCATGGGTCTGGGCGATCTCCATCGGCGCGGCAGTGACCGGCATTGCACTCAGCCTGTGGTTTAAAATTCCGGTGATCACCGCCTGGTCGGCACCGGGAACGGTGCTGCTGGTAACACTGTTTCCGCAGCTGTCGATCAACGAAGCGGTAGCGGCCTATATCACCGCAGCAGTCATTATCTTTCTGATCGGTATCACCGGCCTGTTCGACAGGGTGGTACAGATGATCCCGAAAGGGGTCGCCGCCGCCATGATGGCGGGCATCCTGTTCGACTTCGGTCTGGGAGCCTTCAGGGCGCTGGACTCGGTGCCACTGGTGACCAGTGTGATGATCCTCGGCTTTGTGTTGTTCAAGTTTGTCAGCCGCGCCTATTTTCTGGTACTGATGGTAGTACTGGGTGTGGTGTTGTCCGTCACCGCACTGGATGCCAATCTGAGCCAGCTGGAATGGCGACTGGCCAGCCCGATGTTGATTATGCCTGCATGGAGCTGGAGTTCCACTCTGGGGTTGGCGTTGCCGCTAGTCATTGTCAGCCTGACGGGTCAGTTTTTGCCGGGCTTTACCATCCTCAAGGCATCGGGTTATAGCTTCGCGTCCAGACCCATCGTGTCGATGCTGTCACTGGTGTCGATACCGACCGCGTTCTTTGGTGGCATCACCACGGTGATTGCCGCCATCACCGCCTCGATCTGTACTAGCCCCGATGCGCATGAAAATCCGGACAAACGCTATTGGGCCGGTGTCGCCAACGGCGTGTTCTACCTCATCGGCGGCATTCTGGCCGGCAGCATCGTGCTGTTTTTTACCAGCTTCCCCAGCGAAATGATCGCGATCATTGCCGGCCTTGCACTGCTGGGCGCCATCAGCAACAGTTTGACTGCCGCACTGGAAGACAAGGCGCATCTGGACGCCTCACTGATCACCTTCATGGTGACTGCGTCGGGGGTTAGTATATTCGGAATCGGATCTGCCTTTTGGGGTGTGGTGCTGGGATCGATGGTATATGCCCTGATGGGGGTATTGCGAGCACGCCGTTCACCGGAAAGGGAGGCCGCCAGCAGCAGCTGAAGGGGAGCAGGTGCAGACCTGCCCCGGAACTGTTTGTATAACAATAATAAGGATGACCTCATGACGCCGAACATGTCTCTGGTTCGGAGAGAGTTCGCCAATGGAGACGGTACGCTTGCCAGTCTTATGGATCGGCCGGTGTATGATTCCTGGCGACGATGCTTCTCCAATCACCTGCCAATGGATGGTGAGGTGGATTATGGTTTTCTGTCGGATGAGCAGCTGAAAGATACCCTGCTGTTTCAGAAGCCATTGCTCGACTGCTCGGATGCTCATCTGGACGCGCTCTACCGTTCGATCAGCGGGGCAGGGTGGTCCGTCCTATTCACCGATGTTGACTGCCACGCGCTGAAGGTTTTTCAGTCCAGGAACCTGGCTGAACAGCGCATCATGCAAGCTTTCCGGCAGGGCGCCGTCCTGTCGGAAGAGCGTATCGGCACCTCGGCCATGTCCTGCGCCATCGATTCCCGGCGCCTTGTCAGTGTGTTTGGCGAGGAGCATTACAAGGCGTTTCATCGTAATTTCAACTGTGTGGCTGTTCCGGTGTTTGATCCGACCGGAAGAGTGTGCGGCAGCATTGATATCACCAACGAAGCACCGCAACGTGATCCCAGTGCGTTCTATCTGCTGGAATCTTGCGCACAAAACATACAAGCCGAGTTGATCCGCTCGATACCCGATACAATCGTGATCGATCTGCAACTGGGGGCTGGGCGGTTGATCAACGACCACATCATTCTGGCGTTTTCTTACGAGCATAGTCTGATTGGCGCCAACCAGGCGGCGCAGCGCTTCTTCAACCTGGATCTGCAGCATCGGCCGGTCAGCTTTGCATGCCTTTTCGAGGATGACTTTGCCCTGCTGTTCGATCAAGGAGTCTTGAAAAGTGAACCTTTCAACCTGAGGCTTGCGACCGGCATCCAGCTCTCGGGGAGGGTGCTGAGTGCGCCTGGTCGGGAGCAGAAACGCGTTCATGCCGTTGCAGAGCCGGGCAGTAGAAGGCACGCCTATGCGGTATCTGCTGAACGCCCTGCACCCTATTATGGCGATACAGGCATTCAAACGGCGGTAGAAAAAAGCCTGAGAGCCGTGGGCCGTCTGCCCATTCTTCTGCTGGGTGAGTCCGGTGTCGGCAAGGAAGTGATTGCCCGTCATATTCATGGCGCCAGTCCAGGAGGGCAAGGCAATTTCGTGTCCCTCAATTGCGCATCCATTCCGGAAAGCCTGATTGAAAGCGAGCTCTTTGGTTACGAACGAGGTGCCTTTACCGGTGCCAGCCGAGAGGGGCGTAGTGGCAAGGTGCAGGAGGCCAATGGTGGCACCCTGTTTCTCGACGAGATTGGGGATATGCCCACAGCGTTGCAAACACGCCTGCTGCGCGTGCTGGAAACACGGGAAGTGATGCGACTGGGAGCTTCCAGGGTGGAGAAGGTTGATTTCCAGCTGATCTGTGCCACCAACCGAAACTTGCCGGATGCTATTCAAAGCGGTCTGTTTCGGGAAGACCTGTTTTACCGCATCAACGGCTACGAGATCAAAATTCCCCCGTTACGCAAGCGGGAGGATATTAGTGGTGTGGCCACGGCCATTCTGGAACAGGTTTCCGGCGGACAGCGCCAGTTCAGCGAAGAGTTACTGGACGCGCTCGGAATCTATACCTGGCCCGGTAACGTGCGCGAGTTGCGCAACGCCATTGTCTTTGCGGATACCCTGGCAGCACCCGGCGAACCCTTGCAGTTGACCGACTTTCCGGAAGAGATCGGGCGCATCATTCGACAGGCCCGGTCGCTGGAGCGAAAAGACAAGGGAGTACTCGAGGCTCGCTCGGATGAAGTGATCCTTGAGGCGCTGGAAAAATGCGGCGGCAACAAGACTCGGGCAGCGGATTATCTGGGGATTGGCCGCGCCACCTTGTATCGGCGCATGATGAAAATGCACTGAGTGATCGGTTGCAGTATCGGTGATACCCCGCCGTGTGCGGGGTATCACCGGGCGGATCAGAACGGATAGAGCATGGGTTCGTTGACGGAGCTGATCCATTTGGTTTCGGTAAATTCGCCGAAGTTCTCCGGGCCACCGAAGCGACCGGAATTTCCGGAAGCTTTCATGCCGCCGAAGGGGACCTGGTACTCGTTGTTAACCGTCTGGTCGTTTACATGCACCATGCCGGCATGAATCTGTGCCGCCAGGCGCTTGGCCCGTCCGATATCCTGGCTGTGTACCGATGCGGCCAGGCCGTATTCAGTATTATTGGCCAGCGCAATGGCTTCCGCCTCGGTAGCAAAGGTGATCACCGGCGCAACAGGGCCGAAGATCTCTTCCTTGTAGATCGGCATGTCAGTCGTGACACCGGTCATCACGGTGGGTTGAATGAATGCGCCCTCCCTGTGCCCGCCACACACAACCTTGGCTCCCATGGCCACTGATGATTCGATCAGCTGCATCACACGCTCGGCCTGACGTTCGGTGATGATCGGTCCCAGGTGCACGTTGTCGCGGTAGGGATCACCAACGCTGAGGTTGCGCGCCCGTTCACTCAGCGCGGCTACATAGTCATCGGCAACGTCGGCATGCACGATATGACGGCCACTCTGCATACAGATCTGCCCCTGGTGCAGGAAGGAGCCCCAGGCCGCGCAGGAGGATGCACCCTGGATGTCGGCATCCTCCATGATCACCAGGGCGTTGTTGCCACCCAGCTCCAGTGAGGCTTTTTTCAGGTTATAGCCACAGTGCTGGCCAATCTGACGACCCACGGCGGTCGAGCCGGTAAAGGCGATCATATTCACCTGCGGATGTTCGACCAGCTGCTGACCTGTCTCGGCACCGCCCAGTGCCAGGGAACAGACCCCTTTGGGCAACCCGGCCTTTTCCAGCAGCTCGCAGATGATGACACCACCGACGATGGCGCTGTTTACATCCGGTTTGAGGACCACCGCATTGCCCATGGCCAACGCGGGCAACACGGCACGTAATGAAAGCAATAACGGGAAGTTCCAGGGGGAGATCACGCCGACCACGCCGACGGGAACCCGAATACAGATGTTTTCCCGGCCAGGCATGTTGGAGGGGTAGACTTCGCCATAAGGGCTCATCGGCATGGCTGCACACATGTGGGCCTGATCAATACAGGCCTGCAGCTCCCATCCCGCCTTGCCCTGGGTGGAGCCGGCTTCGCGGGCATTCCAGGCGTTGATTGCTTCGGCGTTCTGCTCCAGCTGCTGGGCAAAGTGACGCAACACCTGGGCGCGGGTTTCGAAGCTTGTTGCTGCCCAATCAGACTGGGCCTTCGTTGTCGTTAAGATCAGTTGATTCAGCTCAGTTACCGTCGCACAGCGGAATGTGCCTAAGCGGGATTGGGTCGCGGGCTCAGTTATCGGTAACAGTTCGCCACTGAAACCGCTGTCGAACTCGAAATGACAGTTGTCATCGTTGATGGTGGACAGGTTCATGTCGGGTTCCCGCTCCTTAGCTGAAGTTGGCTTTGGCGATCTGGTCGGCGATATAGCTGGCCAGCGCATAGACGGTTTCGGACGGGTTGTAGCCGATGGAGGTCGGCAACAGGCTGGCGTCTGCAATATACAGCTGCTTCACATCGTGGGTCTCGCCGTAGGGGTTGACCACGGTTTTGGTCGGGTCGGCACCCATGCGGCAGGAGCCCTGGGGGTGGAAGGAAACGTAGCGGTAACGCGCCGGCTCGTTTTTGAGCTGATCGATAACGCTGTCGATCTCCTCGACACTCTTGATCAGGGTACGATCGGATGTAGGCAGGTAAAGATACTCGGCACCGGCTGCAAACAGGATGCGGGCGTTATACTTGAGGCCCTCCTTCATGATCTCGAAGTCCTTATCATCGACTTCATAGATGATCTCCTTGACGCCATCCTTGAAGCGGATTTCACCCACATTCTGGTCATGGATCAGGGTGATCAGTCGGATCGAGTTGCGGTACTTCTCCATATAGGCGACGTAAGGCGCACCGGTACCCGGCTCGGCCTGGAAACTTGCTTCCACCGGGTCCTGCACGGCGTTCAACAACAGGTAGCCACCCTCTTCGGGCAGCACATGAGTATCCACATACAGAGAGTGTGTCGCGCCGTGGAAGTCATCCACATGACGGTCGAACATCGCCGTGATGGACAATGTCGGGTGGCAGGCGAAGTTTTTGCCTACTTGGCCGCTGGAGTTGGCGATGCCCGATTGCATCAGAATGATCGGTGTCTGCACCGGGCCGGCTGCCAACACCACGATGGGGGCGTTGACCTTGACGTTGGATTTGACCGTCTTGGTCTTGGGGTCGATGACCTGGGCTTCGACACCGGTGGCGCGTCCATTTTGTGTATTGATACGGGTTACACGGGTATCGGCATAGATTTCCGCACCATGGTTGCAGGCCCAGGGCAGGTAGGTCACCAGCATCGACTGCTTGCGATCGGTCTTGCAGCCGGCGAAACAGAAGCCGGTGAGGGCGCAGTCACGAATATTGCGGTAGGCAACACCCTCCCGAATGCCCAGCTGCTTGAGGCCATTGGAGATCAGGTGGGCACCGATACTGGTTTCCTGCGGGCCGTTTTTGTCGATGCTGAGGTTTTTCTCAACCTTGTCGAAATAGCTCGACATCAGCTCCGGAGTCAGGTTATCGAGACCGAACTCCCGTGCCCAGAGGTCGAGATAATATTCCGGTGTGCGGAAACAGAGCGCCGCGTTAACTACGGTCGAGCCGCCGACACAGGCACCCTGAAGGACACTGATATCGCCATGGGTATTCGACTGGCCGCCTTCGTCCTGATAGAGGGTGCCCATGGCCACGGCCATCATCTCCGAAAATTTGGAAGAGGGCACATAGGGACCGGCTTCCAGCACAACGACCTTTTTGCCCTGGCGAGCCAGCTCATAGGCGTTGATGGCACCACCGGCACCCGAGCCGACGATAACCACGTCGGCGTCGATGGACAGTTCCGGTTTATCTATGTCCTGGGCGGTTTTAATGTTCAATGTGTTCTGTGCTGACATGAGTGCTTACCTGTCCTGGTTATGCCTTGGGTTCGGGGGTGTTGCCCAGTGAGGGCAGGTTCCACTTGTCTGAGACCGGGCCATCGTAGCCGAGCGGCTGCCAGGTATCGGGAATGGCCCAGTAGGACAGGGTGGTCAGCTTCTTGAGCCCCATCGCCAGGGCGCGTTGCGGTGCACTGTCGGGGAGTCGGCCCACTGATCGCAGAAACGCGCGGCCTTGTCGTCGTCCAGCTGCACAAAGGTCTTGCCGAAGGCTTTGACGGCACCATCGTTAAAGTAACCAATGCCACCTCTGAGGCCCTGACGGATATGCGGTGCCATGCCGGCGAGCAAGGCATTTTCCAGTGTTGGCAGTACTGGCAGCGTAGCCGGGTCGACCAGAGAGCTGCCCTCGGTTGGAACCGAAATGCGCAGCAGCTTGGCGAATACATCCCGCTCCAGGTCGTTCAGTTTCGCTTCTTCGGTCAATATGCCGGCCATGCTGGAAACGGCGGGCAGTAGGCTGACCGCCGCTGCCACCATGGAAGCGGTCTGCAGAAACTTGCGACGGTTGATCATCATCGTGTTCATACGCTCTCTTCTTTTTAGAATACTTTTACAAAGCGGAAGTTGAATCGATCGTTCTCGGCAAAGCCGTTTTCGACATCGATACTGCGGCCATACTGGAACTGCAGCTGCATGTCAGGAGTAATGAAATGCTGAAGACTTGCCTGCCAGCGGTTGTTGTCCAGCTCATCATCCTGATCCACGCCATTTAGCCGCGTTTCACCGCCGAAATCGTGATAGTAGGTCAGCACGGCTTTGGTGTTGGGGCTCAGGGCTTTGCTCAAATGCGCCTGAATACCGTACTGGTCATCCTGTTCTTTCTTGAGACCACCAAAGTCATCATTGTCGCCGAAGAAAGTGTATTCAGCGATTAAATCCAGCGAAAGGGTGTTCGTGAGCGGTGTCACATAGCCCGCCTGAGTGATCAGTTTCCAGCGATTCTCACCGATATTTACGGCACCCTTTTCAGCGTCGTACTGGCCCAGTGGCAGGGACGCCAGAGCAGTAATACCGAATGCACGCTTTGTCTTGGTGTCGTTATGCAGCCAGAGAGTGCCGCCAGCGATTGGATCTCCCACACCGGAGCTGCTGACAGTGCCACCGGTGGTCTCCAGGGTGACTTTGCCGAAAGGGATGATGATCTGTGGGTCAAGAATGTAACCGCCCACATCAATGTAGTGAACCCAGCGCACCAGTCCGATGTCGGTTTTCAGCTTTTCAATACCGGCCAGGTCACTGATTTCTTGGCCGGATGAGTAGAGCTCATCATGGGTCGTGTGCTGCAGGTACAGAATACCCAAGTCGATACCTGCAGGTAAGGGCGCATAGTCGCCAGCATCGGTCGCGACCTGTGCAGCGTGAGATGCTGGTGCAAGCAGAAAAAGAGTGGAAATAAGCGAACTTGCAGTGAGTGATGTAACAAAATGATTTTTCATGGCGGAAACCTTCTTATAGTTTTTGACTTCAGTAGTCTGTATAGCGAAGGGTGTGCCATTTTTAATAACATCTTTAAAATCAGATGGTTAGTGTATTAATTTGGCTGTTTTATAGATGGTTGTGTGTCTTTGCGGGACACTGTCTCGCGCCAGGTGTCTCGATACAAGACGATTTGGAGCCCCCTGTGTGAGCACGCCGGCAAACTCGACTTGAACTACCGCGAGTGCCCTGGCCTAGGAGTGGCGCGGTCGACACTAGAAAGGCCTGGAGTTTCGCCTCAAGCAGGCACTGCTGCCCTGGATCAAAACACTGGTTCCCGTATACAGGACGGAGGCCTCAGGCCCCCTCCTACTCGATACGTCCGCCCAAGACTACGCTTGAGCCAAGGGCCTTCGCATCCAACGGCTTGCGGCAACCTTCTTTGTTTGTACGTGTTGAAGGCGATTAAGCAAAAGCCATAGATAGACTGAAAAATCTCAGGCTCAACTATGGCTTTGGTCAAACCTCTAACGTACTAGAACCGTTCAGGAACCTTGCTCTGGAGTCCCTCCGAACATCTTACCGGCACCCGCCCAGTCGGAAGGTGCAACATCCTCGAAGATGACATAGATGTACTCGGCAGGTGTACCTGTGTTCTTCATGATACTTTCAGTGATCTCTGCAGCAACGATTGCTTTCTGCGACTGCTCCTTACCTTCAAACCAGCTAACGCGTACTACGGGCATGGGGTAATCCTCTGATGATTAAGAAAACTGTTACGACCCCTATGTTAATGTAGAAAAAAATGTCGATAAACAAGCTAAAAGATTAAACTGAGTAGACATTAAATCTACACTGGATGCTTAACATGGTTTCTAATGATTCATTTCAGGGGGTTATCACGTTTACGGTCGCCGCCAGATGCCATAGCTTTACTGAAGCAGCTGATCAGTTAGGCATTTCGAAATCGGCTGTTGGCAAGGCTATAGCGCGACTTGAAGCACGACTTGGTACCCAGCTTTTTCATAGGACGACTCGAAAAATTTCACTAACAGCTGATGGAGAAGCCTATCTTGCAGCTTGTACAGCAGCTATTGATGAAATCAGCGCAGCCGAAAGTGTGTTTGGTTCTGCAGGAAAAGAGCCTTCAGGGAGTCTCAGGGTGGATGTACCGGTTGCGTTCGGTCGGCGTGTAGTCGCGCCCGCGCTCTTCGAGATTGCTAGTAAGTACCCGAAGTTGCATCTGAATATGACATTTTCTGATCGATTGGTAGACCCGATTGAGGAAGGAATAGATCTGCTTGTTCGATTTGGTGAGCTAAGTAATACTTCAGGGCTGGTGGCACGTCGTTTAGCACGACAGAGATGGTCTATCTGCGCGGCCCCTGAATACCTAGAACGTTACGGTACTCCCATTACCCTGGAGGATCTACGTCATCACCACTGCATCGTCGGGCACCGGCTTGGGCAGCCACTTTCTTGGCGAGTTATGCAAGAAGGCAAAACGGTACGTTTCACACCAGCAATCATCCATCAGATTGGGGATGGTGAGGTCATGATTTTCGGGGCCTTGGCTGGTATTGGGCTCTGTCAGATGCCTCGTTGCCTATTCAAGAATGATATAGCAGAAGGAAGATTGATAGAGGTGCTAGTGGATCTGGAACCGGAACCTGTGGATGTTCATGCCCTATGGCCGAAAGTGTCCGACCTACGTCCCAAAGTTCGATATGTTGTAGATGAACTTACAACTTTGTGTAAAAAATGGGCGAAGTGAAAGCGCTTCAGTATTGATTCAGCGATAGCCCAACCTGTACAGGTCTTTTTTATGACAGTCTGTGTGTCAATACATCATGATATATAACACTATTTCTTGAAATAGCTATTAGAGGCACGGCCACCTGAAAAATTATATTTAGCAGCACCTTTTTTTGGTGTGGTCATATATGTGCTTTATATTAACGGCGGTACTTGATGGTTTCGGAAGGTAATTCACCGAACATCTCTCGGTACTCTGATGAGAATCGACCCAAGTGTGTGAAGCCGTAATCGAGAGCAGCCTGAGTTACGTTACGTAATTTTGTATTTCTAACCAATTCCTCACGTAAATTTTTCATCTTTGCTTTTCTTATATAGCGCTTTGGAGTCAGACCAAAGTATTTTGAAAACTGATTATAAACGGTACGTATGCTGACGTTGCTGGCTTTTGCCATCGCGTGTACATCGATATCATCCTTAATATTAACATCTATATAAGTGAGCAGTTTGAAGAAGCTCCTATCCATCTGGGAACTACCCATATTATGAATTTTAATCATGCCGCTGAACTGCTGCAGCAATTTGCTTATTAATATGTCTCTATATGGGCGCTGAAGAGTGTCTATATCTACTTTTACTTCATTGGCTTCTGTAAGTAGTGCATCAAGGAAACTGAGAAAGCATTTCGAATTATTAAGGTCAACCACTCTTCGGTCAAAACAAAAATCATCATGCGGTAATATACCGATATGTTTTAAATATCCTTCTTTTAGTATCTCTACCGGTATCTTTATAATAATTTTTTCACAGTCATCTGAGTAAGATATATACATCCGTTCTTGTGGGTTTATCATCAAAGCTTGGCCGGGCCGCAACAGCAAACGTTGGTCATCATCATAATGCCAGCAGCACTGCCCACCGGTTACTACATGTAGGTGGTAAACATCAGATAGGCCCAGACAGCAAATCCTAACCTCATCACCATAACTAACGCGTGCAAGCCCCATGTCAGCAAAGACGCGATAGCTGAGTTTAGCGGAGAAGGTTCTGTTTTTTTTGTTTGTATTAATTATTTCAAGACGGTGCGTTCCGACGTGCTGGTTCATATACTCGGAAACCTTTAGTGGGTGTACGCCGTCAAAAACCATTGTGTTATTTAGGACATCAAGAAGCATATTATATACCTTTTTACTTATTATCCTAATTCTGTAGGGATCCAGACTGGATCGCCCAGCGCTCCTTAAATAAACTGCTATTCAGAAAATATATCTATATCAGGCTATTGAACTGTCATCTTTGAGCAATTGGAATAACAATTTACACATATATAATCGCGACAGCAGCTGCGAAGGATCCCCATTCCTTAAGCTGAATTACTACGTCGACTTTGAGTTCTTCTAGAAAGCCATGTATAGGTATAATATCTCCTATGCTCTAATTCACCCTATAGGCATTGGGTGGTCTATAGAATCATGGTAGTTACCTGCAAGGCTCCTTTATATTGAGATTTCCACCTCTGCAGTGGAAGCGGAAATCTCATGAAGGTTATAGGGCCAAGGAAAAGGAGAAGCCAACGCAATGAGTACCAGAATACACCGGCTTCATTTCAGCTCCAGAGATAAACCCCGTTTACCTGAACATCCCATCACAATAAGTAGGACGATCAGCAGCAACCCAGCAGCACGTGTAATAAGAATAAAGTCATGACCCCCGATATTGGGGAGCAAAAGCAGTATCCCTGCTAGTGCAAATGCAAGTCGTCCTATGGGGCCCCGTTTATAGCCCAGATAGCCCACAAAGCCTACAGATACAGCCCAAACACCAGCAAGTGCACTAACCACAGCCAGTGCTATCTCGACTGTATCCCCAATCAGCAGGAGTGCAGGAGAAGAGACAAACAGGAAGGGCACGATGTAGGCAGTCCAACCCAGTCGCATGGAGGTAAATGCTGTCTTCATGGGGTCCGCCTTGGCAATGCTGGCGGCAAAAAAGGCACCTATCGCAATTGGTGGTGTAATCATGGACATCATGCCCATATAGAAAATGAACAGATGTGCCGCTATTGGCTCTACACCAACCTGAACCAGTGAAGGTGCTACCAAAACTGCCAGCAACATATAGACGCCTACCGTCGGCATCCCCATACCCAACACAATACAAACTGCCGCCGAGATCAGCAGTAGCAAAAACAAGTTACCCTGCCCGAGCTCAACCAAAAAATATGTCAGCCCAAAACCAAGACCTGTCATGTTCAGAATGCCAATAATGAAGCCTGCAGCAGCACCAATCATGATGATATCAACGATTGAATGGCCGGTTTCGGCTAATGAGTCGCGCACATCCCCCAAAGTCATGCGCTTACCTTTGTAGCCTTTTGCAAGACCCACAATTAAAGCGCCCAATGCTCCCCAAAGTGCGGCAACTTCCGGGCGCGCATTGAAGAAAAAGAGTGCCCCAATAACTCCAGCGAACGGTATCACAAACACCCAACCTTGAGAAAAAACATCTTTTTTGGCTGGTATCAATGAAGGGTCGATTTTCTTTATATGTTCTTTCGCAGCTTCCAGGTCAACTTGAATATAGAGCGCTGCATAATAAAGAATGGCTGGCACTAAGGCAGCCAGTACTACATCCGCGTAGCTAATCTGAAGAAATTCAGCCATTAGAAAAGCGACAGCACCCATGACCGGTGGCATAATCTGCCCGCCGGTTGAGGCGACTGTTTCAATCGCCGCCGCCGTCTGGGGCTTAAAACCACCCTGTTTCATCATACGGATCGTTACCACGCCAGTAGCGACAATATTGGAGACCACTACACCTGATATTGAACCGAATAAAGCGGAGGCAATGGTAGCGATTTTGCCAGACCCGCCCTGTGAGCGTCCCATCAAGACAAGTGCCAGATCATTGAAAAAGTCCGCACCACCTGATCGCAGCAGGAGCTGCCCGAACAGTACGAAGCCGATAACAATTGTTGCAGCTACACTCAGTGTCAGCCCTAGCATACCATTTGTATCTACACCTAAGTACACCATCAGGCGCGTCATCTCGATTTCGCGAGTTTGCAACGGCCCTGACAATTGGTGACCCAGCATGGCAAAAGCAAGAAAGGCCAGCACGACTACTACCAGTGCTACACCTACGACCCGGCGTAGACCTTCAAGGACAAGTACAAACAACACACTTGATATAATCAGGGCATCTATTGGCAAATCCAGTTGCCGCTCTACCAAGTCAGGGTATGCCACGGCCATGTAGCCGCCCGCAGAGAGCCCAACGAGACCGATGACACTATCGATACAGCGCCGTTTGAGTAAGGGTTGCGGTTTTAAAAATACCAAAGCCAGACTGGCGCCAAGGACAATCGACAAGTATTGCTCTGTATAAATTGAGAGTCCCAAGCGGCTGAATAGATCAGTGGCATAGGCAATCGCTGCGACTGCGATAAAGGACCCAAGAAGGGTCCGGATCAGTGGCAGCGCAATAGGTTCTTTAACATGAGAACGAATGCTCATGATAGACCTCCAAAAGGCTCTGCAGTATTACTTATTTTCAACAGCTTATTCTTCCAGCAGACCTTTTTCTTTAAAGTAACGCGATGCCCCTGGATGGTACTCAAGATCGGGGTAAACCTTGTACGGCTCCTCCACGGCAAGCTCACGAAAGCCGGGGAACAGTTTCACCAACTCGTCCTTATTTTCAAGAATGGCCGTTACGAGTTGGTATACTTTCTCCTCAGAAACATCAGCACCAGCAACCAATACATTATCCCATGTTACCATTTCCATTGGGGATTCAAGCCCCGCTCGATGAGGTGCAGGTTTGACGACGGAGAAGTAGAAAGCGGGCCTAATGGCGGACATGGCTACCAAGGACTTTTCATCGGTTGCAACCGGGAGAAATTTAACACCACCAACCGAAGCATTTACTTCTGCCACTTTGGGGCCACCCACAGCGAAGAAAGTTGCATCCAATCTTCCTGAAGCAAGGTTATCTGCAGCACGGATCAAGTCAGGCACAGGAACTTGTTCAACGTCATCCCATGTAAGACCTCCGGTCGCGAGCATCGCAGACATGTGTGAGCGACCCAGCGGGAACGCATTCCAACCAGCTGCGACACGCTTGCCAGCCAGGTCGGAAATGCTATCGATACCTGAATCCTTACGAACGAAAATGCCAATAGGCTGAGGACTGATCCGTAACACGACCCTCAGGTTGCTACGTGCCCGGTCTGTGTAATCGGCTTGCCCACGAGCTGCGACGATGACGTCATTGACATCATTGATCGCGAACTCGGCAAAACCTCGGTCAACCGCGTCCATCATTGCACGGTTACCACTAAAGGGCTGTACAACCACGTTAAGATTTTGCTTCGACCGCGCCACATTAGCGATCGATGTACTCATGGTGTTCCACACCGACCCCTGTGGTGGTGATGCGAACGAGAGCATCTGAGCAGATGCGAGTGCCGAACAGACTGAGAAAGACAACCCTGCGAAAAGGGAGATGGCGGTACGCTTCATAGCTATACTCCAGTTTACTTATTGTTATGGGCTGGATTTCAAGGCGTCGTTGAGGCGGACGACCCTGAACATTTATGCGGGAACCACTATAGACTCGCACTTGATATTCAGATATATAATCATGTTTATAGTATATATTCACGGAACTTATATCGGAAGGCTAATGATTCGCTTGCAAGATATCGATTTGAACCTCTTGGTGGTTTTTCAGCTAATGTATCGGGAACGTAAAACCGGGGTAGTGGCAGAACAGCTGGGCCTGAGCCAACCAGCTGTGAGCAATGCACTCAAACGGTTGAGGAAGATGCTTAATGATGAATTATTTGAGCGCACAGCAAGAGGGATGAGGCCAACTCCATTCGCTGACAGTATAGCTGAATCGATAAGTTATGCCCTTAGTGCTATACAGGAGGGGCTCAACTACAACGATTGCTTCGATCCTGGCTCCAGTGATCGAGCGTTTTCAATCGCCATGACAGACTTGGGGGAAATGTATCTTCTACCACGACTGATGGCTTACCTTACAGAGCACGCTCCCAATATCTCATTGAGTACCGTCAGGGACAACGAAAGTGCCTTGAAAGACGATATGGAGATGGGTAATGTCGACTTGGCGATTGGGCTATTACCGCAGCTGGAGGCAGGTTTCTATCAGCGACGTCTTTTTGATCAACGATATGTTTGCCTGATGCGCCAAGGCCACCCACTGTCTGAAGGTGCGTTTACACTCGAAAAATTTTCGCAGGCTAGACACATTGTCATCGAAGCCCGTGGTACAGGACACGGGCGGGTTGAAAAGCAGCTTGCCCAGAGCGGGATCTCGCGGATTATCCGTTTGCGTTTGACACATTTCATGTCCGCCCCTTATATCGTGAGCGAGACAGATTTCATTGCGACAGTAACAGAAAAACTGGCACTACAAACCCAAAAGAGTCTTGGCTTAGTAGTGCGCACTCACCCCGTGGACATACATCCAGTTCAGATCAATCTGTTTTGGCATCGCAGATACCATCGTGATGCCGGTAATATCTGGTTACGCAACTTGATTTTTGAACTCTTTTCTGAGTAGTCATCATGTTATGCGTCAGACTAAGAAATCATTCCGAACTCTGCATGCAAAGGTTACAGACGGTATCAGCCAGCAGTTTACCACCTTTCACCTTCCTCCATTAGTGTCACATTTACAATTTGAGCTCCCGACCCCATTTGCTGACTTGGCAGGCCAGCTCTAGGTCGGGGCAGGCGCATTCAGCTTAATGCCTCATTGTTAATATTCACGCCAGTGATAATGGTTATATTGATTTGAATATTTACTTATATGTCGGCCTTCTCTATTTTCACTCAACACATCACCGTGGGGAGTGTGGTCAGGCAGACACTCACACAACAGCATGAGACGCTGCAACTCATCGGTCTCTGTTAAAAGCCCCTACATGATGTCATTCGCACTTTCTCAATTTTTGTCTACATCTAATAAGAAAGAGATGATCATTATGAATGAAAAAGAAATGAATAAAGTACGCCGTATTGCTGTCGTTGGTGGCGGTATTGGCGGCCTAACCTTTGCGATTGCAATGCGTCACCATGGTATTGATGTCGATGTATATGAACAAGCAGATGAGTTGCGTGAGGTAGGTGCAGCGGTGGCTTTATCCGCTAACGCTACACGTTTCTATTATGATAAATGGGGTATGGGGGAGTCGTTCGAAGAGGCAGCGTTTGAAATCTCTGCCTTAATTTATCGAGATGGAAAGACCGGTCAAGAAATTGGCCGGCATGCAGGAGGGCAGGCATATAGAGAGCTTTTTGGCGCACCATATCTTGGTATTCACCGAGCTGAGCTGCAAAGAATTCTTTCTGCCAAGGTAGGTATGGACCGCATCCACTTGGGCAAGCGTTTGGAAAATATCGATGACACTGGTGAGCAGGTAGTGCTGCAGTTTAAAGATGGCAGCAAGGCGGAAGCGGATATCGTCATTGGTGCTGACGGGGTGCGTTCTACCGTACGAAACTTGATGCTGGGCTATGAAGATTACATCTATGCAGGATACACGGCATTTCGCGGGATTGTACCAATTGATAAGCTACCTAATATGCCTGATCCAACTGCAATTCAATTCTGGATGGGTGAGTCGGGCCACTGCCTCCACTACCCAATAGGTGGGGACAGAAAAGGGGATATCAACTTCTTTCTTGTTGAACGTACGCCGACGACATGGCCGTTAAACCGATCAACGGCACCAACAGAAGACGGTGAGCAGCTTCGTCTGTTTAAAGACTGGCACCCCGCACTTGTCGAGATGATTGCTTCAAATACTTTGAAGACAGTTAACGAACGATGGGGCATGGTATATCGCATGACCTTGGGCCGCTGGAGCAAAGGACGAGTAACACTGCTTGGCGATGCTGCACATTCACTGGTACCACATCATGGGCAGGGTGCTAACCAGTCGATTGAGGATGCAGTAGTTCTTGCAGACTGCATTGCCGCCGCTGGGTCTGAATCAATTGCTGAGACCTTCGAGCGTTACGAGCGTCTGCGTCGTGGTCGTGCACGTAAGGTTGTGTATGCGTCCGTAACTACAGGAGATATGTTGCACTTGCCACCCGGTGAAACCCGAGATCAGCGTGATGCGCGCCTTGCTTCACATAAAGCTATGTTGCATCACCTTGATTGGATTCATGGTTTCGACGCTGGTGATCTCAACGAGCCAAATGATCGCCAAGGTGGGACTTGGTTATAAATAAAGAGCGCTTTTAACACGGCATTTGAATGAAATAAAAAATTTTAAACGTGTGGCACAATTCCGCTTGTTTGAGCGGCATTGTGCCACAGTAGAGGTAATTTCATTTGAGTTTATATGATGTTTCTATCTGTTCTAATTCTTGTTTTTCAATCTAAGGAAGCAATCAATTTCGCGGTATAAGATATACCCGCCGTTACACGTTTTTCGGCGTAGAGTGGATCTGTAAGTCACCTTCGCTGATAGCGAGCTCAGCGCACCAGAAAGGCTTATAGAGCTTGGTATGAAGCGGATTGATGGTTCTATTTCCTGTCCGGTGAGCGAGATGTTCGAGTAACAGCTGATGCCCTGTAAGTCGAAACTTCGAGACATGGAAGTTTTGCCGCTGCACGAATGGTTGTTATTAGCTGAACAGATCAAGGTTTTGCCAATCAAGGCGGAACCGAACAAAAAAAATCGTTGGTAGCAAACGGTTCTGGGTACACCGTCTTGAACCTATTGGCGAAGTATATATCAAGGACTGTGAGATGAGCGTCGATTTTGGTGCTGTGATAACCCCTAATTATGTGGTGACCGTGATTGCCACCAAGCCATTGACAGACAATGGACATTGGCATCGATTGCAGGCCGGAGAGCTGGTGGTGTTCCGTAAGCGCTAGAGAATCAGCACCTTTTTTCCAGCCACTAACCGCCGCACACTGATTCCATCGTCACCTACGCGAGGAATCAGTTATGAACTCAGCCGAGCGCACACACTACTGGCAACAGTACATTGAACACTGGCGCGATACCGGGCTATCCGGCGCTGCTTTCTGCAAACAGCAATCGCTGTCCTATCACCAGTTTGTCTATTGGCGCCGCAAGCTCGAAGGTACAGATGATGCGACCGATACCGAGCGCTCACCAACACCCGGCTTTGCTCGCGTCACCCAGGTGGCCGCTTCACCGCTATCGGATGATCTGACCCTGAGGCTTCCGGGTGGCATGGCCATTACAGGCCTGCATGCCGGTAATGTTGACCTGCTCGGTGCAATCCTGAGGCAGCTCTGATGAAACCGCGGTATCTGCGTCCCTCTCGGTCCATGCCCGAGATCTATCTGTACCGTGAGCCCATTGATTTTCGCAAGCAAGCCAATGGCCTGGCGGTGCTGATTGAGCAGGAGTTAGGGCGTAGCCCCTTCACTGGTGCCCTGTATGCGTTCACCAACCGGCAGCGTAACAAGATCAAGTGCCTGATGTGGGAAGACAACGGTTTTATCCTCTATTACAAGGCGCTGGCCGAAGAGAAATTCAAGTGGCCCAGCCCGGCTGATGAGCTCATGCCGTTGACCGGCGAACAGATCAACTGGTTGCTCGATGGTTATGACATCAGCCTGCTGCAAGGCCATAAAACCTTGCATTATGAGGCCGTTGGATAGCGGGTTTTGGGTGCTTCAACTGGCTGTTTTTGATATAATTTTGCCCATGAAAACACAGCCCAAAACCACCTCAAAGACGCCTGATATCAGCAGTTTATCGACCGCTGACTTGCTGTCGATGGTGGCCGGGCTGCAGCAGCAACTGGCCTCGAAAGAGGACGAGCTTGAGCAGCAAAACCAGGTGCTTGAGCAGCGGGATCAGGTCGTCAAAGAGCGCGACCGGCAACTCCAGCAGCGCGAGCAATACATCCTGTTGCTGGAAGAGATGCTGCGTTTGCAGCGCATCCAGCGCTTCGCGGCCAGCAGTGAGAAAACGGCCCACCAGATCCACCTGTTCGATGAGTCCGAGCTGGAAGCCGAGATCGATCAGCTGCGGGATCAGCTCCCGGACGATATTGAAGTCGCTGAAGACGATACCCCTGCTGCCGCGTCTACACCCAAACGCCGTCAGCGCGGCTTCTCCGATAGCTTGCTGCGTGAGCGCATCGAGCTGCGGCTGAGTGATGAAGAGAAGGCCGGGGCCGTCAAAACCTTCTTCACCAAGGTGAAGGAAGAGTTGGACTATATCCCGGCTCAGCTCAAAGTACTGGAATACTGGCAGGAAAAAGCCGTGTTCGAGACGAACGGCGACGAGCGGATCGTAGCCGCGGCTCGCCCGACACACCCGCTGGGCAAATGCATCGCCACCCCGGCCCTGCTGGCCTACCTGATCACCTCCAAATATGCCGATGGTCTGCCGCTGTATCGTCAGGAGCAGATGTTCAAGCGTCTGGGCCATGAGCTGAGCCGCACCAGCATGGCGCACTGGATCATCCGTCTGGATGAGGTGTTCAAACCCCTGTTCAACCTGATGCGGGAGGCGCAGAACAGTGCGGCCTACCTGCAGGCCGACGAAACCCGGATCCAGGTACTCAAAGAGGACGGCAAGGCTGCCCAATCCGATAAATGGATGTGGGTGACCCGGGGCGGACCACCCAGCCAACCATCAGTCCTGTTCGCCTATGATCCTTCCCGAAGCGGAGCGGTACCCGTACGCCTGCTCGATGACTTCAAGGGTGTCCTGCAGGCCGATGGTTACTCCGGTTATGCGCAGATCTGTTCAGCCAATAAGCTGACCCGCATCGGCTGCTGGGATCACGCCCGCCGCAAGTTCATCGAAGCGACCAAAGCGGCCAAGCCGGCGGGTAAAGGCAAACAGGCCAAGCTGTCCAAAGCGGATGTGGCACTCAGTCACATCAACAAACTGTATGCCATCGAACGTCAGATCAAGGACCTGAGCATTGCCGAACGCTATCAGATCCGTCAGGCATCGAGCCTGCCTCGACTGGAAGCGTTCAAGGCCTGGCTGGACGCCAACGTGGGTCGCGTGATGAAAGGCGGGTTAACTCGCAAAGCTATGGAATACACCCTGAACCAGTGGCCCACCCTGATCGGCTACTGTGAGCGGGGTGACCTGCACATCAGCAACGTGCTGGCCGAGAATGCCATCCGTCCGTTCGCCGTGGGTCGCAAGGCCTGGTTGTTCGCGGATACCCCGCAGGGCGCTCACGCCAGCGCCACCTGCTACTCCCTGATCGAAACGGCCAAAGCCAACGACCTGGAACCCTCGGCGTACATCCGGCATGTGCTGGAGCGTATCGCCAACGCCGACACACTGGAAAAGCTGGAGCGACTGCTGCCCTGGAATGTTGAACTGGAGCGGACTTCAAAAAAAGTGGCGCAGTACAGTTAAGGGCAAGTGGGTCGTTTTAACGGCGTGTACGGTGTTCCGGGATGGCGAAGTGGTGTGTCAGCTGCCGGAGGCCCGTTGATGGCGGCACCCGGCCCCGTGTTCGACAGTCTGTCTGATATGGTGCAGCAGCTGGCGCGCCGGTTTGACGAACAGCCGGCCTTTGGTCATATGGGCGCCAGCATCAGTTTTGCCGACCTTGACCGCATGTCGCGCCGTTTTGCGGCCTGGGTGCAGCATGAAACCGATCTGCAGCCGGGCGATCGTATCGCGCTGCAGTTGCCTAATGTGATGCAGTACCCGGTCGTTCTGTTCGGTGCTCGACGGGCGGGGCTCGTGGTGGTGAACACCAACCCTCTCTATTGTTGCGATGAGTTGTGTCAGCACCTGAAGGATTCGGGTGCGCGAGCGCTGGTGGCGTTTGCCCCACAGGAAGCCGTGCTGTGTCAGCGCCTTGACAGTACTGAAGTCGAGTATCTGATTACGACGGAGTTGGGTGATCTGCATCCAATTGGCAAGCGCTGGGCGTTGAATTTGGCTGCTCGCCTGAAGCGTGGCGGGAGTCCGGGGTTGCTGCAGGCAGCAGCGCCCGTCGTTCCGGGTGTGACAGGCATACGATTGACGCAGGTGATGCAGAAGGGCAGTAGCCTGATCTGGCAGCCACCGGAGCGCTTCGGGCAGCTGGAATCACTGGCACTGTTGCAGTATACCGGTGGCACGACCGGGCCTGCCAAGGGCGCAATGCTGACGGAAAAGGCACTGTTGGCGAATCTGGCTCAAATCCGCAATCTGCTGGATGACTATTGCGAGCCCGGGGGAGAAAAGCTGCTGCAGCCTCTTCC
This sequence comes from Marinobacterium iners, assembly GCF_017310015.1. Classification (NCBI taxonomy): domain Bacteria; kingdom Pseudomonadati; phylum Pseudomonadota; class Gammaproteobacteria; order Oceanospirillales; family Oceanospirillaceae; genus Marinobacterium; species Marinobacterium iners. The sequence goes on from NZ_CP022297.1 coordinate 1,019,413, forward strand.
GCTCTATCACATTTATTCCTTCATGCTGACGCTGGTGATGTTCAGTATCGGCAGCAGCATCGAACTGGTACCTGATCCGCGCCGCATTCGTGGTTTGGTCAAGTGCTGGGATCGTTTTGATCCCAGCGTGGTCGCCGGTATCAATCCGTTGTTCATTTTTCTGTGTCAGCAGCCTGAATTTCAGAGGCTGGACTTCAGTCGCTTGAAACTGACCATTTCCGGAGGTATGGCGCTGACGCGCTCCGTGGCACAGCGCTGGCAACAGGTGACGGGGCATTCGATTTGTGAAGGCTACGGTCTGACCGAGTGTTCACCGGTTGTCAGCGTCAATCGGCCCGATGCCATTCACCTGGGCAGTGTTGGACGGCCGCTGCCGGATACCGATGTAAAGATACTGGGTGAGCAGGGGCAGGTCCTGCCGGATGGCGAGATTGGTTCCATCTTCGTACGTGGACCGCAGTTGATGCAGGGCTACTGGTACCAACACGAGGAAACCCAGCTGGTACTGCAGGGTGGCTGGCTGGATACAGGGGATATTGGTCTGATCGACGCACAGGGCTATTTATATATTACTGACAGGCGTAAGGAGTTGATTAATGTCTCCGGCTTCAAGGTTTATCCAAGCGAGGTGGAAGGTATCATCGCTTGCCACCCAGACATTCTGGAGTGTGCAGTGATCGGGCTGCCGGACAGCTGCAGGGGGGAGCAGATCAAGCTGTATGTGGTGCCTGCAAGTCGGCAGTTGACTATTAAAGCGGTACGCGACTATTGCCGTGAACGGCTGACACTCTATAAAGTGCCGCGACTGGTTGAATTTTGCCAGCAGCTGCCGCGCACGTCCATTGGTAAGGTGTCGCGACGAGCATTGCGCGAACAGGCGCTGGGGCGACATACGGGTTGAATATATCTGCTAATAGCCCCTGAGATGTTGTACTGGCATTAGCATCTTGTCTCTGTTGGGCGGCCGATGGGTACGTTGTCAACCTTGTGTGCGTGGGGGCAGATATTTGAGAGCACAGTTTAGTCCTCCTGTCTTCTTAAAAAAGCGGTTGCAGCCTGTGAAAAGAGATAAGCGCGAGTAGTGTATAGCTTTGATACAAAATAGTGTGCTAACAAGCTGGTAAGAGTTTCCTATACACTCTTTGGCGCTCACATCTACTTGACCATCGGCTGTTTTCACTTTTTGGATAGTGTTGATGTAAAAAATGGATAGTTTTAGCCTATATCGTTCTGTTTTCATTAACCGCCCCAATATTAAAAAGATAATAAATAGGAAGGTTAAATGTTAATCAGAAATAAATTGACGCTGGCAATTATATTAACCCGGCGGAAATTTATGTCGACTATGCAGCATAGGCGATATGCTCTGCATCAAAGTATTTTTTCACTCGTTCAGGACGGCGTTGAAGCGTCAGCATGCATGATCGCGTGCGCTTCTTCAGATCGTCGACAGAGCGAGTAGCAGGCCCACTATGCACCATGCCTTTCAGGTCACAGTTGAGGTATTCATCCGGATTCAACTCCGGGGAGTAGGCTGGCAGGAAGAATACTTCCAGATAGCGTTTGACTGTCTTGCGCTCCAACCAGCGTTTGACGACCTTGGCATGGTGTACCCGCAAGTTATCCAGGATCAGAAAGACCTTGCCGGGCGTCGATTCGATCAGCGCGCGCAGAAATTTCTTCAGGACCTTGGCGGTCATGGTCGACTCATAGAGCATGAATCGTACAGTGCCCTGGTTGGTGATCGCCGAGATCATGTTGAGCGATACACGCTTGGCCGGCAGAGGCTGCACCGGTGTTTGTCCCTTTGGTGCATAGCTCCGACCGTGTTGGGTATTGTTTTTGATACCCGTCTCGTCACCCCAGAAAATCTGGGCATTCTCTGCTTTGGCACGGGCCTGAATCTGCGGGTATTCCTCCTTCAGCCAAGCGTCAACGCGGGACGGGTTCTGCTCCCACGCTTTCTTCAATGGCTTCTGAGGCGTGAAGCCCCAGCGCTTGAGGTAATCGCCCATCGTGCGCACCGGGATATCAATGCCCCAGAACTGCTTGATCAACTGAGTAATCGCGCGCCGTGTCCAAAGCGCAAAGCCAAGCTTGTGCTGGTCGGGCATCTGGTCACGAATCGCCTCGATGACACGTTGTTCCTGCTGTTCGGTCAACCGTCGAGGCTTGTTTTTGGGGCCGCGCTTTTGAACAGCGATAGCCTCGGCACCACCCGCTTGATAGCGCTTATACCAGCGGCCAACAGAGTCGGGATGAACGTCGAGAAGCAGCCCGATCTGCCGGAAGGTTTTACCCTTCTCGCGGAGTCGAATCGCCTTCTGCCTGAGAAGTTCCTGTTGCTCTGGGCTGAGCTTGCGTGCGTCTGTATTCATGCAGGTATTATATCAGATATAAACTACCGCCGGGTTAATAACAGCAAGTCTCACAACCCAGATTCATGCACTCGAGTTGGGTGAGTTCAATGGCACTTCGTTCAGCATTGGCGGATATGTAAAGGCGGAAGCCCGTTTTACCGATGCTGACAACGGTGACAGCGAGTTTGATGGCACTGCCCGCCAGTCACGCCTCAACTTTACTGCCAAGCGCAATATTGAAGGCCACTCTTTGATGGGCTTTGTGGAAGGGGACTTCTATGGTGGCGATGCCACGGGGTCGACCTACGACTGGCGTTTGCGCCACGCGTTTCTCAAGGTCGATAACCTGACACTGGGACAAACCTGGAGCGGTCAGTTCTTGGCTTCGGTTCCCTATGATGTTCCGCACCTTGACTTCTTCAATGCTGGTAAGGGTAACACTGGTGGAAATGGTGGTGTTGTTCGACCGGATATGGTCATGCATTACCAGATGGGCGATGTCCGCTTCACGTTGCAGGACCCCATTAATGATGATGCGGATTACCCTGACTTCGTTATCAACTATGCGAAAAAATTCGAAGGTGGTCATGCCGCGAGCATTGCTCTGGCTGGACGAGATGTTGCCAGAAGCAACACCACCAACAGCAGTGACGATTCGGAGTTTGGTGCCGCTTTGATCTATGCGGGCAAGTACTCACTGGGCGCGACCACACTGCACTTGAACGGCTATCACGGTGAAGGGCAGGGGGTCTATTCCGGATTCGGTTACGGTGGTGCCTGGCACCCGACTCTCAGGCCAGCCGTTGATGCGAATGCTGCCGGTGAGTTGATTAAAACCACAGGCATCGTTGCGGGTGTCTCGCACAAGTTCAATGACAAACTGACAGGCGCAGTTCGCTATGCCCAAATTGAGGCCGATGAAACGTCAGCCGGGGCCGAAGATACATTGAAGATTGGTCACGTCAATCTGGTGTACAACTACTTGCCAGGGCTTGATTTTGGTATCGAGTGGCGAGACCAGAACCTGGCCACACACGGTACACGTCCTGCGGGGCAGCAGCTTGAGCTGATGGCGATGTACAAGTTCTGATTATTGATTAGAACAGCATGAAGAGTAACCCGGGTCCCCTTCCCCGGGTTATTTTTTTGAGGCGCGGTCAGCATGATGGTACCGGTTGGTGGTTCATCCGGCCAAAGCGGTAAAAACAAAGTTCCCTGTCGATATTCCATGTATGATCCTAATTCCCGAAACTGGAATCACCAACCCCCGTTTTTGCGCCTTCTATCCCGTTTTTGCAACGCTATACTGGATTTCACTCTAATGCACCGCCTTCAGTACAGGCAGTGACTGTGTAATCCGACCATAAAAGTCCGCGACCTGACCAACCCGGTCGTAACAAATAAGGTGAGCCATGAAAGAGTTCAAACACTTTATCAACGGTGAGTATGTCGCCTCAGCCAGCGGCAAGACCTTCGAGAACCGTTGCCCGGTGGATAACAGCCTGATCGGTATGGTCCACGAAGCCGGTGAGGCGGAAGTCGATACGGCAGTGCGTGCCGCCAAGGCTGCGCTGAAAGGCCCCTGGGGCAAGCTGACTCAGGCTCAGCGTACCACGCTGCTTAACAAGGTTGCGGATCGTATCAACGAGCGCTTTGAAGAGTTTCTCGCAGCCGAGTGTCTCGATACCGGTAAGCCGCGTTCCATCGCCAGCCACATCGACATTCCGCGTGGTGCGGCCAACTTCAAGGCCTTCTCCGAAACCCTTGCCAACCATCCGACTGAAGCGTTCCGCATGGATACACCGGATGGGCAGGGCGCACTGAACGTGGGTCATCGTACACCCAAGGGCGTCATCGCGGTTATCTCTCCGTGGAACCTGCCGCTGCTGTTGATGACCTTCAAGGTTGGTCCGGCACTGGCCTGTGGTAACACCGTTGTGGTCAAGCCGTCTGAAGAAACACCGGCCACTACCACCCTTCTGGGTGAAGTGATGAATGAGTGCGGCGTACCGCCGGGTGTATTCAACGTGGTGCACGGTTTCGGCCCCAACTCGGCCGGTGAATTCCTGACCACGCATCCGTTGGTTAATGCGATCACCTTCACCGGTGAAACCCGTACCGGCGAGGCGATCATGCGTGCTGCTTCCGTTGGCCTGCGCAACATTTCCATGGAATGTGGCGGCAAGAACCCCGGCCTGGTGTTTGCAGACTGCGATATTGAGAAGGCGGTTGAGGGCACCATGCGCTCGGCTTTCGTCAACTGCGGTCAGGTGTGTCTGGGTACCGAACGTGTCTACGTTGAGCGCCCCATTTTCGACAAGTTCCTGTCGCGCATGAAGGAAGAGGTGGCCAAGCTGAAGCTGGGCCGTCCGGAAGATCCTGCTGCCAACTTCGGCCCGCTGGTCAGTCTGGAGCACCGTGACAAGGTCAAGTATTACTACGATTTGGCTCGTGAAGAGGGTGCAACGGTCGAAATTGGCGGTGGCATCCCGGACATGGGTGAAGAGCTGAACGGTGGAGCATGGATCGAGCCGACCATCTGGACCGGCCTGTCTGATGATGCCCGAGTGGTGCGTGAAGAGATCTTTGGCCCTTGCTGCCATATCCGTCCCTTTGATACCGAAGAGGAAGCGATCGAGCTGGCCAACGACACCGAGTACGGACTGGCATGCGCCATCTGGACTGAAAATTCTGCCCGTGCCGTACGTGTAGCCGAGCAGATGGAAGTGGGTCTGGCCTGGGTGAACTCCTGGTTCCTGCGTGACCTGCGTACCTCTTTCGGTGGTGCCAAGCAGTCCGGTATCGGCCGTGAGGGAGGCGTGCATGGACTCGAGTTCTACACCGAAACCAAAAACATCTGCATCAAGCTGTAAGGCTGATATCGGTCCAGAGCAACAGGAGCCATGCGATGAGCAATCCCGAAATAGGTCAGATGTTGGACGTAAAGGGTGTTCAGACCAACGTGCACGATCTGGGCGAAGGATTTCCCGTGTTGTTGATCCATGGCTCCGGGCCGGGGGTGACGGCTTGGGCCAACTGGCGTCTGGTGATGCCGGAATTGGCAAAGCAGCGCCGTGTTGTGGCGCTGGATATGCTTGGTTTTGGTTATACCGAGCGTCCGGCTGACCAGGTGTACAACATGGAGCGTTGGGTGACACATGCCATCGATCTGCTGGATACACTGGAAATCGAGCAAACGGATCTGGTAGGTAACTCCTTCGGCGGCGCCCTGGCGTTGGCACTGGCGATTCGACACCCGCAGCGGGTTCGCCGTTTGGTGCTCATGGGCAGTGTCGGTGTTCCGTTTGAGATTACACCGGGGCTGGACGCTGTTTGGGGCTATGAACCTTCCTTCGAGACCATGCGCCGCCTGCTGGATGTCTTCGCCTACGACCGCTCGCTGGTAAACGACGAACTGGCGCGCCTGCGCTATGAAGCCAGTATCCGCCCCGGTTTTCAGGAATCTTTCGCGGCCATGTTCCCCGCACCGCGTCAACGCTGGGTGGATGCCATGGCCAGTCCCGAGGCGGATATTCGGGCCTTGCCTCACGAGACCCTGATCATTCACGGCCGTGAAGATGAGGTCATTCCGTTGCAGACCAGTCTTACGCTGGCGCAGTGGATCGACAATGCCCAGCTGCACGTGTTTGGCCATTGTGGTCACTGGACCCAGATTGAACACAGCGAACGTTTCACAAAATTGGTATCTGACTTCCTTACTGAAGCAGATCGCCTTCAGCACAGCCAATAAAAGAGAGTTCTATGGATAAGCAACAGATTCAAGCCTGCGGCGACGAGCTTTACCAGGCAATGGTCGACCGCAAGCCGGTACGCCCGCTGACTGAACGCTTCAGCGATATCACCATTGATGACGCCTACCACATTTCCCTGCGCATGCTGGAACGCCGTATCGAAGCCGGTGAGCGAGTGATCGGCAAGAAGATCGGTCTGACCTCCAAGGCGGTGCAGAACATGCTCAAGGTTGGCCAGCCGGACTTCGGTTACCTGACCGACTCTATGGCGTTCAGCCAGGGCGAAGAGATGCCTATCTCCGAGCGTCTGATGCAACCCAAGGCTGAAGGTGAGATCGCTTTCATCCTGAAAAAGGACCTGATGGGCCCTGGCATCACCAACGCTGATGTACTGGCAGCGACCGACTGCGTTATTCCCTGCTTTGAAGTGGTGGACTCCCGTGTCGAGAACTGGGAGATCAAAATTCAGGACACCGTGGCGGACAACGCTTCCTGTGGTCTGTTTGTACTGGGTGACCGTGCTGTTGATCCGCGCAAGGTCGATCTGGCGACCTGTGGCATGGTGGTTGAGAAAAACGGTTCCATCATCAGCACCGGTGCCGGTGCCGCAGCATTGGGCAGCCCGGTGAACTGTGTTACCTGGCTGGCCAACACTCTGGGTCAGTTCGGCATTCCGTTGAAGGCCGGTGAAGTGATTCTGTCCGGTTCCCTGGTTCCGCTGGAGCCGGTCAAGGCCGGTGATTTCATGAGTGTCAGCATCGGTGGCATCGGCAGTGCGTCTGTCCGTTTCATCTGATCGGTCCCGTTGATTACAGGAGTACGAAACATGAGCAAAAAACTCAAAGCGGTCATCATTGGCCCGGGTAACATCGGCACCGACCTGCTGATGAAAATGCAGCGTTCCGAGTGGATCGAGCCGGTCTGGATGGTGGGTATCGACCCCGAGTCCGAAGGCCTCAAGCGTGCCGCCGAAATGGGCATCAAGACCTGCGCCACCGGCGTGGACGGTATCCTGCCGCACATCATTGAAGACGATATCCGTGTCGCTTTCGACGCCACCTCCGCCTATGTCCATGCCGAGAACAGCCGCAAGCTGAACGAACTGGGCGTGATCATGGTTGACCTAACCCCCGCCGCCATCGGCCCGTTCTGCATCCCGCCGGTCAATCTGACCGACCATGCCAAGAACCTGGAGATGAACGTCAACATGGTCACCTGCGGTGGCCAGGCCACCATCCCGATGGTCGCGGCGGTCAGCCGCGTGCAACCGGTTGAATACGGCGAGATCATCGCCACCGTCTCCTCCCGTTCCGTAGGCCCGGGCACCCGTCAGAACATCGACGAGTTCACCCGCACCACGGCCGGTGCCGTTGAAAAGGTCGGCGGTGCCAAAGAGGGCAAGGCGATCATCATCATCAACCCTGCCGAGCCACCGCTGATGATGCGTGACACCATCCACTGCCTCACCGAGAGCGAGCCGGATCAGGCCGCCATCACCGAGTCCGTCCACGCCATGGTGAAAGAGGTACAGAAATACGTACCGGGTTACACCCTGGTCAACGGCCCCGTGTTTGATGGCAACAAGGTCTCCTGCTTCATGCAGGTGGAAGGGCTGGGCGACTTCCTGCCCAAGTACGCCGGCAACCTGGACATCATGACGGCTGCTGGTCTGCGCACCGCCGAGATGTTTGCTGAAGAAGCGGCCAACGGCACCATCACACTGCCGGCACGCGGCTAAGGGGAGAACAGAACATGAACCTGAACGGCAAAAAAGTAACCCTGCACGACATGAGCCTGCGCGATGGCATGCATGCCAAGCGCCACCAGATCAGCCTGGACGAAATGGTCAGCATCGCCTCGGCGATGGACGAGGCGGGCATGCCACTGATCGAAGTCACCCACGGTGACGGCCTCGGCGGTCGCTCACTGAACTACGGCTTCCCGGCCCACAGCGACGAAGAATACCTCAGCGCCGTCGTGCCCAAGATGAAAAACGCCAAAATCTCCGCGCTGCTGCTGCCGGGGATCGGTACCGTTGACCACCTGAAAATGGCCCGGGACTGCGGCGTCTCCACCATCCGTGTGGCCACCCACTGCACCGAAGCGGATGTATCCGAACAGCACATCGGCATGGCCGCCAAAATGGAAATGGACACCGTTGGCTTCCTGATGATGGCGCACATGGTCAGCCCGGAGAAGATCCTGGAACAGGCCAAACTGATGGTCAGCTACGGCGCCAACTGCATCTACGCCACCGACTCCGCCGGCTACATGCTGCCGGATGACGTCACCGCCCGCATCGGCCTGCTGCGTGCAGAACTGCCGAAAGAGGTCGAAGTCGGCTTCCACGGTCACCACAACATGGGCATGGCGATCGCCAACTCCCTGGCCGCGATCGAAGCCGGTGCCTCACGCATCGACGGCTCCGTAGCGGGTCTGGGTGCCGGTGCTGGTAACACCCCGCTGGAAGTGTTCTGCGCCGTGCTGGATCGCATGGGCGTCGAGACCGGCGTTGACCTGTACAAGATTATGGATGTGGCGGAAGACCTGATCGTACCGATCATGGATCAGCCGATCCGTGTCGATCGCAACGCCCTGACGCTGGGCTATGCCGGTGTGTACTCCTCGTTCCTGCTGTTCGCGGAACGTGCGGAGAAAAAATACGGCATCTCGGCGCGCGACATACTGGTCGAGTTGGGCCGTCGCGGCACCGTAGGCGGACAGGAAGACATGATTGAAGACCTGGCACTGACCATGGCGAAAGAGAAGGGGTTGATCTAATGGCTGAAGTATACGAGAACAAACTGACACCGGCACAGATTGAAGAGCTGGCGATTCACTGTGAAAACGCCGAGCTGGAAGCCTATGAGATCACCAAGATCACGGACGATTATCCTGAAATGACCTACAAGGATGCCTTCGACATCCAGTGGGAAATTCGTCGCCGCAAGGAAGAGCGTGGCCACAAGATCGTTGGCATGAAGATGGGCCTGACCTCTTGGGCCAAGATGGCGCAGATGGGTGTCGAGCAGCCCTGCTACGGCTTCCTGGCCGACTACTTTAGCGTACCTGAGGGTGGCGAGATTAAGCACGATGAGCTGATCCATCCGAAGATCGAGGCTGAATTGGCGTTTGTACTGAAACACGAACTGAAAGGCCCGGGCGTCCACATCGGTGATGTGCTGCGCGCAACCGATTTCGTCATGCCGGCCGTTGAAGTGATCGACTCGCGCTACAAGGATTTCAAGTTCGACCTCAAGAGCGTGATTGCCGACAACTCCTCTTCCAGCCGCTTCGTCACCGGCGGCCGCATGGCCGACATCGCCGATGTGGACCTGAAGAACATCGGTGTGGTCATGGAGATCAACGGTGAAGTGGTTCAGACCGGTGCCGGCGCTGCCGTACTGGGTCATCCGGCGGCTTCCGTTGCCATGCTCGCCAACATGATGGCCGACCGTGGCGAAAGTCTGCCCGCGGGCAGCTTCATCATGATCGGTGCGATCACCGCAGCGGTGCAGGTGAACAAGGGTGACGCCTTCACCGTACGCTATCAGGGTCTGGGTACTCTGAGCGGCAAGTTCGTCTGAGGAGGCCACCATGCCGGTAGCACAAATCCATATCATGGAAGGGCGCTCGGATGAGCAGAAAGAGCAGCTGATCGCGGAAGTGACCAGCGCGATTGCTCGCTCACTCGACTCCCCCGAGGCCAATGTCCGGGTCATCATTACCGAGATGCCGAAACAGCATTTCGGTATCGGTGGCCAGTCGGCCAAGAAGCTGGGGCGTTAGCGCCCCAGCCAATGCAACATCGTTTTAACTCTCGTTGACTGTAGCTTTTACCCCGCCACTGGCGGGGTTCTTTTTTATTGGGGAACTACACGTTCTGCTGCCTTGGCCTTGTTAGGACGCTTGACATATACTGGTACGGAAACTCCGTACATGAAGGTGCTGTTATGGACACGATCAGTGTAAACAAATTTAGAGACAACCTGAAAGGCTTTGTAGAACAAGTGGTTAACAGACATGAGCCACTCAAGGTAACTCGACGAGCCGGAGAGGCTTTCGTTGTAATGAGCGCCGATGACTGGGAGAGAGAACAAGAAACACTTCATGTTCTCCAAAACCAGAGCCTCATGCAACAGATTGCCCACTCTCTGGAAACCCACAACCGCGACAAAGGCTATATACCGACTGAAGAGCAAATGAATGAGATCACTGGTATTTGAAGGCAACACCTGGGAAGCGTATGAAACTATGCGCGAGAAGGACAAACAATTGCACAAGGCTTTGTGTAAATTACTCAAGGAAATGCTGCGTTCAAACGATCCTGCTTCAGGATTGGGGAAGCCTGAACCACTTAAGTACAACCTCTCTGGCCTCTGGTCCAAACGGATATCACAAAAAGATCGTTTGATATATCGGTTTGACGAAAAGTCCATTTATATCTTCGCTATTGGTGGTCACTATGATCAGCCCTAACGTCGCTGTAAATTGTGTGCCGGAGCAACGGGATAGCACCTGGTGACGATCACCCTGCGGGGGCGGTCAGTAGGGAGCTACTGCGAAGCGGTTTCGTTCAACTATTGCTTTCAGCGATCAACTGCATAGTCAGTGGTGATTAGACGCTGTGTGTTGCGTGGCGCTAAGATAAAGTGACATATCCACATGATTGGAGCTGTTGTCATGGATCAGGTTCAGGCGCCCGACTATTCGTTCAAGGATGTATTGTGGCGAGAGATACGCCAGCACCGCACGGCAGCCATCGGGATGGCGGTTGCGGTGGTGGCTGTACTCTTGCTGCTGTTACAGAACAGCCTTGTTGAAATTCAAAATGGCGGCGGAGAGCGTTTTGGTAATGCCATGCTGGGTGGACTGGGGGGCTTTGTCTCGACTGCTGTGGGGGCAAGCCTTGCGTTGCTGCTGCGGGATATAAAGGCCAGAACGCAGGATACCATGCTGGGGTTCGCCGCGGGTATGATGCTGGCGGCCAGTGCATTTTCGCTGATTCTGCCGGGTATTGAGGCTGCTGAGCGCCTGGTCAGTGTGGAGTATATTGCGGCTGCAGTCGTGATTACCGGTATGGGGTTGGGTGTGTTGCTTATGCTGGGGCTGGACAAGTTCACGCCGCATGAACACGAGAACGAGGGGCCCTGTGGTCCGGGGTGCGAGCGAATAGGCCGAGTCTGGCTGTTCTTTCTGGCCATTGCACTGCATAACCTGCCCGAAGGGATGGCGATCGGGGTCAGTTTTGCCGACAACGACTTGAGTGTGGGTATGCCACTGACAATGGCTATTCTGTTCCAGAATGTTCCCGAAGGGTTGGCGGTTGCCTTGGCGCTCAGAGCGGCCATGTTGAGTCCCGTGATGGCTGCCATTGTCGCCTCGGGTACAGGCTTAATGGAGCTGCTGGGAGCGTTCCTGGGTATCGGTATAGCGGGAGGTTTGCCTCTGGCCTATCCGGTTGGGCTGGGGCTTGCTGCAGGGGCCATGATTTTTGTGGTATCACATGAGGTCATTCCCGAAACTCACCGCAACGGCCATCAGACACCGGCCACGCTTGGCCTGATGGGCGGTTTCGCTGCCATGCTGGTGTTGGATACCGTATTGGGATAGGCGGACCGGGCCGGGTTGCCTCTGTTCAGAGGTTGAACCTGGCCTTGGCCTGAGTTTCGGATGGCGTTTCACCGAACATTTTTCTGTATTCAGTTGAAAAGCGTCCCAAATGATTGAAGCCCCAACTGAATGCCAGAGTGGAAATGCTCTCTTCACCTGTGCATCTAATAATATCGGTACGAACACCTTCCATTCGGATGCGTTTTAAATAGGCAGTGGGTGGAACACCGATATAGCGTTTGAAATCAGAATATAACTTGTTTCGTGAAACCCCTGATATCCACTCAATATCATCAATATGTATTTCGTTGCGAGCATTCAACTTAAGGTAGTCAATGGTTTTAATCAGGTAAGAGGGAAGTTTGCTGTGAATCGCACGCTTGATTTCATCTGAATAGTTGTGTGGTTGTGAGGTCAGAATGCCTTTGATCAGGGCCTGCTCGATGTCACGAATAAAGGCAGGGCTGTTATACAGGCTATCAGGGTTGGACAGCTCGCTCTCAATATAGTGAATGGTACGCCACCAGGCACTGGATGCACCGATGTTCGCATCCATTTTTGATTCAAAGATCAAGGGTTTGCTGATACTTTGTCCAATCAGGGATTCCAGGCCAAGCTCCATGGCCTGGCGGGAAATTCGTACCAGCGTTTTACGGCAGTTGCCACTGATTCGCAGCTCGCAGGCATTGGCCGGCGAGATGATGACGCCACTGGTTACATTGGACTGAACCGTATTATCACCCGTATCCAATTCCTGGAATCCGCTGACCGGAAGGCTGATGCTATAACTGTTGTTGAGATCTTCAACTTTAACGGTAACGTCTGTGCCGTATTCAATATGACCAATAGCCGTTGTCGTCGAGTTTAATACATTACCAATATACCTGAAATGCATTTTATTTGCATTGTGGACTTTCAGCTCATGTGGGCCGCATATATTGGACATCCAGGATATGGCATCACCCGCATCACGAATATCCGCAATAATCTTTGTGGGACCAGTACTTCCCAAATCGTAGTTTTTATTCAGCATCGAACAACCAGTTTTAATTACTATAAATATTCAGGTCTGTTGGGTTATTGCTTGAACCACTTTTTAATCTAGCACCCGGCGTGCAAAGGGGTCAAGGTTTGGCCGGCTGGCGCTTCAGCAATGGATTCAACCAGACGAGGGAGGGGAAAAGAGGATAGATCTTCTCGAAAATGCGGATAGCTCCACCGTGCGCGGCTCTGGTCTTATGTACAGGACGAAAGAAACGGCGGGTGTGGTTACTGGCTCGCCACCAAAGGAGACCTGAGTATGAATAATAACAAACAGACCCTTGAGAGCTGGCGCGACAGGATTGAGTCCGCGCTTGACTACCGTCCTGATGACAAGACCTACCGAGTGGCTCGTGAGATCTTCACTGATCGAGAACTGTTCGATCTCGAGATGGAATTGATCTTTGAGAACACCTGGATTTTTGCCTGCCACGAAAGCCAGGTTGCCAACCCCAACGACTTTTTCACCATGAAGGCTGGCCGTCAACCGATGATCATCACCCGTGATGCCAAGGGTGAAATTCATGCGCTGCTCAACGCCTGTCAGCACCGTGGTGCAACCCTTACGCGTGTGTGCAAGGGCAATCAGTCCACGTTTACCTGCCCATTCCATGCCTGGTGCTACAAGACCGATGGCAAGCTGGTCAAGGTCAAGGCGCCTGACGAGTACCCAGCGGACTTTGACAAGTCTACCCGCGGCCTGCGCAAGGCACTGGTCAGCAATTACAAGGGCTTTGTCTTTATCAACCTGAATACCGAGTCGGCCCAGTCGCTGGAAGAATTTTTGGGTGATGCAAAGATCGGATTCGACATGATGGCCGCCCAGTCTCCCACAGGCGAACTTGAAGTACTGCCGGGTGCTTCGTCCTACACCTATGACGGCAACTGGAAGCTGCAGAACGAAAACGGTTTGGACGGTTACCATGTCAGTACCGTGCACTTCAATTATGTTGCTACCGTGCAGCAGCGTCAGCAGCAGGAAGCCGCCAAATCCAACGAAGCCCGTAAAACCCTGGATTACAGCAAGCTGGGAGCCGGTGACAAGGAAACCGATGATGGCTGGTTTGCATTCAAGAATGGCCACACCATCCTGTTCAGTGATATGCCCAACCCTGACGTGCGACCGGGCTATGCCTCGGTGATGCCGCGACTGGTTGAAGAGTATGGTCAGGCACGTGCCGAGTGGATGATGCATCGCCTTCGCAACCTGAACATCTATCCCAGCCTCTTCTTCATGGATCAGATCAGCTCTCAGCTGCGTGTTATTCGCCCTGTGGCCTGGAACAAAACGGAAGTACACAGTTTCTGCCTGGGCGTGAAGGGTGAATCGGATGCTGACCGTGAGAACCGTATCCGCCAGTTCGAGGACTTCTTTAATGTCTCGGGTATGGGAACGCCGGACGATCTGGTCGAGTTTCGTGAAGCCCAGATCGGCTTTGAAGGGCGTGCAGAGCGCTGGAATGACATCTCGCGCGGTTGTGAAAACTGGACAGCAGAGCCCACGGTTAATACCGAGGCACTGGGCATCAGCCCGGTGCTGACCGGTACCGAGTTTACTCAGGAAGGCCTGTACGTGAATCAGCATTCCGCGTGGCAGCGTTATCTGCTCGAAGGTCTGGCAGCCAAGGCAAAGAAGGAGGGTTAAGCAATGAGCAATGTTATCCAGAGCATCGAGCAGTTCCTGTACCGCACATCCGAATATTGTGATCGTCAGCAGTGGGATGAATACCTGGCAGCGTTTGACGAGAGTGCCGAGTTTCATATGCCGCAATGGGATAGCGAGCATGTGTATACCACAGACCCCAAGCGTGAAATGTCTCTGATCTATTACCCGAATCGGGCCGGGCTAGAGGACCGAGTGTTCCGTATCCGTACCGGCAAAAGTGCAGCCTGTACCCCGATGCCGCGCACTGTGCACCTGATCAACAATGTTCAGGCGGAACAGCAGGAAGATGGGCAGTGGAAGGCCAGAGTCAATTGGGTCACCCATTTCTACCGCTTTGGCGAAGCCGAATGCTTCTTTGGCTGGGCGGAATACCGTCTGCGTGAAGAGGGCAATGACTGGAAGATCACAAGCAAGCGCTCCATCGTGTTGAATGACAAAATCCGCCATGTGCTGGATTTCTACCATGTCTGAGCACCGCAAGGTGCTCATGATCCCCGAAAGAAGTGGTGAGTAGTATGCATAAGGTAGCACTGAACTTCAGTGATGGACGGACCCATTTTATTTCGATCAACCCCGGTGAAATGCTGATCGATGCCGCCCTGCGTCATGGCCTAACGTTGCCGGTTGATTGTCGCGAAGGGGTCTGCGCCTCCTGCAAGGGCACCTGCCAGTCGGGGCAATATGACCTCGAATATGTAGATGAGGATGCGCTCAGTGAAGATGATCTGGCCAGAGGAGGCATTCTGGCCTGCCAGATGCGGGTCGAAAGTGACTGTGCGGTACGCTTCGACTTTGACTCTTCGCTGTGCAGCAGTGCCGGACCTGAAGTAGTTGAAGCCGTTGTGGCAAAAGTGGAAGTACTGTCTGACTCCACCTCAACGCTGCACCTGGATGCCCGTGGGCGCATGGGGCAGCTGGACTTCCTGCCCGGACAGTATGCCCATGTTGAGGTGCCGGGTACTGACGAGTGGCGGTCTTACTCTTTTGCCTGTCAGCCCAATGAAAATAATCAGTTGCAACTTCTGATCCGTTTACTGCCGGACGGAGTGATGAGCAATTACCTGCGTGAGCGTGCCCGGCCGGGTGACCGGATCCGACTGAAAGCACCGCTGGGGGCTTTTTATCTGCAACAGGTCAAGCGGCCATTGATTATGGTGGCAGGTGGAACCGGACTGGCGGCCTTTCTGGGGATGCTGGATCAGATGGAATCAGCCCCTGGCGGAATCAACCAGTCGGTAACACTGTTCTATGGCGTGACGCGCCCCGAAGACCTGTGTGAACTGGAGCGGCTGGAGCGCTACAGGCAGGGTATACCCGGGTTCGATTTTCAGACCATCGTCATGCAACCCAGTGAGGACTGGCAGGGCTCACTGGGGGTGGTGACGGACCTGTTTGAAGAACATCACTTTAACGATGGCGAGGTCGACGCTTACCTGTGTGGCCCGCCGCCGATGGTCGAAGCGGTCAAGAACTGGCTGGATCAGCGTCAGATGGCGAATGCCAGCATCTACTTCGAGAAGTTTTCGGCCAGTTAACAGGTAGCCCAATACAATAATAATGATGAGGTAAGCACAATGAAAAAAGGTGTAATGCGTCCAGGCCATGTCCAAATCAGGGTGCTGGATCTGGATGAGGCTCTGGTTCACTACCGCGACTTGATGGGGCTGATTGAAGTGGATCGGGACAGCCGGGGCCGCGTGTATCTCAAGGGCTGGACCGAGGTGGATCGATTTTCGGTGGTGTTGCGTGAAGCCGATCAGCCGGGGATGGATTTTATGGGGTTCAAGGTAGTGAGTGAAGCGGCACTGGAGCAGCTGCACGGCGAACTGATCGCCTTCGGCTGTCAGGTGGACCAGATTCCGGCCGGTGAGCTGGAAGGCTGTGGTCGTCGTATCCGCTTTGTGGCCCCGACCGGTCACAGCTTTGAGCTGTTCGCCGACAAGGTGCAGACCGGTCGCTACGGCGTGGGTAATCATAACCCGGAAGCCTGGCCGCGAGACCTCAAGGGCATGAAGGCCGAGCGCTTTGATCATTGCCTGCTGTATGGCCCGGAGCTGGACAAAACGCTGGAGCTGTTCAAAGAAGTACTGGGCTTTGATCTGTGTGAGCAGGTGGTGACCCCTGATGGCAAGCGTGTGGCACAGTTTCTGACCTGCAGTATGAAGGCGCACGATATTGCTTTCATCGATCACCCCGAGCCCAATAAATTCCACCATGCCTCTTTCCTGCTGGAGACTTGGCAGGATGTGTTGCGGGCCGGGGATCTGATCTCGATGACCGATACCTCGATTGACATCGGTCCAACCCGTCACGGCATCACCCATGGTCAAACAATCTATTTCTTTGATCCATCCGGCAATCGGAATGAGGTATTCTGTGGCGGGGATTATTTCTACCCGGATCATGAGCCGATCACTTGGGACGCCGATATGCTTGGCAAAGCGATTTTCTATCACGATCGCCAGCTTAATGAACGCTTTCTGACTGCTTTGACCTGAGGCGGGATCTTCGCTTCGGCGCAGTCCTGACCAGAATAATAAAACATTGGAGTTTACCTATGTCTATCAAACGCTTACTCACTCCTGTCATGACCGGTGCACTGGCTCTGGCGATGGCTCTGCCGGCTCAGGCGCGCGACTTCCGCCTTGGCTTGATTACGCCTCCGTCACATAAATGGACGCAGGCTGCCGTTGCCTTTGCCGATGAGGTAAAGGAACAATCAGGTGGCGAGCACAATATTTCGATCTTTCCGGCGCAGCAGCTGGGTAACGAAGCCCAAATGGTGCAGCAACTGCAAACCGGTGCGCTGGATATGGCATTCCTTACTATTGCCGAGATTTCCAACCGGGTACCGGACTTCGGTGCGCTCTATGCACCTTACCTGGTCGACAATATTGATCAGGCCGCCGCTCTGTTGAGATCCGATGCAGCCAACGATCTGTTGAACCAGTTGCCGGCTGAAGCGGGACTGGTCGGTGTTGGCTACGGCATGGCGGGAATGCGTCAGGTCATGAGTCGAAGCCCTGCCAAGGGGCCGGATGATCTGGTGGGCAAGAAGCTGCGCATTACACCGTTTGAGCCTCTGCGTGATTTCTACATGGCGACCGGTGCAGCACCGACGCCCCTGCCGCTGCCGGCCGTGTACGATGCGCTGGCCAATGGGCAGATCGATGCGATTGACATGGATTTCGACTCCATTCTGATCTTCAAGTTTTATGAGCGTGCCGACAACCTGCTGATTTCAAACCACATGATGTTCCCGATGGTGGGGGTGGTGTCCGGTCGTGTATGGAAAGATCTGAGCAAGGAAGATCGCCAGTTGCTTCAGGCCAGCATGCGGAAGCATCTTGATGGTGTGATTGATCACTTCCAACAGCAGGAAAGTCAGCAGGAACAGCAGCTGCGTGCGCTTGATATTACTATCGAAGAGGCGGGCAGAGAGACTTTTGCTGCAGCCATCGATGACTGGGAAAAAATCTGGTCCGCCAAGTCCAAGTCGCTGCCCAACCTGAGACAGGCTGCTGCCGACATCAAGAGCAACTGAGCCTGAGCCACTCTGTAAAAGCCCGCAGCGGTAAACCCCGTTGCGGGTGAGGATTCCATTATGTTGAGAGCCTTTTCCGAGGCATTGGCCAGAGTTGAAATGGTTGCTGCAGCGGTATTGGCTGGAGCCGTTACCCTTCTTATTTTGCTGAACATCGTCAGCCGCTCCCTGGGGATGGCGATCTATTGGGTTGATGAGCTGGCCATCTATGCCATGGTTTGGACCACTTTTCTGGCTACATCCGTTGTGCTCAAAAGACGTCAGGTCATTGCAGTCACTATACTGGTTGACCTGTTGGGCGAACGCAGTCGGGCGTGGATGCAGTGCTTTTCCGACTTGATGATCCTGGCTTTTGCCGTGAGTTTGATGGTTTTGTGCTGGCACTGGCTTGATCCCGCAACCCTGTATGCATTTGATTTTGATATCCGGGCATTTCAGGGTGATACATTCAATTTTGTATATTCGGAAAAAACAAATACTCTTGGGGCACTTAAAATATGGCCCTGGCTGATACTGCCATTTTTTTCGTTCACCCTAACCGTTCATGCATTGAGTAATATGGCAGGAAGCCTGAAGAAAGCTGTTTATTTCAAGAGGGCTTCGGCATGACGTTTGTTTTCTTTCTTATACTTCTTTTTTGCGCTGTTCCGATCGCACTGGTTCTGGCACTGACGGCATTATGGTATATCGCGACGTCCGGTAATACGGTGTTGTTCAGTTCCTATCCACAGCAGTTGTTTGGCGCCATTGAAAGCTACGGCCTGTTGGCGATTCCGTTGTTCATGCTGGCCGGCGAATTAATGAACGAGGGCGGGCTGACTTCACGCCTGATCAATCTGGCACGCATCTTTGTGGGAGGCTTCAGAGGCGGGCTTGCCTATATCAACCTCGTTGCCAACATGATGATGGCTGCGATCATGGGGTCTGCGGCGTCACAGATCGCGATCATGTCGCGAGCCATGGTGCCTGCAATGGAGAAGGAGGGTTATTCCGGCTCCTATGCGGCAGCCATCACCGCCGCTGGTGGCTTGCTGTCGCCCATCATTCCGCCCTCCATGCTGTTTGTGCTGTTTGGCGTATTGGCGCAGATCCCGATTGCCGAGATGTTCATCGCAGGTATCGTGCCTGGCTTGTTGATGTCGGGGCTATTTTTTATCGTCATCGCCGTGATCGGCTTGGTCCAGCAATACCCGGCAGGACAATGGCCCGATCGCCAGCAGATGAAAAGCTACATACTGATGGGTATTCCGGCTGGCCTGATACCGCTGGTGATCATCGGCGGTATTCTGACAGGTCTGGCGACCCCGACAGAGTCGGCGGCGCTGGCCTCGCTGGCCGCGTTGTTGATCGGCAAGTATGTCTACAAAGACCTTAAGTTTTCTCACCTGCCGGATATTCTCAAACGTACAGCGCTGAACTCGGGCATGGTGATCATGCTGATATCGGCCGCCGGTGTGTTTGGCTGGGTGATTGTGTATGAGCAGATTCCTCAGGCGGCAGCCGCGTGGATTGCACAGCAGACAACCGATCCCTTCGTGTTCATGTTGATGGTCGTAGGTGTACTGATTCTGGTGGGAATGGTGATCGATGGTATCGCGGCCCTGATTCTGGTGGTACCAATCCTGCTGCCAATTGCACAGCAACAGTTCGATATCAGTGCCTATCAGTTCGGTGTTGTGGTGTGCCTGACGCTGGTCATGGGGCTTTTGACACCACCTGTGGGGGCCGGGTTGTTCATTGGGTCGTCAATGACCGGCATCCCGCCGATGAAAATCTTCCGCTCACTTTTGCCGTTCCTGTTGGCAACACTGGTTACCCTGATACTGCTCAGTGCCTTCCCTCAGCTGTCACTGATGCTGCTCTAGTTGATCAAGCAGGGTCGAGGCAAGGCGCGGGCTTTCAGGCTTGCGCCTTGCGCTTGGTTTGGCTGGGCTTTTCGCCAAACAGCAGCTGATATTCCTTGCTGAAGCGGCCCATATGTGAAAACCCCCAGTGTATGGCCGTGTCGGTAACGGTCTGATGGTTATCAGGGTTCTGTAAAGACTCTCGTACTCGCTGGAGTCGAACGTTACGCAGGAACTCCATCGGGCTCATGTGGCGAAAGTCGCGAAATCCGGCATACAGTGTGCGTACGCTTACACCCGCCAGTTCGGCCAGCATACCGGGGGTAAGCGGGTCTTTGGCATGTGACTCGATGTATTCTTCCACGCGTTTGACATGGCGGGGGCCAGTGACCGAGCATCCTGGGTGAGCTCCTCCAGGTAGTTACCGGGTTGCTGACTCAACAGCGTGCTGATGACCAGCTCTTCCAGTTGCCGGGATACCAGTGTTTGCTGAAGACAGTCAGGTGCATCTTTTTGCAACTGAATGATGTATTCCAACATGTGCAGCCAGGCAGGCGAGTGCAACCAGTCAAGGTGACAATCGAATTCTATCGGATGCTTGAGGTTGTGCCCCAGCAAGCGGCTGCAGACTTGCTCCAGCTCCAGGCGGCTTATGCGCAGCATCAACTGATCGCATTCGCTGTTGTAGTGCATCTTGAGGCGTTTAGTCGGGTTTAAAACCACGCCCTGCTGGCAGCTCGAGAGTAACGAACAGTCGCCACAGCTGATGTCGGCCTTGCCTGTCAGCGGCATCTGGACCAGGAAGAAGTCGTCAAGGCACTCCGGGTCAACCTCGACCTCTCCACCATACTTAAGCCGATGGAATGAGACATGTCCTACTGAAAACTGGTGCAGTCTGGATTCGAGGGCAGAGGTGTGTCGAACGGGCTTCAAGTTATGTGGCTTGAATGACTGGCCGACCGTGTTTCTCACCTCATCAATATCGCAGGAGTTCAATACCAGGGTTTCAGGCTGATACAGCAAAGCATTCGCCAACATGGGCGGAATGGTTTTTTTGGGTGGCATGGGCTACTTCCCTTCTTATATTTATCTTTCCGCATTTAGAGCTGCGGCTGCTCAGGGTGTGATCATTATAAACAGGTGATGTGCAGGAGGTGGATAAACAATTTTACTTTTCTGCACTATATGGATAGTTGCTGCCGGAAATGGATCGTTTGAAAAGGCTAATTCTAAATAGTATGGGCTCTGAAATATGAAAAATAATAAAAGGAGCCATTTATGGGAATTCAGATTGATATCGACTCAAAAGACGGTTCAGGTGCATTTACCGGTTATCTGTCGGTTCCATCGGCAGGGACGGGGCCGGGCCTGATTCTGTTGCAGGAGATTTTTGGCGTTAACGCTACGATGCGCGAGATCGCGGACTACTATGCCGAGGAGGGATATGTGGTTCTGGTGCCGGATCTGTTCTGGCGTCAAGAGGCGAATGTAGAGCTTGGTTACGATCCTGACTCATGGCAGAAGGCGTTCGGGCTCTTTCAAGGCTTCGATCAGGACAGGGGTGTTGAAGACATTGATGCCGCTTTGAGTGTCCTGCGTTCACGTGAAGAGTGCACAGGTGGCGTGGGTGTGCTGGGCTTTTGCCTGGGTGCCCGCATGGCGTATCTGACGGCCTGCCGCTGTGACGTGGATGCGGCCATCGGCTACTACGGCATGGGGATGGAGAACCACCTGGATGAAGCGGATAACATTAAGGGACGCCTGCTGCTGCATTTTGCCGAGAATGATGAGTACTGTCCGGCCTCCGCACGCAACGATATTTTTGCGGCTCTGGAGTCGCGCGAAAATGTTGAGCTGTATCTCTATCCTGGGGTTGATCATGCCTTTGCGCGTCCGGGCTCTGAGCATTATCACAAACCTTCGGCCCTGATTGCTCATGAGCGCTCAGTGGCCGTGCTGCGCCGTGCCATCGGTCCGCATTACAACCTGTCTCACCTCTGGGACAAGCACTGTGAGTACGAATTCGATACCCGCAACGTCGACGATACTATGGCAACCATGGTGGCAGAGCCCTACGTTAACCACATTCCGACGCTGACCGGAGGGGTGGGTTACAAGGACCTGTACCGTTTCTACAAACATCACTTCGTCAATTCCAATCCGGACGATACCAAGCTGATTCCGATTTCCCGAACGATAGGGGATACCCAAATCGTGGATGAGCTGCTGTTTTGTTTTACCCATGATCGTGAAATCGACTGGCTGGTGCCCGGTATCGAACCGACCGGCAAGTATGTCGAAGTTCCTTTTGTTGCAGTGGTCAAGTTCCGTGGGGACAAGCTTTACCACGAGCATATCTACTGGGATCAGGCGACGGTACTGGTACAGCTGGGTGTATTGGACCCCAAGGGATTGCCGGTCGCCGGCCGTGAAACGGCTGCGAAGCTGCTTGACGAGACTCTGCCATCCAACGAGTTGATGCCAACCTGGCCCAGCAGCGCTGGAAAGGAATGAGGGCGTGGCCATGAGTGAGTTCAACAATCGTACGGCGCTGATTACCGGGGGAGCTACCCTGATCGGTGCGGCCCTGGCTGAGGCTTTCGTTCGTGATGGGGCCAATGTGGCGATTCTGGATATCGACGCACAGGCCGGGGCGAATCTGGCGGATCGGCTGGGCCCTGCGGCTTTGTTTATCAAAACCGACATTACGGACGACAGTCAGCTTGAAGCCGCTGTTCGGCAGACAGCAGAGCATTTCGGTGGGCTACATTATCTGATCAACCTGGCGTGCAGTTACCTCGATGAGGGTGCCGACTCCAACCGGGAGGACTGGCTCAAGGCGCTGGATATCAATGTGGTCAGTGCTGTCATGGCCGCACGGGCAGTGCGTCCCTGGTTGAGCAAGTCAAAAGGCGGCTGCATCGTCAACTTTACCAGCATTTCGGCTCAGGCCGCTCAGACCGGCCGCTGGATTTACCCCGCCAGCAAAGCGGCGCTCAAACATTTGACCCGCAGCATGGCGCTGGATTTCGCCGCGGATGACATTCGGGTTAACTCGGTTTCGCCGGGCTGGACCTGGTCTCGTGTAATCGAAGAAGTCAGTGGTGGTGATCGAGCCAAGGCCGACCGAGTGGCAGCTCCTTTCCACATGTTGGGGCGTTTGGGTGGTCCTGATGAGGTGGCGGAGGTGGTGCTTTTCCTTTGCTCGCCACGGGCAAGTTTCGTAACCGGTGCGGATTACGCCGTTGATGGCGGTTACTCCTCACTGGGACCGGAACAGCAGGAACCGGCCATTCCCAAATTGGCGGAGTAACCGTCCAGCTTTAACTCAATAACGGGTCGATTCACTCGGCCCGCAGCATAACAATAAGATCGGAGTCTCTCCATGACACGCAAAATCGCAATCGTAGGTGCGGGCCAGTCCGGCCTGCAAACTGGCATCGGCCTGCTCAAGGCCGGCTATGACGTGACCATTCTTTCCAACCGTACCGGCGAGCAGATTCGCAGTGGTAAGGTAATGTCCAGTCAGTGCATGTTCGACCAGGCACTGCAGACCGAGCGAGATCTGGGCTTGAATTTCTGGGAGCATGACTGCCCACCGGTGGAAGGAATAGGGGTGTCAGTCCCCAACCCTGACAAGGCAGGCGACAGATTGATCGACTGGTCTGCCCGACTGGACAATAAGGCTCAATCGGTGGATCAGCGCCTGAAAATGCCGGTATGGATGGACGAATTTGAACGGCTGGGTGGTAAGTTGCAGATCTGTGACGTGGGCATTGCAGAGCTGGAAGAGTTGGCGGCCGCCTATGAGTTGGTGCTGGTAGCTGCTGGCAAGGGCGAAATTGTGCGCATGTTTGAACGTGATGAACAGCGCTCCCGTTTTGATAAACCGCAGCGCGCACTGGCGCTGACCTACGTTCACGGCATGACCCCCAAAGAACCTTACTCTCGTGTTGCCTTCAATCTGATACCGGGAGTGGGAGAATACTTTGTCTTTCCAGCTCTCACGTTGAGCGGTCCTTGTGAAATTATGGTTTTTGAGGGAATTCCGGGCGGCCCCATGGACTGCTGGGGCGATGTCACGACGCCGCAGGAGCACCTGCAGCGCAGCCTTGAAATCATCCGTACCTATGCGCCCTGGGAAGCCGAACGCTGCCATAACGTTGAGCTGACGGATGAGGGTGGTGTGCTGGCCGGACGTTTCGCACCAACGGTCCGCAAGCCAGTGGCAACTCTGCCGTCAGGTCGCAAGGTGATGGGTATTGCCGATGCGCTGGTGGTCAACGATCCAATCACCGGCCAAGGCTCCAATAATGGCGCAAAGTGCAGCCGGGTGTACCTCGAAGCGATACTGTCTCATGGTGACCAGCCGTTCACTGAGGAATGGATGCAGCAGACCTTTGAAACTTACTGGGCGTATGCATCCCAGGTGGTCGAGTGGACCAATGCTTTCCTTCTGCCCCCGCCGCCGCACATTCTGGAATTGTTGGGAGCTGCCCAACAGTCACCATCGCTGGCAGCGCGTCTTGCCAACGGTTTCGACAACCCTCCCGACTACATGCCCTGGTGGCTGGATGCCGACGCGTGCGAGAGCCTGATCAACACCCATATGCAACAGGGAGCCGCCTGAGATGACAACAATGAACACTGCCAATGCGGCCATCGAAGTGAGCGCGCCCGCCGCCGCTACGCTCGCACCTTCAATCGATCCGCGAACACTGCGTGATGCGCTTGGGCTGTTTGCAACCGGGGTAACAGTGGTAACGGCCCCGGGAAGCGATGGTCAGCCGATCGGGATAACGGCGAACTCTTTCTCTTCACTGTCTCTTGAGCCGCCGCTGGTGCTTTGGAGTCTGGCGCTGCGGTCGCCAAACTGCGGAGCCTTTGAAGAGGGGCGGCCATTTGCAGTTAATGTTCTGCAGCGAGAACAGGAAGCGCTTGCATTGCAGTTTGCACGACCGGTTGAAGACAAGTTCCGGGACGTGGAATACCGGCTTAACCGTCATCGAGTGCCGTTGCTTGACGGTGCTCAGGCGCAGTTGGAATGTACGGTGGAGTTTACGCGCGTGCTGGGGGATCACCTGTTGATTGTTGGGCGTGTTGAGGCCCTGACGACCTTGCCGAGCGAGCCCTTGCTGTTTTACAGGGGGGCCTTCGTACAGCTGGCAAATTGACACCAGGGGTGCCGCCATCTGTGCGCGGCGCCTTGATAACAATAACAACACAGGATTCCGTGCATGATGAATGTATCAAGTAAACAGGGGTTGACTGCCGCGATTGCGCTGGCATTGATGTTGACGGTAGAGGCTCGGGCAACAGAGGGCGGCGGCTCCAACTATCCGATGGGGGCCGAGAACTATCTGATGGGGGCCTTGCCTCCGCCTGGCGTATACCCACTGATCTATGCCAATCGCTATGCTGCTGACGATTTGATGGATGATTCCGGCGATAGCTTGCCGATCGACTTCCGCTTGCGTGCCAATGTGGTAGCGCCACGTCTGGTTTGGGTCACTGACAAGACCATTCTGGGTGGTCAGCTGTTCCATGCAGCCCTGCTGCCGCTGGTGGATCTGGATGTCTCGGTAAATGGTATGGCTGACAGTAACCAGGGTATTGGCGACCTCGACCTGACCGCGTTTGCTCTGGCGTATCATCACAGCCCCAACTTTCACTCTGTGGTCGGTATGGATATCTTCGTCCCGACAGGCGAATACGATGCCGGTGAAATGGCCAACATTGGTCGCAATTACTGGGGTATACAGGCAGCGTATGCGGCATCCTGGGTCAACCCCAGGGGTTGGAATGCCGACATCAAGCTGATGTATGACTACAACTTCGAAAACGACGATACTGACTACAAGTCAGGTCAGGAGCTACATTTTGATTACTCGCTTGGCTACGGCGTCAGTCCCAATTGGGTCGTGGGTGTGGGTGGCTATGGTTATAAACAGACCACGCCGGACAAGGTGAACGGAGTCAACATCGGCAATGAGGGGCAGGCTTTCGCCATTGGTCCATCTATCAAGTATGACAACGGTCAGGGTTTCTTCCTGTCATTGAAGTACCAGAAAGAATTTGCCGTTGAGAACCGTCCTGAAGGTGATGCCTTCTGGATCAAGACCATCATCCCCTTCTGATCGGTCTTGCCGGTCCTGATCTCAGGGTCGGCACTTTTCAGATGCCATTCTTCCGTTGTCATCCGGTTGCAGATCGATATTGATAAAATCTCGGTTACAATGCGCACTGAACAAGGATGCTGGAATGGATGGCCCTATGCTCCCCAATGAAAAATCACTGCTTAATATTCGTCGCTCCCCGTTGGCTCTGCTGCGGGGGATGCTGGATCTTACAATTGCGCTGCTCCTCCTGTGGGGAATGTTCAAGGCACAGGAAAGGGTGCCATTCTGGGACAGCTGGTGGCTGGTCGAGCAGTACCGGGCTCTGGCCACCCGTTTTCTGTGGGAAGGCGCGGGCATTCCGGCCAGTTGGATAGCAGCAGTATTTGGTCTGCTGGCACTGTTGGTGGGTGCAGGGGCATTGCGTCAGGTGATACGTGAAGCCAGTCGGCGTTACTCAGTAACCAGCCTGAGGATCTTGAGCCGTCGTGGCTTGATCGGTCGGGCGACTGATGAACTGTACCTGCTCAGTGTGGATGGTGTGTCGCTGCATCAAAGCCCAATGGGCCGGCTGTTGGGGCATGCTGATCTGATCATCTCAGGCAGGGGCAACAACCAATTGAAATTTACCTTTGTGCGCTCGCCGGATGAGGTGCGGGAAAAAATAGACCGTATCGTGCTGGCGCGCAGAAGCAAACAGTCTCAGGAGTGAAGAAGGGCAGCCTTCCGCGTGGGTGGTGACAGGGGTCACCACCCGAATCTGATCAATGGCGGATCAGATAATCGAAGGCGCCGAGGGCGGCCGTCGAGCCTGACCCCATGGCGATGATGATCTGCTTGTACGGTGTCGCGGTTACATCACCGGCCGCGAACACACCCGGCATGGAGGTGGCGCCGTGGCTGTCGATGACGATCTCGCCGCGCTCGGTCAGCTCCAGGCTGTTTTTCAGCCACTCGCTGTTCGGCACCAGACCGATCTGGACGAATATACCGGCCACATCCACCACATGAGACTCATCGGTCTTGCGGTCCTTGTATTTCAGGCCGATCACCTTGTTGCCGTCACCCAGAACCTCGGTGGTCATCGCCTGCTTGATAATCTTGATGTTGGGCAGAGACTCTGCCTTCTTCACCAGCACACTGTCGGCGCGCAGGGTGTCGGAGAATTCCAGTACGGTTACGTCCTTAACGATGCCGGCCAGATCAATCGCCGCCTCGATGCCGGAGTTGCCGCCACCGATCACCGCGACACTCTTGCCCTTGAACAGCGGTCCGTCGCAGTGCGGGCAGTAGGCCACGCCCTTGCCGCGGTACTCCTGTTCGCCCGGCACGTTCATTTCACGCCAGCGAGCACCGGTAGCCAGAATCACGCTACGGCTTTTCAGGGTCGCACCGCTGGCCAGTTCCACCTCGATCAGCTCGCCCTTGCGCAATTTGGCGGCGGACTGCTCGGTGATCACCTCGACTTCATATTCCTTGACGTGCTGCTCAAGGCTGGCGACCAGTTTCGGGCCTTCGGTGTAAGGCACGGAGATGAAGTTCTCGATACCGACGGTATCCATTACCTGGCCACCGAAGCGCTCGGCGACCACACCGGTGCGGATGCCCTTGCGTGCGGCGTAGATCGCGGCAGAGGCACCGGCCGGGCCACCGCCGACGATCAACACTTCGTAAGGCTCGCGCTCGTTCAGCTCAGCCGCTTTCTTCTCGGCGGCGCCAGTATCCAGCTTGTTGACAATCTCG
Organism: Marinobacterium iners; assembly: GCF_017310015.1. Lineage (NCBI taxonomy): Bacteria > Pseudomonadati > Pseudomonadota > Gammaproteobacteria > Oceanospirillales > Oceanospirillaceae > Marinobacterium > Marinobacterium iners. Next base: position 1,047,092 of record NZ_CP022297.1, read on the forward strand.
GCCAGCGTCATGCGGCCCTGACCAAAGTGTTCGCCGTTCAGATAGACGGACGGAACGGCCATGATCTGACGTTCTTCAACTTCTTTCTGGAACAAGGCACCGTCGATCATGGTGTGGGTAATGTTCGGGTTCAGCACCGCCATCAGGTTCAGTGCCTGTACCACGTCCGGGCAGTTCTGGCATGACAGCGAGATGTAGGTCTCGAAGTGGAATTCGCCCTTCAGGTTGCGGATCTGTTCCTGCAGTGCGGCATCGGCCTTGGACGGATGACCGCCGGCCTGCAGCAGCGCGAGTACCAGCGAGGTGAACTCGTGGCCCATGGGGATGCCGGCGAAGTTGACCCGCGGTGTCTGACCGGCAGGACCGACGGCGAGACTGGGAGCGCGTGCGCCCTCAACCTGTCTGAGGGTGATTTTTTCATTAAGCTCAGCGATTTCCTGTGCCAGGTCGCTGAGTTCTCGTGATTTGGGGCTGTCATTACTCGACACGCTCAGCTCAATCGGGGCCACAATATTTTGCAGGTAGGTGTTCAATTGCTGTTTCAGATTGGCATCCAACATATACGTATCCCTGTGTTTGTGAGGTCGTGTCAGATAAGCATGTATAACGAAAAGGATTTTGCAAAGCGGGGGGAGAGGAAGACCCGCCGGTCAGTGCAAACCGGCGGGGGGACAGCAGGCTGATCTTAGATTTTGCCAACCAGGTCCAGAGACGGTGCCAGAGTGGCTTCGCCTTCTTTCCACTTCGCCGGGCATACTTCACCCGGGTGAGAAGCTACGTACTGAGCGGCTTTAACCTTGCGCAGCAGGTCGTCAGCGTCACGGCCGATGCCTTCGGCAGTGATTTCAACAGCCTGGATCACACCCTGCGGGTCGATCAGGAAGGTAGCACGGTCAGCCAGACCCATGCCTTCACGCATTACACCAAAGTTGTTGGTGATGGTGCCGGTCTGGTCGCCAACCATGTAGTACTGGATCTTGCCGATGGTTTCAGACGTGTCGTGCCAAGCTTTGTGAGTAAAGTGAGTGTCAGTAGAGACAGAGAACACTTCCACGCCCAGCTTCTGCAGTTCTTCGTATTTATCAGCTACGTCACCCAGCTCAGTCGGGCAAACGAAAGTGAAGTCAGCCGGGTAGAAGAAGAATACGGCCCACTTGCCTTTAACATCAGCTTCGGTGATTTCAACGAACTCACCCGCTTTGAATGCAGTTGCCTTGAACGGTTTGATTTCGGTATTGACGATACCCATGTGTGTATTTCTCCTTGGCTCGATTGAGTGGATCGTTTTGAAGTCGAAGACAATACTAGAGCAGAATTGCAGTCTAATGAAATTGATAGCCGCTAATTGGTTGATAAATTTTATCTATCAGCAACTGTGCTGCAAAACAGCTCACATCAGTTTATGCTGATTCCATGAAATGGCAATAACTGCCGGATTTCGCCCTTGAGCATGAGAAAAGAATCTTGCCCAAGGGGTTGAAACCCGACCAGACTGCCCTGAAGAATGATGTATGGAACGATTTTTTACGCCAAGCCAAGTAAGGAGGCGAACATGCAAACCAACCGTATTGGACTGGACAGCGACAAATCGAAGCAGCTGGCTGAAAGACTCAACACACTGCTGGCCAACTACCAAATCTTCTACATGAATGTACGTGGGTACCACTGGAATGTGCGTGGCCCCGAATTTTTCGAACTGCACGTCAAGTTTGAGGAGCAGTACAACGACCTGCTGCTGAAAGTGGACGAGATCGCCGAACGTGTTCTGACACTGGGTCATCGACCGATGCATGCGTTCAGCGACTACCTGGAAAACAGCGAAGTCAAGGAAGCCAAGAATGTAACCGAAGGCAAGCTTTGTGTGCAGGGCCTGTTGCAGGGTTACAAGCAGCTGATCAGCATGCAGCGTGAAGTCATGGAGCTGGCTCAGGACGCTCAGGACGAAGGAACTGCTACCCTGATGAGTGACTACATCACTCAGCAGGAGAAGACAGTGTGGATGTTCAGCGCCTGGATGGGCTGATCATCCGTTGTAATCATCAAGCGCGGCCTGACGGGCGCGCTTGTAGTCTACGACCGGAGCAGGGCGACCCAGATGTTGTCCCGCTCCGGGCTTGTGTCGCTCCTTGGTCGGCAATTTGCCCAGCTGCGGCAGCCAATGTGCAATAAACTCCCCTTTGGGATCAAACTTCTCGCTCTGCAGTTGTGGATTGAAAATGCGGAAGTAGGGTGCGGCATCTGCCCCGACTGACGCACTCCAGGCCCACCCCCCCAAATTGGAAGCGAAATCCCCATCAATCAGCTTTGACATGAAGAACGCTTCACCCCGGCGCCAGTCGATACGGAGCAGCTTGGTCAGGAAGCTGGCAACAATCATGCGCAAGCGATTGTGCATCCACCCGGTGGCCAGTAACTGTTTCATGGCAGCGTCAACAATGGGATATCCGGTTTCCCCTGCCTTCCAAGCCTCGAAGGCCTTCTCGTTTTCAAGCCAGCTGATGCGTGTTTCCACTTCGGGTCGAAACGGCTCAAGTCGACTTTGGCCAGGGAAAGCCACCAGCAGGTGGCGGTAGAATTCGCGCCAGATCAACTCATTCAGCCAAGTGCTTTCCAGCCAGCTGTCATCGCCTCGTGCCTGTTGCAGCGCCGCCAGACACTGGCGAGCGGACAGTGCTCCGATTGTCAGTGCGGGGGACAGGCTTGATGTTCCCTTGATGGCGGGGAAGTCGCGTTTTTCGGCGTAACAGGGCTCCTGCGATTCCACAAAACCTTGCAACTGTTCCAACAGAGCCGCTTGATCAACGGGCCAGCGCAAGCGGTCATAGGCATCGGAGTCGGCCCGAGCGTGTGCGGTTGTTGAGGTTTGATCTGACACAGGAACGGCTGTGGGGGTGGGCAGGGGGGCATGGTCGACCTGCAGCAGATGACGTCGCCAGGCACGGCTGAAAGGGGTGAATACCTTGAATGGGCCTCCGTTGCCGGTCAGTACACTGCCCGGTGGCAGAATCAGGTCGCCATGATAGCCCCAAGCGGCAATCCCGGCAGACTGCAGCGTTTCACACACTGTTCGGTCACGGTTTTGCTCATTGAGCGGGTATTCGTAGTTGAAATGCAGATGGCTTGCCTGCAGCGAACGCGCCAGCTCAAGAATTGCTGCAGGGCAGTCACTGAACCGCTGCAACGAGAGCCGGAGCAGCGGAATGTTAAGGGCTTCAAGTTCGGTCTGCAGCCAGTTGAGTCGATCTTGCCAGAAAGCAATACGGGCCGAGGATTCATGGTGTGCTTCCCACTGTTGTGGGGTCAGGCAGACCAGTGCCGTAACCGGCTCACCTCGGCTGCAGGCAGCATGCAGTGCCGGGTGGTCCTGCAGGCGCAGGTCGTTGCGAAACCATACGAGTTGCATTCAGATGTAGTTCCTAAGCCCCAGCTCGTGCGGGTGCGGGTTCAGGTAGGTCTGTGAGCGAATGTAATCAGAGCCGAAGCGCTTGACGTAGTGCTTGAGCAGGGCCAATGGCACAACCAGATGAACATGCTCCTGACGGTACTGCTCGATGGCATCCAGCAACTCCTGCTTGCACTCGCTGTCTATCTCTTTCTTGAGATAACCGAGTATGTGCATCAGTACATTGGTGTGTGTCTTGCGTGTGGCCTTGTGACTCATGTGATGCATGAAGCGACTGATGTAATGCTGCATCACTTCTGGCAGCGGTTGCTGATGCGCATCGGCCAGATAACGACCCAGCTCACGGTAGCCTTCATAGTGATGCGCCATGAGCAGATACTTCTTCCGGCTGTGGAACTGAATGATGGCGTGATAGGAAGGGTCAGGTTCGATACTGGTTTTCCAGTCATCGTAGGCGAATACGCGTGCAATAAAGTTTTCTCGCAACACGGCATCGTTCATCCGAGCCTCTTCTTCAAGAGGCAGCTCTGGATTGGTCTGCCGTAACGCACGCACAAACAACCCCTGATCGGCGGTATTTGGCATGCCGTTGGGGTGATAGACCTTGACCCGCTCCATACCGCAGCTGGGGGAACCTTTCATCAGAATAAAACCGCGCAGGTCTCTGTTTTGACGGGCAAACTCAGTGCCGACCGCTAACAGATCGTCAGTGGCATCCAGACTCGGATCATTGGTGCCCAATGCGCGAGGCAATTCATCGGGCAGGCCAACCAGGCGTATCGGTTCACGGGGGATGCCAAGACCTGCCGCCACTTCAGGGCAGAAGGTCTTGAACTCGAAACAGTCCTGCAACACATCCAGACAGTAGCGGGATTGTTTGTGACCACCGTTGTAGCGCACTTTCTGACCGGTCAGGCAGGCACTGATGCCGACCGGAATTTTGCCTGCTGTCTGATCCGACATGAACACTCCAAGTTTGTTTACAGACCGATAAAGGGCTGTACCAGCCGCCCAACCAGTCCGCTGAACTTGAGCGGGGCATCGGTGGCGATCAGGCAGATACACTCTTCATCGGTATCGACCAGTGGCTGGTGGCTCACTTCACCATCAAGGTCGGCCACATCACCCTGACAGAAACGCCCCAGCTCATCATTATAGGAGCCTTTCAGGATCAGCGTCAGTTCATTGCCGCCGTGAGTGTGGTGCGGTACCGAAACCCCTGGTGAAATACGCAGCAGGCGTGCGGCACCGGGACCATCCAGGTGCAGGTCCAGCTGCTTGACACCGTATCCGATCCGTTTCCAGGGCAACTCATCCAGCGGCTTATCGAGCAGTTGTGCCAAAGGTGCCGGCAGCTCCGGGTTGGCGTAGGCTTCCGGCACCGAAGTGCAGAGTTCGTGTTCCGGCTCATCAAGCCGTGCCAGCAGTTGCTCAAAGGCATCAGCTTGCAGGTGGCTTGGTGGCAGTTGTTCCAGCAGTGCTCCGCCAACCGCATCGGTGGCGTGCATCCGTTCACGACAGTGCGGGCACCAGTGCAGATGACAGGCAACCAGAAGCGCCATGCCCTGTGGCAAGGTACCAGCGGAGTACGCCATCAGGGTTGCGTCGTCAAAATGATGGCTGATTTTCACTCTTCTTCCCCCCAGTGGGCCTTGAGCTTACTGAATGCGAGTCTCAATCGTGACTTCACACTGCCCAGCGGTATACCCAGCTGGTCAGCGATCTCGGAATGGCTCTTGCCCTCGTAATAGGATAAATGCAGCACCTGAGCCTGATTTTCGGGCAGAGTCTCGATTGCAGCCCGCATGCGATCTTCCAGTACCCCGTGCTCGTTCATGTCACGCTCATCAGGATCTGGTTCCTCTTCAGGCAGCTCGTACAATGGCATTTTGTCTCGCCGCATCCGGTCGATGCTTTGGTTTCGCGCCAGGGTGAATATCCAGGTACTGGCACTGGCCTTGGCTCGATTGAACAGGTGCGCCTTGCGCCAGACCAGCAGCATTGCTTCCTGGGTGATCTCTTCAGCACTGGCTTCAGGCATCCCCAAACGCAAGATGTAGGATTTGACCCGAGGGGCAAAGTGGGAGAACAGGCGAGCAAATTCAGACTTGTCCCGGCTCTCGGCCAGTGCAGTCAGACAGGCACTCCAGTCATCACGCACCTGCTTTCTCCTCTCCTCTGAGTCGCGCGCTCTGAGAGCGGCAGAATCAACAGCGGCAGCGTTCACATCGCCTCCTTCAGGCTGGTCTATCTGCATTTGCTCTCCATACGAATGAGTGGCCTTGGGTGGATCAGGCTGGATACTGATATTTCTGTTGTTGATACAGTATTGGCTTCACAATGTCGATGATCCAGCCATATCAGGGACGCGTAAGAGGCAACAGATGCATTTTTTGAAAAGGCCCCACGCATGAACGTTAAAGTGATCAGACCGTTGAAGATTGCCGTCATTGGCTCAGGGATCTCCGGGCTGTCCGCGGCTTGGCTGCTCAACCGGCAGCATGATGTCACTCTGTTCGAGAAAGATGATCGCCCCGGTGGTCATTCCAATACCGTCACTGTCGCGACTGAGGAAGGGGACCTGGCGGTCGATACTGGCTTTATCGTATATAACCCAGTCAACTACCCCAACCTGGTCGAGTTTTTTCGTACTCTCGGTGTACCCAGCATGAAGACCGACATGTCATTTAGCGTGTCAATCAACTCGGGTGCGCTGGAGTACAGTGGCTGCGGGCTGGCAGGGGTGTTCGCACAGAAACGCAATCTGTTGCGCCCAGGCTACTGGAAAATGCTGGCCGACCTGATGCGTTTCTATCGCGAGGCTCCGAGCCTGATCGATGACCCGGAGGTGCAGCCACAGACTCTTGGCGAAATGTTGAACAGCCGCGGCTACGGTCGAGCCTTTATTTATCAACACCTGATTCCCATGGGGGCGGCGATCTGGTCTACCCCTGCCGATCAGATGCTGGACTACCCTGCGGTTACCTTTCTTCGTTTCTGTCAGAATCACGGTCTGGTACAGCTCAAGGATCGACCCCAGTGGCGTACGGTAGCCGGGGGAAGTCGCGAGTATGTACAGCGGGTCTGTGATGAACTCAAGGGTGGAGTGCGCCTGAATAGCCGCATTCACCGCATTCATCGCCGTGGAGGTCAGGCGGTGGTTGAATTCATGCATGGCGAGAGTGAATCCTTTGATCATGTAGTGCTCGCCTGCCATGCCGATCAGGCACTGGCGCTGCTGGCTGATCCCAGCCCGGATGAGAAACGCCTGTTGAGTTGCTTTCCCTACCAGCGCAACCGTGCACTGCTGCATACCGATGCCGCGCTGATGCCCCGGCGCGAGGCCGCCTGGGCCAGCTGGAACTATCTTACCGACAGTCACAGCCCTGACAGTTTGCCAAGGGCAATATCGGTCACCTACTGGATGAATCGCCTGCAGCACCTGCCGCAACAGCATCCAGTGTTCGTGACCCTGAATCCGGTTGAGGAGCCTGCTGAAGGGAAGATTTTGCGCAGTTTTCTGTATGACCATCCTGTGTTCAATTTGGATTCGATTGCAGCTCAGAAGGAGTTGTGGTCACTGCAGGGCAAGCAGAACACCTGGTTTTGCGGCGCCTACTTTGGTTATGGCTTTCATGAGGATGGGTTGCAGTCCGGTTTGGCTGTAGCTGAGCAGCTCGGTGGCACAAAACGCCCCTGGACGCTGGATGATCCCAACAGCCGCATTCATGTGCAGGCGCCCGAAAAGCCACGCGTTGTCTGGTTGCATGGAGCCGTGGCATGACACAGTCCTGCCTCTACGCCGGCCAGGTGATGCACCACCGGATGAAGCCGAAAAAGCACCGCTTCATTTACCGTGTCACCTCAATGTTGATCGATCTGGATGAGCTGGATCAGCTTGGCCGCACACTCAAGTGGTTTTCCCGTAACCGTTTCAACCTGTTCTCATTCCATGATCGTGATCACGGTGATGGCAGTGATCAACCGCTGGTTGAGCAGGTCAGGTCCATTCTGAGTGCAAGTGGCATCAATATCGGTCAAGGCTCGATTCGTCTGCTGTGCTACCCGCGACTGCTGGGCTATGTGTTCAATCCCTTGAGCGTCTTCTACTGCCATGACGAGTCCGGCCAGTTGCGTGCGATCCTGTACGAGGTGAGCAACACGTTCAATCAGAAACACAATTACCTGATCCCGGTAGACCATGCGGCGTCGGATCAGATTCGTCAGTCCTGTGACAAGGATTTCTACGTGTCTCCGTTCATCAGTATGGCAACCCGCTATCACTTTCGCATGCAGCCGCCCGGCAGCCGGATTGCGGTATGCATACGTCAAACCGACAGCGAGAGTGCCGTACTGCACGCGACCTTCACCGGGCAGCGCCGCGAACTGAGTGATCAGGCTCTGCTGAGAACCTTTTTCAGCCACCCGTTGATGACGCTTAAGGTGATTGCCGGCATTCACTGGGAGGCGCTACTGATTTGGCGCAAGAAAGTTCCTTTGCAGCCGCGTCCGACACCGCCGGCACATCGCACCACACTGGTCAGTCAGACAGGGGAGCAACACTGATGAAGCATTCACCTACACCCAGTCTCAGTACACAGAACTCCCTGCCGCGCACCGGCTGGCTCAATCGCTGGTGCCTGCAGGTGCTGCTGGATCATCTGCCTCGGATCGAGTTCGGCACTCTGGATCTACAGTTGCCGTCGGGTCAGCTGCTGCAGTTTGGTCAGGCCCGAGAAGGTGAGCCGCGTGCAGAAATCCGCCTGCATCATTACCGTGCCCTGCGACGCCTACTGCGTGGTGGCGCTATAGGCTGGGCCGAGGGGTACATGGAGGGTGACTGGGACAGCCCGGATCTTGAGTCGCTGCTGCGCTGGGCGCTGGGTAATGAAAGTGCGATGCAGAACCTGATTCGAGGCAATCCGTTGCTGCGCATGTTCAACCGCCTGCGTCATCTGCGCCGTGCCAATACCCGCAAGGGCAGTCGACGCAATATTGCCTATCACTATGACCTGGGCAACGACTTCTATCGGCTTTGGCTGGATCGCAGCATGACCTATTCCGCAGCCCTGTATGAAGATGTGGATGCGCAGGGGCAGGAAGCACTGTACCGGGCACAGCTTGCAAAATATCGGCGCATCGCCGAGATGCTAGAGCTGCAGCCCGGACAGCGGGTGCTTGAGATCGGTTGCGGCTGGGGTGGTTTTGCCGAATTGGCGGCGCAAGAATACGGCGTCGAAGTGCACGGGATTACCCTGTCCACCGAGCAGCTGATCTATGCCCGTGAGCGGATCGAGAAGGCCGGGCTGAATGAGCAGTGCCGCTTTACCCTGACCGATTATCGCGATGTGGATGAAACCTACGATCATATTGTCTCGATCGAAATGTTCGAGGCGGTGGGTGAAGAGCACTGGCCGGTCTACTTTAACCAGCTCAAGCGTTGCCTCAGACCCGGTGGTCGGGCAGTACTGCAGATCATCAGTATTGAAGATCAGCGCTTTGAGCGCTATCGCAACAGTGCCGAGTTTATTCAGACCTATATATTCCCGGGCGGTATGCTGCCGGGCCCGCAACGACTGCGGCGTGAAATTGCGGATGGTGGGCTGCAGCTGCAGCAGGAGCATACCTTTGCCCTGGGCTATGCCCGTACCCTGCGGGAATGGCACCACAGCTTTATCGAACAATGGCCAAGGGTTCAGGCGCAGGGGTTTGATGAGCGCTTCCGTCGCATGTGGGTCTATTATCTGGCCTACTGCGAGGCAGGCTTTCGCCACGGCAGTATTGATGTAGGCCTCTATCAGCTGAGCCACTGATATGAAAGCTGCCAGGCTTGGCTCTCAACAGCTGTTTACCTATGCGTTGCCTGCACTGCCGCTGGCGGTTCCAACGGTTGGTCTATATGTTCTTTTGCCAACCTGGTATGTGGAGCAGGGCGGTCTGGCGCTTTGGCTGGTCGGGCTCATTCTGATGCTGGCCCGGGCCAGCGATCTGATCACTGACCCGCTGATCGGCTATTGGCTGGATCGAGGTAGGCCGGTGCGCTATCGACAGTTCATACTGGCTGGAGCGGTTCTGTGTCTGCCGGGGCTGGCGCTGCTTGTGCTGCCGCCTGCAGGCCATGCAGTGCTTTCTCTGCTGCTGGGGTCAACACTGCTCTATCTGGGCTGGACTCTGGTGCAGGTGCCTTACTTGAGCTGGCTGGCGGCTCTTAGCCCCGAGTCGTACCAGCGGGCTCGCGCTGCCAGCCTGCGTGAGGGCTTTGGTTTGATCGGTCTGTTGCTGTCGGCGGTTCTGCCGGCGGCCGGTTTAATGCTTGCGCTCAGTACACAGCAGGTCCTTTGGCTGATTGCCGGCTTTACGCTCTTGCCCGGTGCCTGGGCGCTGTGGCGTCTTTTGCATTGTCTTGAGTTGCCGGCGCAGGAGATGTCGAACCGTTCCGGTTCCGACTGGAAAAGCCTCTGGCGCAATCGTACCGCTCGAATGCTGCTGCAAAGCTGGTTCTGGAACGGCATTGCCAACGGCGTACCGGCGGTGCTGTTTCCGCTCTATGTTACGCGCACTCTGGCGGGCAGTGAGGCTGACCGAGGCTTGCTGATTCTGGTGTATTTCGGTGCAGCGGTGCTGTCGTTGCCACTGTGGCTGGGTCTCAGTCGCCTGTTCGACAAGGCCGACCTGTGGCGCGGTGCCATGCTGTTTGCCATCTGTGCCTTCCTGCCTGCAAGCTGGCTGGGTGCCGGCGATCTGTACTGGTTCATGCTGGTTTGTGTCCTGACAGGACTGGCGCTGGGAGCCGATTTGGCGCTGCCCCATGCGCTACAGGCCGAGGTCTGTGACTGGGACCGTTTCCGGTATCGGCGTCAGCGCAGAGGGCTGCTGTTTGCGTGCTGGAACGGCGCCAACAAACTGGCATTGGCACTGGCCGCCCTGATCGGGTTTGGTCTGCTCAATCTGGCTGATGGATTTGTACCCGAATACTCGGATGTGCTGTTGGCGATTTTGTATGCCGGCATTCCCTGTGTGATGAAATTGATAGCTATCTGGCGATTGCGACACTACCCGCTGAGAACACGACTGCATGCACGACTGATGCAGCGCATTCAGCTGTCATTGCCGAAATGATCTGTACATCATTACTGCACGTAATCCAGTACATGTCGTATCGGTGTACGACACAAAGGAGACCGCCATGCGGATATTCGCTTTTCTGCTCGTGTTGACCACTGTTTTGATAACCGGATGTTCACCCATGAATACTGACCGATTAAGCCAGCAGGGACCTACCCTCAAGATCGAAGAGTTCTTCGATGGCAAGGTGTACGCTTGGGGCATTTTTGAAGACCGTTTTGGCAACCTGAGACGCCAGTTTCAGGTAGAGATTGATGGTGACTGGAATGGGCAGCGGCTGGTGCTGGACGAGAAGTTTCTGTACAGCGATGGTGAGCGCGACACCCGAGTCTGGACCATTGTGCCCAAAGGCGAGGGTGAGTACGAAGGCCGTGCAGGGGATATTATCGGGACGGCTCAGGGCTACAGTGAGGGTAATCGCCTCAACTGGCGCTATCGCATGGAACTGAAAGTGGGTGATGGCAGCTGGAAGGTCAGTTTCGATGACTGGATGTATCTGCAGCCCGGCAACGTGCTCGTTAACCGGGCCGGTGTGAACAAGTGGGGCGTTCAGCTCGGAGTGGTTACCCTGTTTTTCATGCGCTCCGAGCAACTGAAGGAAGCACCTTTCGCCCTCTGAGTGTTCGGGTTTGAAACTTAACGTTCCAGTTTCCAGCGCAGGGTTTCGCCGGCGCGCAGTGGCACGATGGTCTCCTGGCCGAACGGCATCTCGGTGGGAGCCTGCCATGGCTGTTTCACAAGCGTGATGCTGTCAGTGTTGCGTGGCAAACCGTAGAAGTCTGCCCCGTAGTGGCTGGCAAACCCTTCGAGCTTGTCGAGTACGCCCAGGTCTTCGAATATTTCGGCATAGAGCTCAATGGCTGCATAGGCGCTGTAGCAGCCGGCGCAGCCGCAGGCGTTTTCCTTGGCGCCCCTGGCGTGAGGTGCCGAGTCGGTGCCGAGGAAAAACTTGTGGCTGCCGCTGACAACCGCGTCCTGAAGGGCCTGTTGGTGCACGTTGCGCTTAAGGATCGGCAGACAAAACAGGTGAGGGCGGATACCGCCTACCAGCATATGGTTGCGGTTATAGGCCAAGTGTTGAACGGTAATGGTCGCACCCACGTTATCGCCGTGGGCGTTCACAAATTCTGCAGCGTCACGGGTGGTGATATGTTCAACCACCAGTTTCATGGCCGGATGGCGACCTGCCAAAGGTGTCAGGATCTCGTCCAGAAACTGCTTTTCACGGTCGAAGATATCCACATGGTTGTGGGTGACTTCGCCATGTACCAGCAATGGCATGCCGGCTTCGGCCAGCGCAGCGCAGATATCGTCCAGCTTGCCCAGATCTGTCACGCCTGAATCCGAGTTGGTTGTGGCACCGGCAGGGTAGAGCTTGACTGCGGCAACTCGTCCGCTGGCCTTGGCCTCGGCAATCATTTCCGGGCTTGTGTTGTCAGTCAGATACAGGGTCATCAAGGGATTGAAGCCGCTGCCCTCGGGGGCCTGAGCCAGAATGCGTTCACGGTATGCCAGTGCCTGCGCAGCATCGGTTACCGGTGGACGCAGATTGGGCATTACAATGGCACGTCCCATCTGACGAGCAGTGGCGGGCACAACATGCTGCAGCACCTCACCATCACGCAGATGCAGGTGCCAGTCATCGGGACGGGTAATTGTCAGGCGTTCAGTCATGGGGTTATCCGGTGGCTGGTGAAAAAGCGTCAGTATACCGGAATGAGTACCTGTTTCGCACCGCAAGTGGAGCTGCAGCGCGTTTCGAGGTTTAATAGCGGCATGTTACATGCCGACAGGGTTGGTGGATCAATGTTTACAGAAGATGATGTACGCCGGTTGACCTGGCAATGCCGCCGGGGAATGCTGGAGTTGGATGTGCTGTTTGTACCTTTCATGCAGGAGGCGTTCAGAGATCTGGCGTTTGAAGATCAGCAGCGTTTTGTTAAGCTGCTGGATTGCGAGGACCAGGATCTGTTTGTCTGGTTCATGCAGCGAGAGGAGCCTCAGGATGAGGACTTGAAACGTATCATAAGGATCATGCTTGAGCGGGTTCAGCCGGCTTGAATTACAGCTGAAGCAGGGTATCAGGCTGCGCGTGCTCTGTCTGGTCTTGTTAGGTGCAGCAGAGTCGGCGGTATGGCTGATGTTGCCGGATTTGGGCCTGCGGCTTCTGTCCATGCTGGTATTGTTGGTTGTCATGCCGCTGTTGTGTTGGCCATTGTTGTATCCGCACGCTGATGATGCGGTAGATCAGCTCATATGGGAGCCGGATCTGGGTTCCATGCAGCTTTTGACTCTATCGGGTGGCTGGTGCCAGGTGGAACGGCTTTACTTCAGCTGCTCTGTGCCGGGGCTGATTCAGGTGCTCAAGTTGCAACGTGCGGATCGGGCGCGGCCAACCTGGCTGATCATTACACCGGAGCAGGTCAGCCGCACGGATGTGCGGCGTCTGCATGTCGTGCTCAGATGGGCGCCTCCACTCGGGTCGCATCAGGCCACTGAAAGTTAGCCGGAGCGAGTACAGTGTCACTGCGCTCTGCTGCGGGTGCAGGGTAGTCCAGTGTATAATGCAGACCTCGACTCTCCTTGCGGCTGATGGCGCTGCGGATGATCAGCTCGGCAACAGTGGCCAGGTTGCGCAGTTCAATCAGATCCGAGCTGACTCGGTAGTTGCTGTAGTACTCGCTGATCTCCTGCAGCAGCAGCTCGATTCGGTGCTGTGCCCTTGCCAAGCGTTTGTCTGTTCGTACGATGCCTACGTAGTCCCACATGAAACGGCGCAGCTCATCCCAGTTGTGAGAGATGATGACATCCTCATCCGAATCGGTGACCAGTGACTCATCCCAACCCGGAATCTCGGGGCGCTCCGCCTGGGCTGTTGTTGTATCCTGTGAAATTGCGCGTGCAGCCGCTCGACCAGAGACTATGCATTCCAGCAGTGAGTTGGATGCCAGTCGGTTGGCACCGTGCAGGCCCGTGAAAGCGGTTTCGCCGATGGCGTAGAGTCCTGCCAGATCGGTCTTGCCATCTGCTCCCGTGACGATACCGCCGCAGGTATAGTGGGCCGCCGGCACCACCGGAATCGGATCACGGGTGATATCGATCCCCAGTTCCAGGCAACGTTGGTGGATGGTGGGGAAATGTTCGCGAATGAAGTCGGCTGGCCGGTGGCTGATATCCAGATAAACACAATCGCAGCCAAGGCGCTTCATTTCGTGGTCGATGGCGCGGGCCACAATGTCGCGGGGTGCCAGTTCGGCACGCTCATCAAAATGGTGCATGAAACGAGAACCGTCCGGCAGCAGCAGTTTGCCGCCTTCGCCACGCACCGCTTCGCTGATCAGAAACGACTTGGCCTGGGGGTGATACAGGCAGGTGGGGTGAAACTGGTTGAACTCCATATTGGCGATGCGGCAGCCTGCACGCCAGGCCATGGCGATGCCGTCGCCGGTAGAGCCGTCACTGTTGCTGGTATAGAGATAGGCCTTGGCGGCTCCGCCGGTTGCCAGTACCACCTGTGGCGCCCGAAAGGCGCGGATATGTCCGCTGCGGATATCCAGTACATAGGCTCCGATACAGCGGTTGTGCGGCAGCTTCAGTTTGCGCCGCGTAATCAGATCAATCGCAACGTGGCGGTCCAGCAGGGTGATGTTGGTCGCCTTCTGCGCCCGTGCCAGCAAGGTTTCATGGACGGCGCGACCGGTGGCGTCGGTGGCGTGGATAATGCGACGATGGGAGTGACCCCCTTCCTTGGTGAGATGGTAGTGGTCGCCCTCGCGGGTGAAAGGCACCCCCTGATCGATCAGCCAGCGGATGCTTTCCGGGCCTTCTTCCACCATTCGAGCAACTGCATCGGGGCGGCTAAGATCGGCACCGGCGGTCAACGTATCGCGAATGTGCTCTTCAAGGCTGTCGCCCTCTTCCAGCACAGCGGCGATGCCGCCCTGGGCCAGCCAGGTAGAGCCGCTCTCGAAACTGCCCTTGCTGAGCAGGGCAATCTTCAGGTGCTCCGGCAACTGCAGTGCCAGTGTCAGGCCTGCAGCACCACTGCCGATGATCAATACATCGAAGTCCCGAGGGGGGCTCTGTGTTGTACTCATATTCAGATTCCGTACCTGTAGGGCAAACTATTATGCGGTCTTGTACAGACAAGTGTAAGGTTGCCGCAAATTTAAATTGTGTTGGAACTTCATCCCCGATTCAGGTTCATACCAGTTGCGAGCCTGCTCAAGACATGAGGTTGCAATGCATCAGGTCATCCATACATACTTTATTGAATCATGATCTCCTCGCATCTGCAGGAAAAACAGTCACAGTGACTTAAGGATACCGAGTGTCTAACGAGAGTCAGGCAGCCGCTGACCAGTTGCTGGTCAAGCGGGTTCAGGCTGGTGACAAACGTGCTTTCGACCTGCTGGTCAAACAGTACCAGCACAAGATCATCGGACTGATCGGACGTTATGTATACGATCAGCACGAGGCACTGGATGTTGCCCAGGAAGCTTTTATAAAGGCTTATAGAGCGTTGCCCGGTTTTCGTGGCGACAGCGCGTTTTATACATGGTTGTACCGTATTGCGATCAACACGGCCAAGAATCACTTGGTTGCCCGCAATCGACGACCACCGGACGTGGATGTGGATGTAGACGACGCACAATATCTAGGGGCGGAAAATGAGTTGCGTGATCTGGAGACTCCGGAAAATGCACTTTACCGCGACGAGATGGAGCGTGTCATCAAGCAGACGCTTGATCGTCTGCCGGAAGATTTGCGTGTGGCGCTGACGCTGCGCGAATTTGAAGGCATGAGTTATGAAGATATTGCCAACGTCATGGATTGTCCTGTTGGCACGGTTCGGTCAAGGATTTTCAGGGCACGCGAGGCGATCGACAAGGAGATCGCACCGCTGCTCAATAACAACTGAGAGATCATATGACTGCCGTTTGCAGCCATTCGGGGTAAGTCTATGCGAGAAGCGAATGAATCCATATCGGCACTCCTGGATGGAGAGGTCAGTGACTTCGAGTTGCGTCGTACACTGGAGCAGGTGGGGCAGGACCCGCAGCTGGGCCAGCAGTGGCATCGTTACCAGGTTGTGCGATCTGCGCTGAAGCGTGAAACAGTTGCAGCCATTGATGTCGATCTCAGTGATCGGGTCATGGCTGCGCTTGAGCGAGAACCGGTGTACCACCCCAGTGTGGATCAGCCGGACGAACGCCAAGCGGGACAGCGAGCATTCAAACCGGTGTCTCGCTGGTGGCGCTCTGTATCCAGCATGGCAGTGGCCGCGTCCGTTACTGCTGTGGTGATTCTGGGGGCCGGCTCGCTTAATGAAGCCGGTGATGCGACACGACCGACCTATACACTACCCGGGGCAACGGCCAGTGCCGACTTGATGCGAACTCAGCTTGGTACTCGCTCGGCCTCACCTTCAATCCGCTATGATTCAGCGGATGTGATTCGTTTGTCGGACGGGCTCAAGCGTTATATCGATCAGCATCAACACCTGCTCAGCACTCAGAAGGTGCCACAGTGGACCACGCGCTGGTTGCCGGAGGGATACTCCATTGTGCGGCACGAACTTCTGCCTCATGGCGAAGTAATGGTATTTGCGAATGCGCGTGATGCTTTTTCGGTCAGTGTTGAAGAGATCGGCCACCAAAGCATGCCCGAAGGGGTGGCTCAGGCTGATGGTTACATTGCGGTTGGCAAGCGGCGCGGTGAGCATTTCGTCACTGTAGTTGGAGATGTGCCGCTGATGATAGCGGATCGCATTGCCAGTGCGGTTCAACCTGAGCGCTGAGCATGATTGAAGAAGTGGCTACCGTCACCTGGAGCGGCCAGGGGCTGGCACGGGTCGAAGCGGCCCGCAACAGTGCCTGCGCTCAGTGCAGCAGTCGCTCCAACTGCAGTCAGGGTGTGCTGTCTCAGTGGTCTCGCGGACGTACCGTTGAGATAGAGGTACTCAATCCTGCCAATCTGGCACTCTCGCCCGGGCAGCAGGTGCTGATCGGGCTGGAGGAGGGGGGGCTTATGCGTGCCTCCCTGTTGCTTTACCTTGTGCCTCTGCTGATGCTGGTTGCTGGCGCTCTGGTCGCCAGTGTGCTGGGTGCCAGTGAGGCGGTACAGATTCTGGCTGCAGCCTTCATGCTGCTGGCCGGGTTTGTGGCGGTACGTTTTCTCACACGTAAAACGGCTGAACTCAGTCGCTATCAGCCGGTCCTATTGAAAATCCTGTAATCGACAAAAGGTGAAAATCAGTGAAAAGCATCAAGATCAGCCTTGGTTTCATGCTTGCCTGGCTTTGTGCCCCTCTGGTGAATGCGGCCGCGTTGCCTGATTTCACAGAACTGGTCGAGGACGCCTCGCCGGCTGTGGTCAATATCAGCACGGTCAGTCGCAGTGAACAATCCCTTTCAACGCCCTTCGGGCACTTTGAATTCCATGGTCCTCAAGGAGAGGATGTGCCCGAAATTTTCCGGCACTTCTTCCGTGACATGCCGCAGCTTCGTGAAGGGCCGCAGCGCAAGGCTCCTCGCTCTCTGGGTTCCGGCTTCATTATTTCCAGTGATGGTTACATTCTGACCAATCATCATGTGATCAAGGATGCTGAAGAGGTGCTGGTGCGCCTGAATGACCGGCGTGAGCTGCAGGCCGAGGTGATTGGCTCCGATGAGCGCACTGACGTGGCATTGCTGCGGATCGATGCACGCGACTTGCCGGTGGTGAAGAAAGGCAGTTCGGCCGACCTCAAGGTGGGTGAGTGGGTTCTGGCCATTGGTTCCCCGTTCGGTTTCGATCACAGTGTTACCGCGGGTATCGTGAGCGCCACCGAGCGCGCATTGGCCAATGAAACCTACGTGCCGTTCATTCAGACCGACGTGGCGATCAACCCGGGCAACTCCGGCGGTCCGCTGTTCAATCTTGATGGCGAGGTCGTTGGCATCAACTCGCAGATTTATACTCGCTCGGGCGGTTTCATGGGGCTTTCCTTTGCGATACCGATCGACGTTGCCATGGATGTGGCGGACCAGCTGAAAAACCAAGGGTTCGTGCAACGCGGTTGGCTCGGTGTAATCATTCAGGAGGTTAATCGAGATCTGGCCGAGTCGTTCGGGCTCAAGAAGCCGGCGGGAGCGCTGGTCGCCAAGGTGCTGCCGGGCAGCCCAGCACAATCCGGAGGGCTGCAGGAAGGGGATGTAATCCTCAAACTCAATGGCAAGCCAGTCGAGTTGTCCTCAGATCTGCCGCCACTGGTTGGCCGTATCAAGCCAGGTCAGACTGCCCGCCTGGAGGTGATGCGTTCTGGCGAGCGTGAGATGGTAGAACTGGTTATCGGGACCATGCCAGATGAACCGCAGCAGGCATCACGTTCCGCTGAAAAGCCGGCTGAAACGGGTCGCCTGGGGCTGGTAGTGGCTCCGCTGGACCCATCACTTAAAGACAAGTGGGCCATCAGTTCGGGTGTGATGGTTCAGCAGGTCCAGGAAGGGGCCGGGCTCCAGGCGGGCCTGGTACGTGGTGATGTCATCACCATGCTCAATGGCAAGCGTATCGAAACGGTAGAGCAGTTCGAGCAGGTGGCATCCGCTTTGCCGGCAGGGCGCTCCGTCCCCTTGCGTATCGTGCGACGCGGCAGTCCCCTGTTTATTGCACTTAAAACCGAGTGACCCTGAACCCGGGGAGCGCATCGCTCCCCGGGTTTTCCGCTTTTGCCGATGACCTGATCCCCCCTCTTGCGTTAAACTGCGTCCTCTTTAACTGATCTCAGCCACTTTCTGACCGGAGTCGGGTAACCGTATCGTGAGTAAACTGGAACATATTCGTAATTTCTCGATCATCGCCCATATCGATCATGGCAAATCCACCCTGTCCGACCGCATCATTCAGATCTGTGGTGGTCTGAGCGACCGTGAAATGGCGGCCCAGGTTCTCGACTCCATGGATCTTGAGCGTGAGCGCGGCATCACGATCAAGGCACAGAGTGTTACCCTCGACTACACCGCGAAGGACGGTAAAACCTATCAGCTCAACTTCATCGACACCCCCGGACATGTGGACTTTTCGTATGAAGTGTCACGCTCGCTGTCTGCCTGTGAGGGTGCTTTGCTGGTAGTGGATGCTGCGCAGGGTGTTGAGGCCCAGTCGGTGGCCAACTGCTACACCGCTATCGAGCAAGGTCTGGAAGTGCTGCCGATACTGAACAAAATGGATCTGCCTCAGGCTGATCCTGACCGTGTGCGGCAGGAGATCGAAGAGGTGATCGGCATCGATGCTACCCATGCTGTCGCCTGTTCGGCCAAGACTGGTCTGGGGGTTGAGGAGGTGCTGGAAGAGTTGGTTCGGGTAATCCCTCCGCCGGAAGGTGATGTGGATGGTCCGCTGCAGGCGCTGATTATTGACTCCTGGTTTGATAACTACCTGGGCGTGGTGTCACTGGTGCGCGTGATACACGGCACCCTGCGCAAAAAGGACAAGCTGCTGGTCAAATCCACCGGTCAGGCGCACCAGGTGGATGCAGTGGGTGTCTTTACTCCTAAACGGAAAGAAACCGATCAGCTGCGTGCCGGCGAGGTCGGGTTTATTGTTGCGGGTATCAAGGATATTCATGGTGCGCCCGTGGGCGATACTCTGACGCATTTCAAAACGCCGGATGTACCCAGTTTGCCCGGTTTCCAGAAGGTACAGCCGCAGGTGTATGCCGGTCTGTTCCCGACCAGTGCCGATGACTATGAAGATTTTCGTGAAGCGCTGGACAAGCTGACCCTGAACGATGCCTCCCTGTTCTTTGAACCGGAGACATCCGATGCACTGGGCTTCGGTTTCCGCTGTGGCTTCCTTGGCATGTTGCACATGGAGATCATTCAGGAGCGCCTGGAGCGCGAATATGATCTTGATCTGGTCACAACCGCCCCGACCGTAGTGTACGAGCTTGAGCTGAACAACGGTGACGTGGTTCAGATCGACAGCCCCTCCAAGCTGCCGGACCCCTCTACTGTGCGTGAAATGCGCGAGCCGATCGTGCTGGCCAATATTCTGGTGCCGGACGAGCATCTGGGCCAGGTGATCGGTCTGTGCGTGGAAAAGCGAGGTGTGCAGAAAAACATGCACTTTGTCGGCAAGCAGGTTCAGGTCACTTACGAACTGCCGATGGCGGAGGTGGTGCTCGACTTCTTTGATCGCCTCAAGTCCTGCAGTCGTGGCTATGCGTCGCTTGAATACAATTTTCAGCGCTTTGAAGCAGCCAAGCTGGTGCGCATGGATATCATGATTAACGGAGAGCGTGTGGATGCGCTGGCGGTCATCCTGCACAAGGATAACGCGGTGTACCGTGGCCGAATGCTGTGTGAAAAGATGAAAGAGTTGATTCCACGGCAGATGTTTGATGTGGCGATTCAGGCCGCCATTGGTGGCAAGGTGATCGCGCGAACAACCGTCAAGGCGCTGCGCAAGAACGTGCTGGCCAAGTGCTATGGTGGTGACGTGAGCCGTAAGAAGAAACTGCTGTCAAAGCAGAAAGAGGGTAAGAAACGCATGAAGCAAGTCGGGCGGGTTGAGATTCCTCAGGACGCCTTCCTTGCTGTACTCAAAGTTGACGGCTAGGGCAGGGACATGAATCTGGACTTTTCACTGATACTGGTACTGGTCACATTGTTGACTGGTATCCTCTGGCTGGTCGATACACTGATGTTTGCGCCCCGGCGCCGGGCGGCACTGGCGCAGGCTGAGCAGAGTGCCGGCGCGCCATTGCCGGAGGCGCAACAGATTAGCCTGATGCGTCAGCCTGGCTGGGCCGACACCTCTCGTTCCATGTTTCCGGTGCTGCTGGTGGTGCTGCTGCTGCGCTCTTTCCTGTTTGAGCCGTTTCAGATTCCTTCCGGCTCCATGTTGCCGACGCTCAAGATCGGCGACTTCATTTTGGTAAACAAGTTTCACTACGGGCTGCGTTTGCCAGTGCTCAATACGAAATTCGTGAGCAATAATGATCCACAGCATGGTGATGTGATCGTGTTCCGCTACCCGGAAGATACCAGTATCAACTACATTAAACGGGTAGTCGGTGTGCCGGGCGATGTGATCACCTATCAGGGCAAGACGTTGTTTATCAACGGTGAAGCACAGCCACAAAGTTTGATCGCACGCCTGCCGCCGGGCAATCCTGAGCAGTTGCTGCTGAGCGAAACACTGGTGGGTAAGCCGCACCGAATTCATCAGGATATCTATCGACCGATCATGAACGGTCAGTGGGTGGTGCCGGAAGGGCATTACTTTGTTCTGGGTGATAACCGTGATAACAGCAGGGACAGTCGCTACTGGGGCTTTGTGCCTGAAGAACTGCTGGTCGGAAAAGCAACCGCTGTATGGATGCATTGGGACAGTTTTTTCAGTCTGCCCGATTTCAGTGATGTTCGTCGCATTAACTAGAGGATGGAAAGATGAACAACGGAGCTACACACTTTCAGCGCGGAGCCTCATTTACCTCGACTTTGATTGGGTTAATTGTGGCTGGCATCTTCTTTGCCGTAGGGTTCAAGCTGTTTGGCCCTTACTGGGAGCACGCCACCATCAATTCCATTGTGGCCAAGGTCAGCGAGGACCCGGATGAACTGTCCAAGCCGGTGCGTGAAATCCGTCGTGACTTTGACAAGAAATTCCTGATCAACCAGGTGTCGTTGCCGAACAAGGACTCACTGCAAGTCACGCAGAAAGAAGGCGTGCTCTATTTTGATCTGGTCTATGAGGTCCGTGTACCGATGTTCTACAACGTCGATGCGCTGGTTAAGTTTGAAGAACACTATGAAGCTGTTAAACCTTGATTAAACCTGCTGCTGAACTGGCCCGAAAACTGGGCAACCCCTGTGAAGATCCCGAGCTGTTTGAGCTGGCGCTGACCCATCGCAGCTGTGGTAAACGCAATAATGAACGGCTGGAGTTTCTCGGCGATGCGATTCTGAGCTTTGTCATTGCCGATGATCTCTATAGGCGCTTCCCGGATGCCCGTGAAGGTCAGATGAGTCGTCTGCGTTCCCGTGTGGTCAAGGGTGAAACGTTGGCCCTTATTGCCCGTGAAATGGCGGTCGGTGACTACCTGCGTCTGGGTTCCGGTGAACTGAAAAGTGGTGGTTTCCGGCGCGACTCCATCTTGGCCGACAGTGTCGAGGCCATTATCGGAGCCGTCTATCTCGATCAGGGTGTGGAAGCAGCCAGAGCGTTCATTCTGCACTGGTTTGGCCCCCACCTGGAACAGCTGGATCTGAATATTACCCTCAAGGATGCCAAGACCCGATTGCAGGAGTTTTTGCAATCACGTCGCTCGCAACTGCCTCAGTATGAGCTGGTGTCGGTGGAAGGGGAGCCCCACGATCAAACCTTTCATATCCGTTGTGAAATATCATTGCTGGATGCGCCCACCGAGGGGCATGGCAGCAGTCGCCGTCAGGCAGAACAGGAAGCGGCTCGCGCCGCACTGGCGCAACTGGATCAGGAGGCTAGCGCATGAGTGAGTCAACACAGCGTTGTGGTTATGTGGCCATCGTGGGCCGTCCCAATGTGGGCAAATCGACCCTGCTGAACCGCATTCTGGGGCAGAAACTGAGCATTACATCGCGTAAGCCACAGACGACCCGGCACCAGATTCTGGGTATCAAGACCGAGGACGATCTGCAGGTGGTGTACGTGGATACACCGGGGCTGCACAAGGATGACAAGGGCAAGGCGCTCAACCGCTTCATGAACCGTACCGCCTCCGAGGCGTTACGGCATGTGGATCTGGTTGTGTTCATGATTGACCGTACCGCCTGGACAGAAGAGGACCAACTGGTACTCGACAAGCTGGAACACCTGCACTGCCCGGTGATTCTGGCGGTCAACAAGGTTGATCAGCTTAAAGACAAGGAAGCCCTGCTGCCACAGCTTGAAGAGCTTGCGGCCAAACGCCACTTTGACGTGATTATCCCGATCTCGGCTGAGAAGGGGCACAATGTCGAACGCCTTGAACAGGAAGTCGAATCGCGTATCCCTGAGGGCGTGCATCTGTTCCCGGAAGATCAGATTACGGATCGCAGCTCCCGCTTTGTGGCTGCCGAACTGGTGCGTGAGAAGCTGATGCGCAATCTGGGCGAAGAGGTGCCCTATGGCACCACGGTCGAGATTGAAGAGTTTAAGCATGATGGTCGTGTACTGCATATCAGTGCGCTGATTCTGGTTGAGCGTGAAGGCCAGAAGCGGATCGTGATCGGTGACAGCGGCGCGGTGATCAAGACCATTGGTCGTGATGCCCGTATCGATATGGAAAAAATGTTTGATACCAAAGTCATGCTCAACCTCTGGGTCAAGGTCAAGCGGGGCTGGTCCGATAATGAACGGGCACTGCAGAGCCTCGGTTACAGGCATGAGTGATGAGCCAGCGGGTCGATGCGGCGGCCGCCTATGTCCTGCACAGCCGGCCCTATCGTGAAACCAGCCTGCTGGTTGATCTGCTGACGCTGGAGCATGGCAAGGTCAGCGTGGTTGCACGAGGTGCCCGCAAACCGGGCTCTCGCCTGCGTTCCACGCTACAGCCGTTCCAGTCGCTGCAGGTTGGCTGGCAGGGGCGTACCGATCTTAAAACCCTGCGCATGGCCGAGCCGGTCGAATCCCTGCTGATGCTGCAGGGTAAGGCGCTGCTGTGCGGACTGTATCTGAATGAGCTGCTGCAGCGTCTGTTGCGCCCGTTTGACTCTCACCCCCGGCTATTCGTCTACTTCCGTTATGCACTCAATGAGTTACGACTGGGGCAAGACCTTGAAGGCGCATTGCGCACCTTTGAACGCCAACTGCTTGAGCAGCTGGGGTTTGCGCTGGATACTCGTTCACTTCAGCCGGGGCTGAGCTATCGCCTGGATCCGGAGCGGGGGCTGATCGTCTGTAATCGGGCGGATGCCTATCCGGCCGAACACCTGCAGGCCATTGCCGAAGACCATTATGATGATCCTGCAGTACGGCGCAGTGCCAAGCGCCTGATGCGGAACCGACTTTCACCACTATTGGGAGACAGGCCTCTGCGCAGTCGCGAGCTGTTTCTCAAGCGCAAGGGAGTACAAGATGACCGAGCCTGATCGCCTGCTGCTGGGCATCAATATTGATCACATTGCCACGCTGCGTCAGGCGCGTGGTACCCGTTATCCTGATCCGGTACAGGCGGCTGCACTGGCGGAGGAGGCCGGAGCTGACGGCATTACCGTGCACCTGCGTGAAGATCGGCGTCATATTCAGGACCGTGATATCCACCTGCTGGCGCAGACCCTGCAAACCCGTATGAACCTGGAAATGGCCTTGACCGAAGAGATGATGCAGCTGGCCGAAGCGGTTCGTCCGGCCCATGTCTGTCTGGTGCCTGAGAAACGAGAAGAGCTGACGACCGAGGGGGGGCTGGATGTGATCGGGCAGGAGTCCCAGATCCGCGCCGCGTGCATGCGTCTGGCCGATGCGGGCTGTGAGGTCTCTCTGTTTATCGACCCCGATCCGGCCCAGATTGATGCTGCCGTACGTTGTGGTGCGCCGGTCATTGAGCTGCACACCGGAAACTACGCCGATGCGCAAACCATTGTTGAGCGCAGTGAAGAGTTGGAGCGCTTGAAAACCGCTGCCCGCAATGCCTGGCAGCAGGGGCTGGTGATCAATGCAGGGCACGGGCTGCACTATCACAACGTGGAGCCCGTGGCTGAAATTCCAGAGTTGAATGAACTCAATATCGGACACGGCATCATCGCTCGAGCGTTGATGGTGGGGCTGAAGCCAGCCGTGGCCGAGATGCGCCAGCGCATGATGGAGGTACAACAAAGGGTTCAATCAAGGCGTGATGCCCTGCGCTCATGATCTACGGGATCGGCACCGACATCGTCGAGATTGATCGCATCCGGCAGGCGCTGGTTAGAACGCCACGCCTGCCGCTTCGGATTCTCACGCCCGAGGAGCTGGACGCATTCAATAAGAGCGTGCGCCCGGAAGTATTCCTGGCGAAACGTTTTGCAGCCAAGGAGGCGGCCGTAAAAGCACTCGGAACCGGAATAGGACGCGGCATCAGCTGGCAACACTTTTCTGTTCAGCATGACGCGCTGGGCCGACCTTTGCTGAAACTGGCGGGAGCGGCCGAAACGCTGGCCTGTGAGCAGGGCATAAGCCGCTGGCATCTGTCTTACAGTGATGAACAGGCCTTGGTGATGGCCTTTGTGGTAGCTGAAACCGGCTGAGATTGCCGTTGTTCATGCGTCCTGATATTATTCCGACAATATTAGTCAGGAATAAGTAATCTGGCTGTTATATCTATATTGAAGCACTGCTCAGGAGCATTCATGGCCATTGATTATCCAACAATTGCCGATTACGTCGGTCACACGCCGCTGGTCCGTCTGCAGCGTATCCCGGTGGCCAATGGCAACACCCTGTTGTGTAAGCTGGAAGGCAACAACCCGGCAGGCTCGGTCAAGGATCGCCCGGCACTGAGCATGATCGAGCTGGCCGAAGCCCGTGGTGATATCCAGCCGGGTGACTGCCTGATTGAAGCGACTTCCGGTAACACCGGTATTGCGCTGGCAATGGCCGCCGCGATCAAGGGCTATCAGCTCAAACTGATCATGCCAGCCAATATGAGTTCTGAGCGCAAGGCAGCGATGAGCGCCTATGGTGCCGAGCTGATCGAGGTAACTCAGGCTGAAGGGATGGAGCGTGCCCGTGATCTGGCGCTTGAGATGCAGGCGGCAGGAGAAGGCAAGGTGCTGGATCAGTTTTCCAACGCCGACAACCCCGAGGCTCATTATCGCAGCACCGGCCCAGAAATCTGGCAACAGACTCAGGGTACCATCACCCATTTTGTGAGCTCCATGGGCACGACCGGTACCATCATGGGCGTGTCGCGCTACCTGAAAGAGCAGAATCCAGAAATCCAGATTGTTGGCCTGCAGCCGCAGGAGGGATCTCAGATTCCCGGTATCAGGCGCTGGCCTGAAGCCTACCTGCCCCAAATTTTTGAACGCAGCCGCGTAGACCGGGTGATCGATATCTCTCAGAAGCAGGCAGAAGAGACTATGCGCGCACTGGCGCGTCGAGAGGGCATTTTCTGTGGCGTGTCCTCCGGTGGCTCTGTTGCAGGTGCCCTGCAGCTGGCCGAGGAAGTTAGCAACGCGACCATTGTGTGCATCATTTGTGACCGGGGCGACCGCTACCTGTCCACCGGTGTGTTTGGCTAGTGTTAACCATTAGTCACATACGGTGAAAACCGGTCAGGGAACTTGCTCGCACTGAGCGGTCTTAGGGACTAGAATGTGGCTCCATCCTGAGGGTGAGTCACTGTTGCCGGCACTGGCCCGCCTTTCAGTAATGGTCGCCGGAGGCAAGACAGGAGTGGCGTTCAGCCATGGTGAAGGTTCGAGAAGAACACCCGATACGAGAAGATGGTACCGTTGATCTGGACCTCTGGCTGCTGCGTCTGCAGCAGCAGGTGGAAGTCAGCGATATCGACCAGATCCGTCAGGCGTGTCTGCTGGCCAAGCAAGCAAGGGCTGCGGTTGCCGAGTCGGATGATGACTGGTCTCACAACACGGTTGGCAGTTTTCGTACCGGGCTGGAAATGGCCCAGATTCTGGCGGAGCTGCAGCAAGACCAGGAAACGCTGATTGCGGCGATCCTTTACCGCGCAGTGCGTGAGCGCAAGCTCAGCCTGGGGCGAGTGCAGGAGCAGTTCGGTGAAACCATCGCGGGCCTGATCGACGGTGTATTGCAGATGGCTGCCATCGGCAGCCGCAAGAATCCGCGCTCGGATGATGGTGTTCTCGGCACCAAGATTGCTCAGATCGATAATGTCCGCAAGATGCTGGTGGCGATGATTGATGATGTGCGTGTTGCACTGATCAAGATCGCCGAGCGTACCTGCGCCATTAGAGGCGTTAAGGACGGTGACCGCAAGAAGCGCTATCTGGTGGCGCGCGAGGTGTTCGACATCTACGCGCCATTGGCACACCGACTTGGCATTGGTCATATCAAGTGGGAGCTTGAAGACCTTTCCTTCCGCTATCTGAAACCCAACGACTACAAGCATATTGCGCGTCTGCTTGATGAAAAGCGTCTCGATCGCCAACTGTTCATCAACCAGGTGGTGGAGCTGCTGCGTAGCCGACTGGACGATGCCGGTATTGCTGGTGACGTGATGGGGCGCGCCAAGCATATCTACAGTATCTGGCGCAAAATGCAGCGCAAAAACATCGACTTCAGTCAGGTTTATGATGTACGTGCCGTCCGCATTCTAGTGCCCGAAATTCGTGACTGCTACACCGTGCTGGGGATTGTGCACGGCCTTTGGCGCAACATTCCGCACGAGTTTGATGACTACATCGCATCACCCAAGCCCAACGGCTATCGCTCACTGCATACGGCCGTGTTCGGTCCGGAAGGCAAAGTGCTGGAAGTACAGATCCGTACCTTCGCCATGCATGAAGAAGCGGAGCTGGGCGTGTGTGCTCACCACCTTTACAAGGGCACGGATACCCAGGCCCGTGGCGATGGCTATGAAGAGAAAATCGCCTGGCTGAGGCAGGTGCTGGAGTGGCATGACGACCTGGGTGATACCGAAGCGCTGGGTGATATGTTGCGCGGTGATGTGGTGCAGGATCGGGTCTATGTCTTTACACCCGATGGCCATGTGATCGACCTGCCGCAGGGCGCTACGGCGGTCGACTTCGCCTACCGTGTGCATACCGAAGTCGGGCACCGTTGCCGGGGTGCGAAGGTCAACGGCCGCATTATCCCACTCAACAAGGCGTTGAAAACCGGTGACCAGGTCGAAATCATGACCTCCCGCGAGGAAGCGCCACGACGTGACTGGCTCAACAGCAACTACGGCTTTGTGACCACCTCTCGTGCACGTGCCAAGGTAGCGCACTGGTTCAAGCTTCAGGCCAAGGAGCAGAATGCCGAAGCGGGGCGAGATATTATTCTGCGTGAATTCCGCCGCCTGGCGCTGGATCCGCACACGATAGACCTCAGCGATATTGCGCGAGCACTCAACTATAAAACCTCGGAAGACCTCTGCGCAGCTCTTGGCGCTGGCGACCTGCGCCTATCGCAGATCATTCATGAGGCCCAGCGTCAGGTTGAGCCTGACCGGCAGGAATCCCAGCTGGACCTGGCGCTGCCGACCAGCCAGTCGGCGAAGGAACCCCGCAGCGGTGGCAGCGGCATCAACATACAGGGGATTGGCAACCTGCTGACCACCCTGGCGACCTGCTGCAAACCGGTGCCCGGTGACCCGATCATGGGGTACATCACCCAGGGGCGGGGGATCTCGATTCACCATGAGGACTGTCTCAACCTGATGGGTTTGCGTGAAAACGAGCCGGACCGGGTGATCAGTGTCGACTGGGGTGACGAGCACGAACAGACTTACCCGGTGGATATGATCATTGAAGCGTTTGACCGCCCGGGTCTTCTGCGCGATGTGATGCTGGTGCTGAGCAACGAGAAACTCAATATTCTGGCGGCTAACACCCTGACTGATCGCAAGAACAACATGGCGCGTCTGACACTGACCGTTGAGATTCCACGGCTTGAGCGACTGGGCCGACTGATGGACAAGATCAATCAGGTGCCCAACGTCCTGGACGTACACCGTGAACGCAGCGGGGCCGGGCGATGAGCTACAGTCTTGATGACCTCATCCGACTGATGGATGCCCTGAGGGAGCCCGATTCAGGCTGCCCCTGGGATCTGCAGCAGACCTTCGCCAGCATTGTGCCGCATACGCTGGAAGAGGCTTACGAAGTGGCCGACTGCATCGAGCGGGAAGACTGGGAGCACCTGCGTGACGAACTGGGTGATCTGCTGTTTCAGGTGGTGTTCTATGCTCGCCTCGCGGACGAGCAGGGCTGGTTTGATCTGCATCGCATCATCGATCAGTTGGTGACCAAGTTGATTCGTCGTCACCCACATGTGTTCCCGAACGGCAGTCTGAACTCCGCCGGTGTTGACGCCATCGCCGTGGAACAGGTCAACCGCAACTGGGAAACGATCAAACAGCAGGAGCGAGAGGCCAAATCCCGCACCGGTGTGCTGGATGATATTCCTGTTGGCTTGCCTGCACTGAGCCGTGCCGCCAAACTGCAGCGCCGTGCGGCGCGGGTTGGCTTTGACTGGCCGGATACTCAGGGCGTACTGGACAAGATAGAAGAGGAAATTGCCGAATTGCGCGAAGCACTGGCGAAAGGTGATCTGGACAATGCCCGTGAAGAGATCGGTGACCTGCTGTTTGCGCAGGTTAATCTGGCACGGCACCTTGAAATTGACCCCGAACAGGCAGTGCGTCACACCAATGCCAAGTTTGAACGTCGCTTCCGTCATGTGGAATCACGCGTAGCCGACAGTGGCCAGGCGTGGGAGCAGCTGAGTCTGGATCAGCTTGACCACTGGTGGGACGAAGCCAAGCAGAAGGGGCTTTGATACCTTCGTTCGTTGCTGTGCAATCATACCAATGGCGGTTATGCTGATCGACGGAATCGGTTAGCATCGAGGCATGATATGTCAATGGAGGTGAGCGCATGAGCGACCTGCACGAAGCGTTACGCGATGATGTCCGGATTCTGGGTGAGAGCCTGGGCCGAACAATGGAATCCCATCTGGGCCACGACTTCCTCGACAAGGTTGAGTATATCCGCAAGCTGGCCAAGTCGGCGCGACATGCCGAGGATGCGACACAAGCCGCACTGCGAGAAGCTCTCAGTGAACTGAGTGAAGATGAAGTGTTGCCAATCGCCCGCGCGTTCACCCAGTTCCTCAATCTGGCCAATATCGCCGAAGAGCATCATCGGGTACGTCGTCACTATGAAACCGAAGGTGACGAAGATGAAGAGCTGATTGACAGCCTGCTTAAACGCCTGCATGGCGAAGGTCGCGGTCCTGATGAAATCCTGGCCTGCCTGAACGAGATGTGCATCGATCTGGTGTTGACGGCTCATCCCACCGAAGTCAATCGACGTACTCTGATCCAGAAGTACGATGCCATTGCCGAGACCCTCAAACAGCGCGATCGCGGTGAGTCGGTACAGCATCGCCTCGATCAGTTGATCAGTCAGATCTGGCATACCAATGAGATTCGTCAGCACCGTCCCACCCCGGTAGAAGAGGCCAAATGGGGCTTTGCAGTGATCGAAAACTCGCTCTGGAGTGCCGTACCGCGCTTTTTGCGTTTGCTGGATGATCGTCTGCAGGAAACACTGAATACCTCACTGCCGCTGACCTGCTCACCGGTTTGCTTCTCGTCCTGGATGGGGGGCGACCGTGATGGTAACCCCAATGTGACTGCCGAGGTAACCTCCGAGGTGCTGCTGCTGGCGCGTTGGATGGCTGCCGACCTGTATGCGCGTGACGTGGACCTGTTGCGTGGCGAGCTGTCCATGTATCAGGCCAATGCCGAGCTGCGACATGAAACGGATAACCACCCCGAACCCTACCGTGAGATTCTGGGGCGCTTGCGCAGCCGCCTGCATGAAACCCGGCAGGGCATCGAAGACTATCTCAAGGGCCGTGCCAGTAATCCGGACCTGTGGATCAGCGAGCTGGACGAACTGATTGAGCCTTTGCTGTTGTGCCATCGCTCGCTCAATGACAGTGGCATGGGCTGCATCGCTGCAGGGGCGCTGGAAGACCTGATTAGGCGTATCGCCTGCTTTGGCCTGACGCTGGTGCGTCTGGATATTCGCCAGAATGCCGAGCGTCATACCGAAGTGTTCGATGCTCTGACCGAATTCTATCAGTTGGGCTGTTACTCGGATTGGGATGAGACACAGAAGCAGGCTTTTCTGTTGCAGGAGCTGAATTCGCGTCGCCCGCTGATTCCTCACCGCTGGGCACCCTCTGCCAGTGTGCAGGAAGTGATCAGTACCTGTCGGGTGATCGCCGCCAATCCAGATTACAGTCTTGGTTCCTACGTGATTTCCATGGCGGGCCAGCCATCGGATGTGCTGGCCGTTATCCTGCTGCTGCAGGAGGTTGGTGTAGAGCGCAATATGCGGGTGGTACCGCTGTTTGAGACATTGGATGACCTGGACAACGCGCGTGACTGTATCGAGTCACTGCTGCAGATCGACTGGTACCGTGATTATATTGAAGGCCATCAGGAAGTGATGATTGGCTACTCGGATTCTTCGAAGGATGCCGGGCAGCTGGCAGCGGCCTGGGGGCAGTACCGTGCACAGGAGGCCCTGACGGAGTTGTGTCGGCGCAAGCAGGTTCGTCTCACGCTGTTCCATGGCCGCGGTGGTACCGTTGGCCGTGGCGGTGGCCCCAGCCATACCGCAATTCTGGCGCAGCCACCGGGTTCGGTCGCGGGCAGTCTGCGCGTGACGGAACAGGGCGAAATGATTCGCTTCAAGTTCGGCATCCCTGAAATTGCAGTACGCAACCTGACGCTTTACACCGGAGCGGTGCTGGAGGCAACCCTCAGTCCGGGGCCGCAGCCTGAACCTGAATGGCGTACGCTGATGAACAGCATGGCCACTTGCGGTATGACCATTTACCGTTCGCTGGTGCGTGAAGAGCCCCAGTTCGTACCCTATTTTCGCGCGGTTACGCCGGAGCAGGAGCTGGCCAAGCTGCCGTTGGGGTCACGACCGGCGAAGCGCAAGGTCGATGGTGGAGTGGAAAGCCTCAGGGCCATACCCTGGATTTTCGCCTGGACCCAGATCCGCTTGATGCTGCCCGCTTGGCTGGGTTCGGGCGCGGCGTTGAAGCAGGCGCTGGAGGAAGGCCAGGAGCCACTGTTGCACGGAATGTATGAACAGTGGCCGTTTTTTCAGTCCTGGATCGATATGCTGGAGATGGTGTTGGCCAAAAGTGATGTCAACATTTCGGCCTACTACGAAAAGCGGTTGGCCTCGCCGGAGTTGGGGGTGCTGGGTTCCAGTCTCAGGTCTCGCCTGCAGCAGGCTGTTGAGCAGGTGAAGCAGATAAAACAGGAGCAGCAGTTGCTGGAAGGCAACAGCGTGATTCGTCAGTCGATAGAGGTGCGTAACCCCTATATCGACCCATTACATGTACTGCAGGCGGAGCTGTTGTTCCGTGATCGCAACCAGCCGGATCAGCGTCTGGAGCAGGCGTTGATGGTTACCATGGCTGGCATTTCAGCGGGCATGCGTAACACCGGCTGATCACTACGAAGAGGACGTGAGGGCTTGAACAGGACTCGGGCTTTGTCGTAACCTCGGCTTTTTTGTCAACAGTTGGACAGCAGCTAGGTCTAATGTCGAATTGTGTGCGCAGGGCAGGGGCGTTTAGCCTGTCCTGCAGGATAACTATAAAGTGGCTGCCGCTGTATCGTCCCGACAGGGCCTTGGCGTGCGGCCCGAGTTGCAGTTTACAACAACGTTCAGGAGACGAAATAGATGCGCATTATTCTGCTTGGAGCACCGGGCGCCGGCAAAGGCACCCAGGCCCAGTTCATCACCGAAAAGTACGGCATTCCGCAGATCTCCACAGGGGACATGCTGCGTGCTGCGGTCAAGGCGGGCACCCCGCTTGGCAAGCAGGCCAAGGAAGTGATGGACGCAGGCGGCCTGGTATCCGATGACATCATCATCGGGCTGGTCAAGGAACGTATCACAGAGGCAGACTGTGCCAATGGTTTCCTGTTTGACGGCTTCCCCCGCACCCTGCCGCAGGCTGATGCGCTGAAAGATGCCGGTGTGGATATTGATGCCGTTGTCGAGATTGATGTGGCCGATGCTGAAATCATCAAGCGTATGAGCGGTCGCCGCGTACACCCGGCTTCGGGCCGTACCTACCATATCGTGTTCAACCCGCCGAAGCAGGAAGGGTTCGACGATGTTACCGGTGAGGAACTGGTTCAGCGTGAGGATGACAAGGAAGAAACCGTACGTCAGCGCCTGAAGGTCTATCATGACCAGACAGCTCCGCTGATCAATTACTACCGCAGCTGGAATGAATCCGGTGAAGCGAACGCGCCGCGTTATGTATACGTTGAAGGTGTCGGCAGCGTTGATGATATCCGCAACAAGGTGTTTGCGGGTCTCGAAGGCTGATTGCCTGTTCTGATTGTTAAAAAGCCGCCAGTGGGCGGCTTTTTGCTTTCAATTGGCCCATAATACCCGCCTGTTTTCTGATACAGCCATATGAGGCAGCATGAACACAACGGATATCTTCGGCCTGCACGCCGTCACGACTCTTCTACAGCGCAATTCCGATCGGGTTCGTTGCCTGTTGATCCAGCAGGGCCGCGAAGATGCCCGGTTGCAGACAGTACTGGATCTGGCTGGTACGCGCGGCATCAAGGTGATCACACAGCCGCGTGAAGGGTTGGATCAGCGTGCTGGTGGAGGTCGTCATCAAGGGGTTATCGCCGAATGTGAACCGCTGCGTGCCTTGAGTGAAAAGGCACTGGACCGGCTGCTGGAACAATCCGACACAGCTCCTCTGCTGCTGGTGCTGGACGGCGTAACCGATCCACACAATCTGGGAGCCTGCCTGCGTACAGCGGATGCCGCAGGCGTAACAGCCGTTATTGCCCCCAAGGACAAGTCGGCACCGCTTAATGCCACCGTTGCCAAGGTTGCCTGCGGTGCTGCCGAAGTGGTGCCTTACATTCAGGTGACCAACCTGGCGCGTACCCTGCAATTGTTGCAGCAACACGGTATCTGGATCACCGGAACCGCCGGCGAAGCGACCCAGAGCCTGTATCAGGCTGACCTGACCGGGCCGCAGGCGATCGTGATGGGTGCGGAAGGCAAGGGCATGCGTCGTCTCACCCGTGAAAATTGCGATCAGCTGGTGAACATTCCGATGGCAGGGGAGGTCAGTAGCCTCAATGTGTCCGTGGCAACCGGAGTGTGCCTGTTTGAAGTGGTGCGTCAGCGGGCGGTAAAAGCGGAGGCCTAGCCTCCGCTGTGTGCTTCAGTGCAGCAGTTCATCCACATGGGTGGCGATCATCGCTTCCTCATTGGTCGGCATCACACGCACAGTGACCTTTGAGTCCGGCGTGCTGATGATACCGCTGTTGCGCTGATTCGCTTCACTGTCAATCTCTATGCCAAGCCAGCGGCAGCGCTCCAGCACGCGCGCGCGCACATCCGCATCGTTCTCGCCGACACCACCCGAGAACACCACCTGTTCCACCCCTTCCAGTGCGGCACCCAGGCGGCCCATCTCCAGCGCGACACGGTAGCAAAACATGTCGATTGCTTCCTCGGCGCGAGGATCATTGGCCTGATGCAGCTCCTTCATGTCCGAGCTGATGGTGGAAACGCCCAGCCAGCCGCTTTCCTTGTAGATCAGCTTTTCCAGTGCATCCACATCCATGTTCTCTTCCCGCATCAGATAGAGAAGCACGCCAGGGTCAAGATTGCCGGTGCGACTACCCATGGGCAGGCCTTCGACGGCGGTGAAGCCCATGCTGGATGCGATGGAGCGTCCATCTCGAATGGCACACATGCTGGCGCCTGCGCCCAGGTGACAGGCCACTGTTTTCAAATTGCCAGCTCCGCCAAGGCTGAGCTGGCGCTGGATATACTCGTAGGACAAGCCATGGAAGCCATAGCGGTGCACGCCTTTCTCGATGAGGTGGCGCGGCAAGGCATATAGCCGCTCCAGCCGGGGCTGTGCCGCATGGAACATGGTGTCGAAACAGGCGACAACGGGTAGTTGTGGTGCCAGTGCACGGCAGGCTTCAACCAGCTTCAGGTTATAAGGTTGATGCAGCGGGGCCAGCGGGATAAAGCTTCTCAATTGCTCCAGCACAGCATCGTCCAGTCGCATCGGTGTGTTGAACAGGTCACCACCATGTACGACTCGGTGACCGGTCGCAATCAAACGTGACTCCGGCAGGTGCGCTTCGACCCATTGCAGCACTTCACGCAAGGCGAACTGATGACGCTCGTCCAGTGCCACTGACTGGCACTCCAGCTGATGCGAGTCCAGTACCCGGTTGTCTTCATCACGCACCTTGAACAGTGTGGTGTCACCCAGCAGGTTTTCCACTTTTAGGTGAAACAGGCAGTGAAGTTCGCTCGCACGCAGGGCATATAGGCCACATTTGAGACTGGAGGAGCCACCATTAACGGTCAGAATGGTATCCATGCTTTCAGCCCCCCTTGCGTGGATGCTTGACCATGTAGGAAGCCAGTGCACAGGACGCCAGGCGGCCCAGAGTACCTTCGGCACGGCTGGTCAGAATAATGGGTACCTTGGCCCCTACGGCCAGGCCGGCTGACTTGGCATCGGCCAGGTAGATCAGCTGCTTGGCGATCATGTTGGCGGCCTCAAGGTCTGGCGCCAGCAGGATATCGGCGTCACCAGAGACCGGTGAGTTGATATGTTTGTCGATGGCGGCCTGCAGTGAAATGGCATTATCGAAAGCCAGCGGGCCGTCCAGGATGCCGCCAGTGATCTGTCCGCGATCTGCCATTTTGCACAGGGCGGCAGCGTCGATGGTACTCTGCATGGTCGGCTTCACCTTTTCAACCGCGGCCAGAATCGCGACCTTGGGCGACTCATTACCCAATGACTGACAGAAGTCGATGGCGTTCTGAACGATATCCCGTTTTACCAACAGATCAGGCACCACGTTGATGGCGGCATCGGTGATCACCAATGGTTTGTGGTAGTTGGGCACGTCAAACACGAATACATGGCTCAGGCGCCGCTCTGTACGGATGCCTTTGGTTTTATGAACCACGGCACTGAGCAGTTCAGAAGTGCCAAGGCTGCCTTTCATCAGCGCGACGGCCTTGGCTTCGCGAATCAGTGTACAGGCGCATTCGGCCGCCATGTGGCTGTGTTCGGTGCTGATGATTTTGTAGGGTGACAGGTCGATGCCTTCAATTTCGGCTGCGGCACGAATCTTGTGCTCCGGGCCGACCAGCAGAGGCTCGATTAACCCCTGTTCAGCCGCTTCGATGGCACCCAAAAGGCTGTTGTGATCGACCGGATGGACAACGGCGGTGCGGATAGGGCCGGATTTGCGTGCCTGCTCAATAAAGAACTCCAGCTGGTTGTGCATCGGCGGTGTCTCGGTTGAAATCGTGGTGTTGGGGGCGTCAGCTGATATCGACATGGGGGTATCCTTCCTGAGAATGCTGATGACTAGGGTATAGTCCTATAATGAACCCATTATGACGCAGTGCAACATAAAGCGGACAGGCTCGCGGCAAAATTGATCCGAGGCAAGATCCAGGGCAGCCGAGCATGTGGCTCGGCCACCATGCCTCAGTTGTTAACCGGGGTTTTCAGAGTGTCTTGATACGGAGGCCAACCCATCGGCTTGCCACCGAGGAGGTGCAGATGAATGTGGTAGACCGTTTGGCCACCGTGGGTGTTGCAGTTGAATACGGTGCGGTAGCCATCCTGATCAAAGCCCTGTTGCTGAGCAATTTTGCTGGCGGCCTGAATCATATGCCCCACTACCTCGCGGTCGTCGTCGGCAATGTCATTCAATGTTGCGATATGCTTGCGCGGAATAATCAGGCAGTGAAAGGGTGCCTGTGGGTTGATGTCGCGAAAGGCGATGACCTGGTCATCTTCGTACACCCGCTCAGCCGGGATTTCACCTTCCAGAATTTTGCAGAACAGACAATCCATAACCTTCTCTCGACTCATTTGATTCGTGTCGAAGCAGTATAGCGAGCGCAGTCAGATTGCCTCAACCTTTTGCTCCCGTGGTGGGCAGGCATACTGCTTGGCAACGGTACCGTCCGGCAGTACGGATTCAAGCTGTACATCGAATCCCCACAGGCGGTGTACGTGCCGCAACACCTCTTCAGTTGATTGGCCCAATGGCTGGTTGTTATGCATGTAATGACGCAGGGTAAGGGCACGGTCGCCACGGATGTTCACATTCCAGACCTGAATGTTGGGCTCACGATTGCCGAGGTTGTACTGAGCGGACAGTGATTCGCGCAGTTGACGATAGCCACGTTCATTATGGATAGCATCGACTTTCAGTACCGGACGATTGCTGTCATCCATGATCGAAAACAGTTTCAGCTCCCGCATCAACCGGGGTGACAGATACTGCAGGATGAAGCTTTCATCCTTGAAGTTGCGCATGGCGTGGTCAAGCGTTGCTTTCCAGTCGCTGCCGGCAATATCGGGGAACCACTCCCGGTCCTCATCGGTCGGATTTTCACAGATGCGGCGAATATCCTGCATCATGTTGTAACCCAGCGTATAGGGGTTGATTCCACTGAAATAGGGGCTGTCGAACGGGGGTTGATAGACCACGCTGGAATGGGAATGAAGAAACTCCATCATGAAACCGTCGGTGACCAGCCCCTCGTCATACAGCTGATGCAGCAACGTATAGTGCCAGAAGCAGGCCCAGCCCTCGTTCATCACCTGAGTCTGTTTCTGGGGATAAAAATACTGTGCAACCTTGCGCACGATGCGAACGATCTCCCGTTGCCAGGGTTCGAGCAGTGGCGCGTTCTTCTCGATGAAGTAGAGAATGTTCTCTTCCGGATCTGCCGGAAAGCGAGGGTGTTTGCGATCATCACTGTCCGCCTTGCGGGGTACGGTGGTGTTCCACAGATCGTTCAGATGACGCTGTATGTATTCTTCCCTGTCCTGCTGACGCTCACGTTCTTCGGCGGCGGTGAGCGGGCGTGGGCGTTTGTAGCGGTTGACACCATAGTTCATCAGGGCGTGGCACGAGTCCAGCAGCTGCTCAACCTCTTCCACGCCATGCTTCTCCTCGCAGCGGCGGATGTAGTTCTTGGCGAACAGCAGGTAGTCGATGATGGCACTGGCATCAGTCCAGGTTCGGAACAGGTAGTTGCCCTTGAAGAAGGAATTGTGGCCGTAGCAGGCATGTGCAATCACCAGCGCCTGCATGGTGATGGTGTTCTCTTCCATCAGATATGCGATGCAGGGGTTGGAGTTGATAACGATTTCATAGGCCAGCCCCATGCGGCCACGGGTATAGTTCTGCTCGGTCTCCACAAACTGCTTGCCGAAGGACCAATGGTTATAGTTTAGCGGCATGCCGACCGAGGAGTAGGCGTCCATCATCTGTTCCGAGGTGATGACCTCGATCTGGTTGGGATAGGTATCAAGCCCGAACTCACGGGCGACACGGCCAATTTCCCGGTCATAGGACTCGATCAGCTCGAAGGTCCAGTCTGAGCCGGTCGAGATTGGCTGGCGTTTTTTACGACTCATGGGCACCCCCCTCGGTACGCTTCTCGAACAGTCGGCGGAAGACCGGATAGATATCGCCAGCATCGGTGATCTGCTGCATGGCGAACTGCTCCTTGAAAGCTTCACGCACCTGCTCATATTCATGCCAGAGATTCTGGTGTGGACCGGTGGTGATCTCCACGTATGCGTAATACTGGGTTTTGGGCAGAATGCGGCTGGCCAACAGCTTGCTGCAGGTGGTCGAGTCGCCATCCCAGTTGTCGCCGTCCGACGCCTGAGCGATATAGATGTTCCAGTCGGCCGGGGGATACCGGGCATCGATAATATCGGCGGTCAGAGCCAGGGCGCTGGAGACTATGGTGCCGCCGGTCTCGCGAGAATAGAAAAACTCCTGTTCATCCACCTCCTTGGCATGGGTGTGGTGGCGCACAAAGACCACATCGATCTGCTTGTAGTTCCGGTTCAGGAACAGATAGAGCAGGATGAAGAAACGCTTGGCGATATCCTTGACGCTTTGCGTCATGGAGCCGGATACATCCATGATGCAGAACATGACCGCCTTGCTGGAAGGCAAGGGCACTCGCACGAGGTTGGTGTAGCGCAGGTCAAAGTCATCCAGAAACGGCAGTTTGCGAGAGCCTTTTTCAAGCTGAGTGATCTGCTCACGCAAGGCGGTGATCTTCTCTGTTTTTTCAACGGAGGGTGGTGTGTCTTCAAGCGCCCAGAGCTCCTTGCGCAGGGCACGAATCTGCTGTCGTACGTTCTTGTCGGTCAGCGCGATGCGACGGGCATGAGCGGCCCGCAACGAGCGCACAATATGCAGCTTCTCCGGTGATCCGCTGCTGGTGAAGCCGGCACGACGGGTTTCAAACGAGGTGGCATCCTTGAGCTGTTTGCGCACCATCCAGGGCAGCTCAAGATCCTCAAACATGAAGTCGAGGAACTCTTCCTGGCTGATGGTGAAGGTAAAGTCATCCTCGCCTTCACCCTGATTGCTGGCCTTTCCCTGACCGGCGCCACCGCCACCACCGCTTTCGGGGCGTTTGAACTCGTCGCCTTCGACAAATTCCTTGTTGCCCGGGAAAATCTTGTGCCGCAATCCACCTTCACCGTGATGGAAGACCGGCTCGGAGATGTCACGTCGAGGAATGGTGACCTGTCCGCCTTGATCGATCTCCTTGATGGAGCG
Organism: Marinobacterium iners; assembly: GCF_017310015.1. Taxonomy (NCBI): domain Bacteria; kingdom Pseudomonadati; phylum Pseudomonadota; class Gammaproteobacteria; order Oceanospirillales; family Oceanospirillaceae; genus Marinobacterium; species Marinobacterium iners. The sequence goes on from NZ_CP022297.1 coordinate 1,085,977, forward strand.
ATCATGGATGGCGTCTTCAACGGCACGTTTGATGTGCTGTTTGTAGCGGCGCAGAAAACGCTGACGGTTTACCGTGCTTTTTTTCTTGGCGTTCTCTCGGCGGTCTATGATGTAACTCATGTTTCAGGCTCCCATGCGGCAGTTGCCAGGCAACTGCCGGGTCAGTTCCATCAGGCTACGGCTCCTGGTGCCCGGTTACTGCGATTTGCGGACGCGGATGTACCATTCGGACAGCAGGCGAACCTGCTTCTCGGTGTATCCACGTTCGATCATCCGTTTCACAAACTCGCCATGTTTTTTCTGATCGTCCGAAGAGGCTTTCGGATTGAAGGAGATCACCGGCAGCAAATCTTCGGTATTGGCAAACATCTTCTTCTCGATCACGGAGCGCATCTTCTCGTAGCTGTTCCATGCCGGGTTCTTGCCGTTGTTGCTGGCCCGGGCGCGCAGTACAAAGTTGACGATCTCGTGGCGGAAGTCTTTCGGGTTGCTGATACCCGCCGGCTTCTCGATCTTCTCAAGTTCTTCGTTGATGGCCTGGCGATCGAGAATGTCACCTGTTTCAGGGTCACGGTACTCCTGATCCTGAATCCAGAAGTCGGCATAGGTGACATAGCGGTCGAAAATGTTCTGCCCGTACTCGGAGTAGGATTCCAGATAGGCGGTCTGGATCTCCTTGCCAAGGAAATCGATGTACTTGGGCGCGATATACTCTTTCAAAAAGCCGATGTAGCGCTCCTGGGTTTCGGTCGGGAACTGCTGCTGACTGATCTCACGCTCCAGTACATGCATCAGGTGGACCGGGTTGGCCGCCACCTCGATGGCGTCGAAGTTGAATACCTTGGACAGAATCTTGAAGGCGAACCGGGTTGAGAGACCATCCATACCCTCGTTGACGCCGGCGGAGTCCTTGTACTCCTGCATCGACTTGGCACGTGGATCGGTGTCCTTGAGGTTCTCGCCGTTGTAGATGCGCATCTTGGAGTAGATGCTGGAGTTTTCAGGCTCCTTCAGGCGTGACAGGACAGTGAACTGGGCCAGCATGTGCAGGGTATCCGGTGCGCATGGGGCGGCATTGAGCGAACTGTTTTCCAGCAGTTTCTCGTAGATATGGATCTCTTCGTTCACTCGGGTGCAATAGGGCACCTTGACGATATACACACGGTCAATGAACGCTTCGTTGGTCTTGTTGTTCTTGAAACTCTGCCATTCCGATTCGTTGGAGTGGGCCAGCAAAATGCCGTCGTAGGGGATGGCACCCATGCCCTCGGTGCTGTTGTAGTTGCCCTCCTGAGTGGCAGTCAGCAGTGGATGCAACACCTTGATCGGTGCCTTGAACATCTCGACGAATTCCATAATCCCCTGGTTGGCACGGCACAGGGCGCCAGAGAAACTGTAGGCATCCGGGTCGTGCTGTGGATACTCTTCCAGCTTGCGAATGTCCACCTTACCGACAAGGCTTGAGATGTCCTGGTTGTTCTCGTCACCCGGTTCGGTCTTGGCAATGGCTACCTGATCCAGAATGGACGGATGCAGTTTCACCACCCGAAACTGAGTGATATCACCACCGTATTCATGCAGACGTTTCACGGCCCAGGGGGACATGATGCCACGCAGGTAGCGACGGGCGATGCCGTACTCCTGCTCCAGTATTTCGGCGTCTTCTTCCGGATTGAACAGTCCCAGCGGTGACTCGAATACCGGTGAGCCCTTGATCGCATAGAAGGGGATATGCTCCATCAAGTGCTTGAGACGCTCCGCCAGCGATGACTTACCACCCCCAACAGGTCCGAGCAGATACAGGATCTGTTTCTTCTCTTCGAGCCCTTGAGCTGCATGGCGGAAGTAGGACACGATACTCTCAATCGCTTCTTCCATGCCGTAGAATTCGCTGAAAGCAGGGTAGCGCTTGATCACCTTGTTTGAAAAGATGCGGCTCAGGCGAGGGTCCAGTGCGGTATCGATCACCTCGGGTTCACCGATCGCATCCAGCATGCGCTCGGCAGCATTGGCGTATACCTTTGGGGTTTCCCGACACAGGTTGAGATACTCCTGCAGGCTCATCTCTTCCTGCAGGATGGCCGAATAACGTGCCTTATAGTGCTCGAAGATACTCATGCTCACCTTCCTGTACGTTACGCTACCCACTGAAAATTCAAACGCTTATTGGCCAAACCGGCGAAGCGTTCCAGTGATTTCAGTGTAGTTCAGATTACGGAGAGTCAAGTGAGGTGCGACCTAAAAAAGCTGGTCGCACCTGTCATCCAGCGGTCCTGTCCTCCTGTCTGATTTGACCATCTGAATTGTCATACGTTGCATCGCGACAAACGGCTCAGGCCTGCAGCGACATAATCAGTGCCTGCATAAATCGCGCCGCTTCGCCACCGGTGGCGGCACGATGGTCGAATGTCAGTGACAGGGGCATCACCTTGTGTACGACGACCTGATCATCAATGGCAACCGGCTCTGATCGAATCACACCCGCACCCACAATCGCCACCTGAGGCGGTACCACCACCGGGCTGGCGTAACGGCCGGCCAGGGTGCCGAAGTTACTGAGGGTGATGGTGGCGCCCTGCATCTCGGCCGGTGGAATGGAGCGGGATTTGACATCGGCACGCAGCCGGTTCAGCCCTTCGCGAAGGTCTTCGACAGACCGGTTGCCGATATCACGCAGGACCGGTACGAACAGTCCCTGCTCGGTATCCACGGCCACGCCAAGGTCGATTTTCTGGTGTACCCGCCGTGCCAGCTGATGGCCATCAAACCAGACATTCAGCTCGGGAACGGCCTTGCAGGCAGCCGCGATGGCTTGAACCAGCCGCATGGTGATGTCGGTACCGGCGGGCCAGTGGTCGATATCGGCATCCTCACACAGCGAGACCGGTACCACCTCAGCATGGGACTGGGCCATGGTCCGTGCCATTTGTTTGCGTACGCCGCGCAGGGCCTCGGGAGCGCCCAGTGAACGGTCGAGGCTTGCGGCATGTTCCACATCCTGTGCCGTGACAGCGCCTTGTGAACCGCTGCCGCGCAGCGTATCCAGTGACACATTCAAGCGCTGAGCCAAGGCGCGTACAGCGGGTGTTACTCGGGCGGATGCCGCCTGGCGACTGCTGGGAGCGGCCCCGATAATGAACTCTTCGCGCTGACTGTCACTGCCCTGGTGTCGACTCAGTTCGCCCACAACGGTACCACTGTCACTGTCGTCCTCATCCGCAAACTCGACCAGAGGCTCACCGGTGTGAATGGTGTCACCTTCTGCACCAAACAGGTGCGCAATCACCCCATCCTGGGGCGAAGGGACTTCAATGATCGCCTTGGCCGTTTCCACCGATACCATGATCTGATCGGTCTTGATGCTGTCTCCTTCACGAACATGCCATTCCACGATTTCCGCTTCGGGCAGACCCTCGCCCAGATCGGGCAGCTTGAAATATTTCATCAGGCGTACTCCAGCGTTTCCTGCACGGCCTGAACAATGTCAGCCGTGGTGGGCAGGTAGAGTTGTTCATTACGGTAATAGGGCATGACGGTGTCATAGCCGGTGACACGGCGTGGCGGGGCCTTGAGCGAGAGCAGAGCCTGTTCGGCCAGAGTGGCGGCAATTTCTCCTCCCAGGCCGCCGTGCCGCGATGCTTCATGCACAATGACACAGCGGCCGGTTTTGCTGACCGATGCGATCAGGGTGTCATGGTCGATCGGGTTCAGGGTCGCAACATCGATTACTTCACAACTGACACCGTTCTCTGCCAGCTGGCGGGCAGCGGCAAGGGTTTCCGTGACGGCAGCCCCCCAGCTGATCAGAGTGATGTCCTCTCCTTCGCGCAAGGTGAAGCAGGTATCCAGCGGCAGAGCCTGTCCATCGTCTTCCACCAGTGTTTTGCTGGCGCGATAGATCCGTTTTGGTTCCAGAAAGACAACCGGGTCGTCACAACGAATCGCGGCCAGCAGCAAACCGTAGGCACGAGCGGGGGACGAGGGCACCACGACGTGTAACCCGGGGATGTGTGCCAGCAGGGCTTCGGTACTTTCCGAATGGTGTTCGGGGGCATGAATGCCGCCGCCGAACGGCGCCCGCAGTACCATGGGGCAGTTCAGGCGGCCACGGGTGCGGTGGCGCATGCGGGCGGCATGGGCAACCAGATGTTCAAAGGCCGGAAAGATGAAGCCCATGAACTGGATTTCAGCGACGGGCCGAATGCCCTGGGTGGCCATGCCGACACTGAGACCCGCAATCATGGTTTCGGCCAACGGCGTGTCGATCACGCGGCGTTCACCGAAGCGATCCTGAAGGCCAGCAGTGGCACGAAACACGCCGCCGTTGGTGCCGATATCCTCGCCCAGCAAAATTACGTTAGGGTCATCTTCCATAGCGCGTGCCAGTGCCAGATTAACGGCATCCAGCAGGGTAATGGCATTGTCACTCATGATCCTCTCCTCCCTGCCGCTTCTGACGCATCTCTTCTTTCTGCCGTTGCAGCCCCGGCGGGCATTCTGCATAGAGATAATCAAACAGATCATCAATCGCCTGTGGCGGCATGGCCAGGTAGGCATCGACCGCCTTTCCGATCATCCCCTTGGCCTCTTCCTGCCAGCGCTGCTCCTGCTGTTCGTCCCACAGATTCTGGCTGTGGAGCCAAGTGCGCAGACGAGGCAGGGGGTCTCGTGCCCAAGCCTGTTTCAACTCTTCTGCCGAACGGTAACGGGTGGCGTCATCGGCTGTGGTATGGTCGGAGAGTCGGTAGCTGACCGCTTCAATCAATGTGGGGCCCTTTCCGTTGCGGGCGCGTGCCAATGCCTGGCCGACCACTTCATGCAGGGCAACGGCATCGTTGCCGTCCACCTGCTCGCCGCGGATACCGGCACCGATCGCTTTCTGAGCCAGTGTCGGAGCAATGCACTGTTTGGCACGAGGCACCGAGATGGCCCACTGATTGTTGTTGATCACGAAGACCACCGGCAGCTGCCAGGCACCGGCCACATTGATGGCTTCCAGAAAATCACCCTTGGAGGTGCCGCCATCGCCGATCATGGTGAGTACGGCCTGTGGTTGCTGACGCAACTTGAGTGCCGTGGCCACGCCGCATGCATGCAGGCACTGGGTGGCGATGGGGACTGCGTTGGGAAGGTCCTTGCGCATGGCCGGTGAAGCGCTGCCGCGCTCGTCACCACCCCAGTACAGCAGCACATCCTGCATGGGAACGCCGCGCATCATCTGCAGAATATGGTTGCGATAATAGGGTACCAGCACGTCTTCCGGCTGCATCAGTGCTCCACAAACCACATCAATGGCCTCGCCACCCAGCAGAGAGGCATAGGTACCCAGCTGGCCGGTACGCTGCAGGCTGATCGCCTTGGCATCAAACTGCCGAGCGAGCACCATCTGGCGGTAATAGTGGCACCAGGGATCACTGCCCTGCGCCCACTCAGGCATGCCACCCACAGGTGTGCCGTCCGGAGCCAGGTAACGGGTCAGATGAATTTCGCCGTGATAGCGTATCTCATGCATGCTGCACCTCCTGGTGCTGATGAGTCAGCTGTACCTCACCGGCCGCCTGCAACAGCGATTCGGCGTGCAGGTCAGCGACATGGTGCACTGACTGACCGGTACGGTCGGCTTCTGCAAAGAGATGAGTGAGGGTTGCTGCAATTTCACGAATCTTGGCATCACGCTCATCAGCGGAGCGACCGGCATGATGCATGGCAACATGAATCAATCCACCGGCATTGAGCACATAGTCAGGTACATACAGAATTCCTCGCTGACGCAGGCGGTTGCCGTCCTCATCGGTCGCCAGCTGGTTGTTGGCACAGCCGGCAACAATGCGACAGTTGAGGCGAGGGATGGTGTCGCTGTTGAGGGTGGCGCCCAGGCCACAGGGGCTGAAAATATCCGCACCGGTATCGTAGATCGCCTCGGTTGCAACGGCTCGGGCGTTGAATTCACGCACACAGCGATCGGTCCGTTCGCGCTCAATATCGGCGACGTAGAGCTGTACGCCGGCCTGGTGCAGGCGCTGTGCCAGTGCGTATCCCACATGGCCAAGCCCCTGAATGGCGATGCTGAGCCCTGCCAGACTGTCCTTGCCAAGCTGATGCATAACTGCAGCCTTGATGCCCTCGAATACACCCAGTGATGTATGTGGAGAGGGATCGCCGCTGGCACTTGTGCAGCTGACAAAGCGGGTAGTGGTTTCGATGGCATCCATGTCGCTGACTTCGGTACCGCTGTCCATGGCGGTGATATAGCGCCCGCCCAGCTGATCCACCATGCGGCCGAAGGTCTGCATCAATGCGGCTCGGTCAAACGCGCCTTCCGGCTTGATAATCACCGCCTTGCCGCCGCCGTGGGGCAAGCCGGCCAAGGCGGCCTTGTAGCTCATGCCACGGGCAAGTCGAAGTGCATCGGTAATGGCATCCTGCTCACGAGTGTAATGGATAAAACGGCAGCCGCCGATGGCCGGGCCGCGCGCTGTGGAGTGAATCGCGATAATGGCTTTTAGACCGGTAGCCGGATCCAGGCCGAAGTGGAGGTCGGTCAGACCGGCGTTTTCCATCTGCTTCAACATGACGGGGTCCTCCGCACTGGGGCGTCAGGGAAAACGTATGTGAATGGGTGACCTTGAGTCTTGTGGACAGCACCACCCCTTACATTCTGAATAGCACAGCTCTGGGCAAAGTACAGCTTGAGGATCAGTGATTTAGAGTGATTGGGTGCGGCATGTGCAGATGCACAAAGACACTTTCAGGCCCGATGACAGAGCGATCGGCAAGGATGAATTGGATCCGTGTTGCAGTGCGAAGAATCAGTGCGAAAGCGCTTCCAGTACACGCGGCCAGAGAGGTGAACCGGTCGGTGAGACGGGGGCAGGTGGTGCGGCTGGTGCCTCTTGGGGCAACAGGTGGGGTGGGACGGGTTCGCCGGCTGCGATCAGTCGCTCACGTTCCAGCCAGCGTTTAACCTCCGACAGAAGGGAGAACAGCTCTTCATCCGTAAAGTGGGTGCGGGGTTGCAGAGGGTCACGTACCTGGTTTACCTCCAGGGCAGGTGCTGAGCAATCGAATGCCTGCTCCTGTCCAGCCCGCAGGCAGTAGCCGCTCTGCTCAGGGGAGTCATGTCGTTTCATCAGACTGCACCCCGAGAGCAGAGCCAGCAGGCCTAGCCCAGTCAGTATCCGTTGCCATCCTGTCATGCCGGTCGTTCCATTGAATCAGAGAGTGGCCACCGAAAGCGCCAGTCCCGCGGCGATCAGTGCACTGCCTGCCAGCCGCTGCTGCCAGATCATGGCCATGGGGTGAGCGAATTGCTGCCGCAGGCCCGATGCCAAGCCACTGTATCCGGTCATGATGCAGGCTTCGGCTGCCATCAGTGTAGCACTAATAGTAATTAGCTGGGGCAGCTGCGGCCGGGCGGGATCGATGAACTGGGGGATCAGCGCGAGCAGAAAAACCAGACCTTTTGGGTTGGTAATGTTGACCAGCAACGCCTGCAGGAAGCGGCTGTGACGAGGCGCAAACGCAAGCGACTCCACCTCACCTGATGCGCGCTGTCTCCAGAAACGGATTCCGAGCCAGATAAGATACACTACACCGATCCATTTAAGGATGGAAAACAGCTTCGGTGAGGTGGCAATCAGACTGCCAAGCCCAAGAGATACCACCATAATCTGTACGCCATAGCCGCTGACAAGCCCAAGCGTACTCCAGCAGGCGCCGCGGACACCATAGGTCAGACCTGCGCCCATGGCGGTGGCGGCACTGGCACCGGGAGACAGGCTGATCAGCAGGGCGGTGCCCAGCAGTGCAATCCAGATCTCTGTACTCATCGTTATAAAACCTCTGCAACGCAAACAGCCGCCCGAAGGCGGCTGTTGAAACATTGGCGTGAAATATCAGGTGTTTTCGCGTGCAATCGCGCGGTAAGCGATATCGGTACGGAAGTAGGCATCCTTCCAACTGACCTGCTTCAGCAGTGCGTAGGCGCATTGTTGAGCCTCGGTCACACTGTCACCCAGTGCGGTGACACAGAGCACACGCCCCCCGGCTGTGACCACATGGCCCTTGTCATCCAGCTGGGTGCCGGCGTGGAATATCTTGCTGCCTTCCGGGCAGGATTCCGGCAGGCTGATCACATCGCCCTTGGCGTAGTCGCCCGGGTAGCCGCCAGCCGCCATGACGACCCCAACGGACTTGCGCTCATCCCATTCGGCAGTGGTCTGGTCCAGCTTCCTGTCGAGCGCCGCCTGGCACAGTTCTACCAGTGAAGACTTGAGGCGCAGCATGATTGGCTGGGTTTCGGGATCACCGAAACGGCAGTTGTACTCGATTACCTTAGGTGTACCGTCGGCCATTATCATCAGGCCGGCATACAGGAAGCCGGTATACTCGTTGCCTTCCGCCTTCATACCGTTCACGGTCGGCATGATCACTTCGTCCATTACACGCTGATCGATCTCGGCGGTTACTACCGGTGCCGGAGAGTAGGCACCCATACCGCCGGTATTCAGACCGGTGTCGCCATCGCCAACACGTTTGTGGTCCTGGCTGGTGGCCATCGGCAGCACATTGTCGCCGTCGACCATGACGATGTAGGAGGCTTCCTCCCCATCGAGGAACTCTTCAACTACTACGCGGCTGCCTGCATCACCGAAGGCGTTGCCGGCCAGCATGTCACGAATGGCGTCTTCAGCTTCCTGCAGGGTCATCGCCACGATGACGCCCTTGCCAGCAGCCAGGCCGTCGGCCTTGACCACGATCGGGGCGCCTTTCTCGCGCACATAGGCCAGCGCAGGTTCGATCTCGGTGAAGTTTTGATACTCCGCCGTCGGAATCTCATGGCGTGCCAGGAAGTCCTTGGTGAACGCCTTGGAACCTTCGAGCTGAGCCGCACCGGCGGTCGGACCAAAGATCGCAAGACCCGCTGCGCGGAAACGATCAACGATGCCGGCTACCAGCGGTGCCTCAGGACCGACGATGGTCAGCGCTACCGCGTTGTCGCGGGCGAAGTTGACCAGTGCATCGATCTGCATCACGTCGATATCCACATTCTCCAGCTTGGGCTCAATGGCCGTACCGGCGTTGCCGGGAGCGACATATACGCATTCGACTGCAGGATCTTTAGCCGCGGTCCAGGCCAGTGCGTGCTCGCGACCGCCGGAACCGATAACCAGAATATTCATGTTCGATTCCCTTTGTTTAGTGACGGAAGTGACGCATGCCGGTGAATACCATGGCAAGGCCGTGCTCATCGGCAGCGTCGATCACTTCCTGATCGCGCATGGAGCCGCCGGGCTGGATCACTGCAGTGATACCCGCCGCTGCAGCGGCATCTATGCCATCACGGAACGGGAAGAACGCATCAGACGCCATAACGGAGCCCGGCACTTCCAGGCCTTCGTCAGCGGCCTTGATGCCGGCGATTTTGGCAGAATATACGCGACTCATCTGACCGGCGCCAATGCCAATGGTCTGGCCGTTCTTGGCGTAGACGATGGCGTTGGATTTGACGTACTTGGCCACTTCCCAGCAGAACAACAGGTCACGGATCTCCTGTTCAGTGGGCTGGCGCTGGGTGACGATCTTCAGCTGAGAGGCGTCGATCATGCCCAGATCCTGGTCCTGCACCAGCAGGCCGCCGTTAACACGCTTGTAGTCGAAGCTGTGTTTGCGTTCTTTATCCCACTGGCCGCATTCGAGCAGGCGCACGTTGGGTTTGGCGGCGACAATATCAGAGGCCTCCTGTGTCACGCTCGGGGCGATGATCACTTCCACAAACTGGCGGTCAACGATCGCCTGGGCAGTCTTGCCATCCAGCTCGCGGTTGAACGCGATGATGCCACCAAACGCTGAAGTGGGGTCAGTCTGGAAGGCACGATTGTAGGCTTCCAGAATATCGTTGCCGACAGCAACTCCACAGGGGTTGGCGTGCTTGACAATGACGCAGGCCGGTTCCTGGAACGGTTTGACACATTCCAGTGCTGCATCGGTATCAGCCACGTTGTTGAACGATAGTTCTTTGCCCTGCAGTTGACGGGCGGTTGCCACGCTGGCTTCGCCGGGGTTGGCTTCAACGTAGAAGGCCGCACGCTGGTGCGGGTTCTCGCCGTAGCGCATGTCCTGTGCCTTGATGAACTGGGTGTTGAAGGTGCGTGGGAAGTCGGCCGGCATCTCCTCGTCGCCTTCGACGATGGCGCCCAGATAGTTGGCGATCATGCCGTCGTAGGCAGCGGTGTGTTCAAATGCTTTCACAGCCAGATCGAAGCGGGTTTTGAAGCCGAGGCCGTTGTCAGATTTCAGCTCAGCGATAATGCTGTCGTAGTCGGATGCATTGACGACGATGGCAACATCCTTGTGGTTCTTGGCGGCGGAACGCACCATGGTCGGGCCACCGATATCGATATTTTCGATAGCCATCGGCAAATCGCAGTCAGGGCGGGCGATGGTAGCGGCGAACGGGTAAAGGTTAACCACAACCATGTCGATCGGCTGAATGCCGTGCTCGCTCATGATGGCATCATCGGTGCCGCGACGGCCCAGAATGCCGCCATGCACTTTGGGGTGCAGGGTCTTGACGCGACCATCCATCATTTCAGGGAAGCCAGTGTAATCCGAGACTTCAATCGCCGGGATATTGTTGTCACACAGCAGTTTGTAGGTGCCGCCAGTGGACAGGATCTCGACGCCTTCGGCACTGAGTGCACGAGCAAAGTCAACGATGCCGGTCTTGTCAGACACGCTGATCAGGGCGCGACGGACGGCTTTGGTGTTCTGTTCAGACATGGTAAGCGTTCCAGTTCGAAATGAATTCAGTTACAGCAGACCGTACTGCTTGAGCTTCTTGCGCAGGGTGCCACGGTTGAGGCCCAGTACCTCTGACGCCTTGGTCTGATTGTCCTTGGTGTAGGCCATCACGCTCTCGAACAGCGGTGCCTCGATTTCGGACAGAACCATCTGATAGACATCGGTAACAGGCTGGCCGTCCAGCTGTTTGAAATAGCTGGTCAGTGACTGGTGCACGGTGTCACGCAGGGTCTGTTGGGGGATCTGCGTCTGTGTGCCGGGTTTAGTCTGTTTCAAGTCTTTGGTATCCACTGTACTTCTGTACCCAATCCAGGGATCAGGCGGCTGCCAGCCGGGACGCAAAAAAAGCGGCCACGGCACTCACCTGATCATGTGCTGTTTCTAGTTGATTGAAATCTTGCCGAAAGTCCCGGTTGCCCTCTGCTGTTTGCAGATACCAGCCCACATGCTTGCGTGCGATCCTGACGCCGAGATAGTCGCCGTAGAACGCATACAGTGCCAGCAGGTGCTCGGTCAAAATCTGCTCTTGCTCTTGGGCAGATGGGTCAGGGCGCTCCGTGCCCGTGCGCAGAAAATGATCAATCTGGCCGGGTAGCCAGGGGCGTCCCTGTGCCGCACGGCCAATCATCACTGCATCAGCACCGGTCAGCTCGAGTACCTGCCGTGCCTTGCGTGGCGAGTCGATATCACCATTGGCAAACAACGGTATACTGACTTCGTCACGTACTCGGGCGATAGTGCTGTACTCGGCCTCTCCGCGATAGCCATCGGCCCGAGTGCGACCGTGAATGGCCAGTGCCGCAATGCCGGATTGCTCGGCAAGGCGGCCAATGCGAATCGCGTTGCGGGTGTCAGGGCACCAGCCTGTGCGGATCTTGAGCGTAACCGGTACGTCTACGGCTGCGGTAACTGCCTGCAGAATATCCTGTACCAGTGGCTCGTCCCGCAGCAGAGCAGAGCCTGCGGCCTTGTTGCATACCTTTTTGGCGGGGCAGCCCATGTTGATGTCGATGATCTGAGCACCGTTCGCGACATTCAAACGAGCAGCCTCAGCCAACATATCGGGATCACCGCCGGCAATCTGAACAGAACGCGGCTCGGGTTCACCCGTGTGATCAAGACGCAGGCTGGATTTTCGAGTGTGCCAGAGACGGCTGTCGGATGTGACCATTTCGGACACGGCGAGTCCGGCACCCAGGCGGCGACACAGCTGCCGGAACGGGCGGTCCGTCACCCCGGCCATGGGGGCCAGAATCACCCGACTGTCAATGCTGTATGGGCCGATCCTGAACATGCTGCGTCCTGTCAGAAAGATAAAGGAAACTCACGTTTGCTGCAGTTGCGGCAAACCGGGGGCTTACTTTCGGAAGGCGGCCAATGATACTCCTTCGGCTTGCTGCGTCCAACCGTTTCTGATGAAAAAATGATCTGTTTTCAGGGCTCGTGAGTCGGGGCCAGCAGGGACAGTTCGTAACTGACACCACGGCGTCCTGGTGAAGCAAGTTCCAGCTCGATCTGCATCGGTTGGCCAGGCATCATCTGTTCAGTGGACAGGCTGCGGGTATCAAGGTATTCGCCTGGCTGAAACGTGCGCTTAGCCACTTCTCGTCCTTTCAAGTCTGTAAAGCGCAGCTGAAGCGCCGGCCATGGCTGGGGAAAGGGGGCCATGTTTTCGAGTACGATGGAAACTTTAAGTGCATCGGCGAAGCGTGGGTGAGGTTGAACATGCAGGCTGTGGTTTCGGATCTGACTCAGCGCATGAGCACTGTCGAGATCACAGCTGATCTGATGACACAACATGGAGTAAATACTCTGTAGCTGCGGGTATTGAGCCAGTCGAGCACGCTCAAACCAGATCAGCTGCGACAGAAATACAGCCAGTGTCAGCAAAATACCCAGCAGCAGGAAGGCGGTGGTAATCGGATTGCGTTCGTCCTCGACTTTGGCCAACTGAAGCGGCTCCGCGATCAGCGGCAGGGCGGCCGTGCTTCCTGCACGAGCTTGATCTGCATCGATACCGACAGGGGGCGGTGCCTTGACAGGTTCGGCTGCAGCAATCGGAATATCAGTCGAAGCGGAAGTGGTATCCGGGCGTGCCTTTGAAGGCTCATTTACAGCCTTGATAGAGGTTTCAAGGTGTTCGTCGGCGGGGCTGTTTTGCTCGGGCTTGAACGAGCTGACTTCGTGTTGGGGGGCGCTGAAAACTCTCAGGCAGGCACCACAGCGCACCTGCCCCTCGGCCAGCTTGAGCTGGCCTTCGGTCACGCGAAAGCGGGCATGACAGTTGGGGCAGCGCGTTATGATCAAGGATCAGCTCTCCTGCTTGCGGGTACCACTGAGGCGGATCCAGCCCTCGCGTTCACCCGGTGCATCCATTTCAAACCACTGACTGTAAGTGGATATTAGCTCATCTGCCTGCTGCGATAACAGGCCAGACAGCAGGATGCGTCCTCCCGGGCAAACGCGTTCGGCAAGCGTTGGGGCCAGCTCACACAGAGGGCCTGCCAGAATATTGGCTACCAGAACATCCGCCTGCAGTTTGGGAGCATTAAGGGGCAGATAGGCGTTGAGTCGTTCAGTTGGCAGCTGGTTGCGGGCCAGGTTGTCAGCGGTGGCGGTGAGTGCCTGAGGGTCGATATCCACGGCCATGACGTGGCGCGCTCCGAGCAGCAGGGCGGCAATGCCCAGAATGCCGCTGCCGCAGCCGTAGTCGATCACCTGCGCTCCGTTCAGTTCCTGCCCATCCAGCCATTCGAGACAAAGCGCGGTTGTTGGGTGGGTGCCGGTACCGAAGGCAAGGCCCGGGTCAAGCATCAGGTTGACGGCATCAGGCTCGGGTGCTTCGCGCCAACTGGGGCATACCCAAAGGCGCTGACCGAACTGCATTGGATGATAGTGATCCATCCACTCTCGCTCCCAGTCCTTGTCCTCCAGAATTTCGGCCTTGAACTCGGGCAGTGTGCCGGCGTTGGCAAAGGCGTCTTTCTGAGCCTTGGCCAGTAGCTGCAATGTTTCACGCAAGTCATGCTCGGCCGCGAACAGGCCTGTAACGATGGTGTGGCTCCACAGAGGCGTGGTTCCCAGATCAGGTTCAAAAATCGGTTGGTCGGCGGCGTCCTGATAGGTGACGGCTGCGCAGCCGGCGGCCAGCAGCAGGTCCTCGTAGGTTTCGGCCTGCTCGGGTGAAGTGGCAACTTTAATCTGTAGCCAAGGCATGCAGAGACTCCATCTGTTTGATATCAGTAGTATGTCCTAAAACTGCGACGGGTAAAATCCGGTGTTTGCTGATCCAGCGCACGTCAATGGTGTCTGGCAGGTGGTTGGCAGTGTCAGGCAAAAAGAGGGGAGGGTGACAACAGCCGGATTCAGCCGGCTGTTGTCGAGAAAGACTCAGAGGCCGAGCTTTTTCTCAAGGTAGTGGATGTTCACGCCGCCACGGGCAAAGTTGGTATCGCGAACAATATCCTGATGCAGCGGAATGTTGGTCTTGATCCCTTCGATCAGCGTTTCGTCCAGTGCGCTCTTCATTCGCGCCAGTGCCGTTTCGCGGTCATCCGCAAAAGTGATCAGCTTGGCGATCAGTGAGTCATAATGAGGCGGTACGCTGTAACCACTGTACAGGTGTGAATCAACGCGAATGCCATTACCGCCTGCCGCATGGAAGTGAGTCACCTTGCCGGGACTGGGCATGAAGGTTTTGGGGTCTTCCGCGTTCAGACGGCACTCAATGGAGTGGCCGCGCAGCTTGATGTCTTCCTGTTTGTATGACAGAGGCAGGCCGGCTGCAATGCGCAGCTGTTCCTTGACGATATCAACACCGGTTACCATTTCAGTCACCGGATGCTCGACCTGAACGCGGGTGTTCATCTCGATGAAGAAGAACTCGCCATCTTCATACAGAAACTCGAAGGTACCGGCACCGCGGTAACCAATCTCGATACAGGCGTCGACGCAGGCCTTGAGAACCTTGGCGCGAGCGGCCTCATCAATCATCGGTGCCGGTGCTTCCTCGACAACTTTCTGGTGACGACGCTGCATGGAGCAGTCGCGGTCGTACAGGTGAATGGCATTGCCCTGACCGTCGGCCAGTACCTGTACTTCAACATGGCGCGGCTTTTCGAGAAATTTTTCCATGTACACGGTTTCATCACCGAAAGCCGCCTTGGCCTCGGATTTGGTCACCTGTACCGCGTTACCCAGATGCGCTTCGGTATGCACCACGCGCATGCCGCGACCACCGCCACCGGCTGCGGCCTTGATGATCACCGGGTAGCCGATGCGACGGGCGATCTTGTAGACAGCTTCAGCATCGTCAGGCAGGGGTCCGTCAGATCCCGGCACGGTTGGTACACCCGCCAGCTTCATTGCATTGATGGCGGATACCTTGTCACCCATCAGGCGAATGGTATCGGCGCGCGGACCAATGAAAGTAAAGCCAGAACGCTCTACCTGCTCGGCAAAGCCCGCGTTCTCGGCGAGAAAACCATAGCCGGGGTGAATCGCCACAGAGTCGGTTACCTCGGCGGCACTGATGATTGCCGGAATGTTGAGGTAGCTCTGGGTGGACGGGGCAGGGCCGATGCACACGGCTTCGTCAGCGAGGCGCACATGCATCAAATCGCGGTCAGCCACCGAATGGACGGCAACGGTCTTGATGCCCAGCTCCTTGCAGGCGCGGAGGATACGCAGTGCGATCTCACCACGGTTTGCAATCAGCACTTTATCCAGCATAGTGAAAATCCTTGGTCAGCAATCAGGCGATGGTGATCAGCGGCTGGTCGAACTCGACCGGTTGGCCATCTTCGGCCAGAATGCTTTCGACTACACCGGATTTGTCAGCTTCGATCTGGTTCATCATCTTCATCGCTTCGACGATGCAGATAACATCACCTGCTTGCACGCTCTGTCCCACTTCAACGAAAGGTCCTGAGGTGGGAGACGGAGAGCGGTAGAAAGTGCCAACCATCGGTGAGCGTACGGCATGGCCCAAGGGGGCAGCCTCGGCCGGTGCTTCGGGAGCCGGGGCGGCTGCAGCGGGTGCCGGAGCCGCAATGGGTGCCGGTGCTGCGTATTGGGCGGGGGCCGCGATTACCTGGCTGCCGCCACGACTGATACGGACAGACTCTTCGCCTTCCTTGATCTCGATTTCGTTGATGTTTGACTCTTCCAGCAACTCGATCAGTTTTTTGACTTTGCGAATATCCATGCTTTGAAGGCTTCTCTGAATTCAATGTTGTTAAGGGGTACGAACCTGTCCGTTGCGGTTCAGCCTTGCAGCAAACGGCTGTGAGCCGCTTCAAGGGCAAAACGATAGCCTTCAGCACCAAAGCCGCAGATGACCCCTACTGCCTTGTCGGACAGGTAGGAGTGCTGGCGGAAGGGCTCGCGAGCATGCACGTTGGACAGGTGCACTTCAATAAAGGGTATGCCCACGCCCAGCAGGGCATCACGCAGTGCGACACTGGTGTGGGTAAAGGCGGCCGGATTGATAATAATGAAACCGGTGCCTTGTGCCGGTGCCTGATGAATACGATCGATCAGGGCGGCTTCGGCATTGCTCTGGAAACACTCGGCTGAATGTCCCAGCGCCGTGGCCTGAGTGACAATCGATGCCTCGATATCGGCAAGTGTGGTGGAGCCATAGATGCCGGGTTCTCGGGTGCCGAGCAGATTCAGGTTTGGACCATTCAGAACCAGAATATGTGCCATGCATTTGCCCCGTCGAAACTCAGTTGCCATGGGTTAAAACCAAGGTCGACTAGTGTGCATGAAAGTTAAATGCCTGTCTATGCTGGCCGTCGGATTTTCGTCTGTTAGCGGCGAGTTTGCCGAAGTTAGCCTTATATATGCGATAGCCGGTGATAATCACCGCTTCAGCGTCAGCGTGCTGCACGATTGACCGCAACCGCCGAATTGTCCATAGTGCAATGCAACATGGAGGCTGCGTCCAGCGGCCCCTGAATAGATGAAATGGCAGGAGACACGAGTGGAACGACTTGAGCGCATCTGGCTTGGAATCTGGGACCGATTTGCGACCGCGCGCAAGCTGCAGCTGGTATTGCTGGTGCTGATTATCTGGCTGCTGGTATCACTGGGTGTTGGCGTCTGGTGGAGCAGCGAACCAGATCGCTTCGATGTGGTCCGCGAGGCAAGTGCACAGACGACAACGGGTAAGCCTGTTACCGGTACTCATACGGTTGCAACGCTGATCACTCTGGGCAATACCCTGTTGGACAAGCCGGGGGGATATTTGAGTAATGACCGTCTGCCACCGGGCATCTGGCTGGATAACATGCCAGCCTGGGAGTTTGGGGTGCTTGTACAGATGCGTGATATGGGGCGCTCACTGCGCAAAAGCATGAGTCGGTCCCAGTCTCAATCGACAGAGGACCCGGCTCTGGCCAAGGCTGAACCACTACTGCACTTCAATAACAACAGCTGGATACTGCCGTCAACTGAAGGTGAGTATCGCAAGGCGATCCACCTGCTGCAGGATTATGCAGACAGGCTGTCGGATGAAAACCAGAGTAATGCCCAGTTCTATGCCCGTGCAGACAATTTGCGTGACTGGCTGGGCGATGTCTCCACTCGGCTCGGAAGTCTGTCGCAACGGCTCAGCGCCAGTGTTGGCCAGCGCCGCGTGAATACCGACCTGGCAGGCGAAACCGGGGCGCGCCAGTCAACCGTGTCGGATACTGAAATTGATGTCAGAACTCCCTGGCTTGAGATAGACAATGTGTTCTATGAAGCCAGGGGGACTACGTGGGCGCTTCTGCATCTGCTCGAAGCGGTCGAACAGGATTTCGGCGAAGCATTGGACCGCAAGGGCGCGCGTGCAAGCCTGCGCCAGATCATCCGTGAGCTGGAATCGACTCAGTCAACCTTGTGGAGCCCAATGGTGCTGAATGGTACCGAGTTTGGTTTTCTTGCCAATCACTCACTGGTGATGGCGTCTTATATATCACGGGCCAACGCAGCCATTATTGATCTGCGTGACCTGCTGGCTCAGGGTTAGGAGTGGAGAAGACTCATGCGTAGAGTGGTATTCAATCAGAAAGGTGGTGTTGGCAAATCCAGTATTACAGTCAATTTGGCAGCGATCAGTGCCAGCCGGGGACTCAAGACACTGGTTATTGATCTTGACCCTCAGTGTAACTCCACCCATTACCTGTTGGGGGATGATGCCAACCAGCCGGATACCGATGCCTACGGTTTTTTTGAGCAGACGCTGAGTTTCCAGCTCAAGCCCAAGGCGCCTGAAGCCTTCATTCACCCGACACCCTTTGCCGGGCTGTCGATTCTGCCGGCACATCCGGAGCTGGGTGATCTGCAGTCGAAACTTGAGAGCAAGCACAAGATCTACAAACTGCGTGATGCGCTCGATGAGCTGGGGGATACGTTTGATGCCATCTATATCGATACACCGCCGGCCTTCAACTTCTTTACACTGTCGGCGCTGGTTGCAGCTGAACGCTGCCTGATCCCGTTTGACTGCGATGAGTTTGCGCGTCAGGCACTCTATAACCTGCTGAATAATGTGCGTGAAACGCGGGCGGACCATAACGAACGGTTGGAAGTGGAAGGCATTGTGGTGAATCAGTATCAGCCCCGCGCCTCCTTGCCCCGCAAGATTGTTGAAGGGCTGCTGGCCGAATCGCTGCCGGTGCTAACCACTCGGCTGTCGGCCTCGGTCAAGATGAAAGAATCTCATAACGAAGCGAAACCTTTGATCCATATGGCTCCCGCCCACAAGCTGACACAGGAGTTTGTGCAGCTGTTCGAGGAGTTGGAAAAGGTTTGACGGTTTGTGTTTGTTCAGAGCATAAAAAACGGAGCCTTGTGGCTCCGTTTTGTCGATATCGCCTGGGATAAATTGCCGGATACCGCTTATTTGTCCGGCGCAATAACCCGACCATCACTCATGAATACGCAGTCGCGCTGAGCGGCACTATCCCGTGCGGCGAGCGATTTGCGTCTCAAACGCAGCAGCCAGGTAAAAATTGCCGTGGCCGACAGCGCGAGAATGACCAATTCCGTCATGCAAACCCTGTAAAATTTCTTCGTACCCCCGCATTGTAACCAGACAGGACGGGATGGCAAGCGTAGATTACATCCCCTTTACTGCGAAGATGCCAGGCGCGTTGCGCCAATAACCCTTGTAGTCCATGCCATAGCCGAAAATGTAGCGATCCTCGATCTCGATCCCTACAAAATCGGCCTTGAACTCCGGGCGTGCCTTGCGGTCATGGCGCTTGTCAACCAGCACGGCACACTGTACTGATGCAGCACCTTCCGCCTTAAGGTAGTCCATCACTTCGGCCAGGGTATGGCCTTCGTCCAGAATGTCATCCACTACCAGTACCGGGCGGTCCTTGAACTCGACCATTGGCGGCACCTTCCATTCCAGCTCGTGGCCGGATGTGGTGTTGCGGTAGCGCGTGGCGTGCAGGTAGCTGGCCACCAGCGGGAAGTTGAGCCGGGTCAGCAGTTGGCCCGCAATCACCAGACCACCATTCATGACCGCAAAAATGACCGGTTCGCGGTCATGAAGTTCGGCGGTAATGTCGGCAGCCATGTTGCTGATTGCCGCTTCCACTTCGGCCTGGCTGTGGAGCAGGTCCGCCTCAATGTAGACGCGCTTGATCTCTTCGGAATCGATAGTGCTCATGGAACCACTCCGGCAATGGCTAATGGCCGCCATTGGCGACCGGATTGTAAAAAAAGTGAGCAAGGGTACTCAGGTTTTGCTGTCTGAGCAATATCAGGCCGTGGGCGTGGATGACATCAGGCGGATCATTCGTTAGTCTTGCCCTGAATTTTTTGTCAAGCCGGACGTTGGTTCAAACGTGCGGCTCCGCCGATGAGGTTGTCCTGCCATGAGTGTTCATGAAATCCACCATCCGCTGGTACAGCACAAGCTGAGCCTGATGCGCTCCAGTAACAAGAGTACCCGCGGCTTTCGCCAGCTGGCAGCCGAGGTTGGTTGCTTGCTGACCTACGAAGCGACCAAGGATCTGGAGCTGGAAGAGTATACCCTGCAGGGCTGGTGTGGTCCGGTCAAGGGGCAACGAATCAAGGGCAAGAAAATTACCGTAGTACCCATTTTGCGAGCAGGGCTTGGCATGCTGGATGGGGTGCTGGAACTGGTTCCCAGTGCCAAAATTTCGGTGGTAGGGCTTTATCGGGATGAAGAAACGCTGCAGCCGGTCACCTATTTCGAAAAACTGGCCAGCGACATTGAGTCGCGCATGGCATTGATAGTGGACCCCATGCTGGCAACGGGTGGTTCCATGATCGCGACCATCGATCTGTTGAAAAAGGCCGGCTGCAGCAGTATTCGCGCGCTGGTGCTGGTAGCGGCCCCTGAAGGAATTGAGAAGGTGCAGGCCGCACACCCGGATGTGGATATATTTACCGCGTCAGTGGATGAGTGCCTGAACGAGCAGGGTTATATTGTGCCCGGGCTGGGTGACGCCGGTGACAAGATTTTCGGCACCAAATAGGAGAGTCGAATATGCAACCCGTTCCTGAACGTAAAGGCGCATTGCATTGGCGCACCATGCTGGCCGGATCGCAGATGCTGTTCGTGGCATTCGGTGCGCTGGTATTGATGCCGTTGTTGACGGGTCTGGATCCGAGTGTGGCGCTGTTTACCGCCGGGATCGGGACACTGCTGTTTCATCTGGTAACCGGGCTCACGGTACCGATTTTTCTGGCATCCTCGTTTGTTTTTATCGCCCCGATTACCTACTCAGTACAGAACTGGGGTGTGGCGGCTACGATGGGCGGTCTGATGGCTGCCGGTGGTGTCTACATGCTGCTGGCACTGGCGGTGAAGCTCAAGGGGGTCGGTTTTCTGCACCGAATCATGCCACCAGTGGTAACAGGGCCGGTCATCATGATCATCGGCCTGGGTCTGGCGCCGATTGCGGTCAATATGGCGATGGGCAAGAGCGGGGATGGTTCGCTTGAGCTGTTCCCCTATGAGCAGGCGATGCTGGTTTCCATGAGTGCGCTGGTGACCACCCTTATCGTGGCTGTGTTTGCTCATGGCATCTTCCGCCTGCTGCCCATTCTGTCGGGTGTGGTGGCAGGTTACGCCGTGGCCCACTTTAGTGGGATGGTGGATTACAGCCCGATCACCGAAGCACGCTGGGTGGCCATGCCGGCATTCGTGATGCCCGAGTTCCATTGGCAGGCGATCCTGTTCATGATCCCGGTGGCGCTGGCACCGGCCATTGAGCATGTAGGCGATATCCTGGCGATCTCAAACGTGACCGGTAAGGACTACGTGCGCAAGCCGGGGCTGCACCGGACCCTGTTTGGCGATGGCCTTGCCACCGCTGCGGCCTCGCTGTTCGGTGGCCCGCCCAACACGACCTACTCCGAAGTGACCGGTGCGGTGATGCTAACCAAGGCTTTCAATCCGGTGATCATGGTCTGGGCCGCAATCGTTGCCATTGCGTTGGCGTTCATTGCCAAGTTTGGCATGGCGCTGCAGACCATTCCGGCGCCGGTGATGGGGGGCATTCTGATCCTGCTGTTCGGTTCCATTGCGGCGGTGGGGATGAATACCCTGATCAAGGCGCATGTGGATATGGCAGAGCAGCGCAATCTGGTGATTGTGGCGACCACGCTGGTGTTCGGTATCGGTGGCATGGCAATGGGGCAGGGCGACCTGAGCCTGCAGGGCGTCAGCCTCTGTGGTGCGGTGGCAATCATTCTGAATCTGATCCTGCCGCAGTCGAAGCAGGTGGATGATGATCTTCACGAAGAGCAGGAAGTGGTCGAGGACATGGTACACCACGCCCGCGACTGATCCTGCCGGCCGGTATCAACGCGAAAGGTAGCGGATACCGGCCTCCAGCCCTTCCAGTGTCAGCGGGTACATATGACCCTCGACCTGCTGCCGAATCATCTGCGTGCTTTGGGTGTACTGCCAGTAGCGCTCGGATGAGGGGTTCAGCCAGATCACCTTGTCCCAGGTGTCCAATATCCGCTGCAGCCAGAGCTGCCCCGGCTCCTCGTTCATGTGTTCCACACTGCCGAAACGGTCCACCAGTTCATAGGGCGACATGGCAGCATCGCCGACAAAGATTACCCGGTAATCACGGCCGTAGGTGTGAAGTACATCCAGAGTTGGTATGGCTTCGTCGTAACGGCGACGGTTGTCGCGCCAGACCTTTTCGTATACGCAGTTGTGAAAGTAAAAGTATTCCAGGTGCTTGAATTCGGTGCGCGCAGCCGAGAACAGCTCTTCGCAGGTGCGGATGAACGGGTCCATGGAGCCGCCTACATCCAAAAACAGCAGTACCTTGGCGGCGTTGTGCCGCTCCGGCACCATTTTCAAATCCAGCAGGCCAGCATTGCGCGCCGTTGAGCGAATGGTGTCATCCAGATCAAGCAGGTCGGCGGCGCCGGTGCGGGCGAACTTGCGCAGTTTGCGCAGGGCAACCTTGATATTGCGCGTGCCCAGCTCCACGCTGTCATCCAGATTGCGGAACTGGCGCTGCTCCCAGACTTTCACTGCACGTTTGTGTTTGCTCTCGCCACCGATTCGAACCCCTTCCGGGTTATAGCCGCTGTGACCAAATGGAGAGGTACCGCCGGTGCCGATCCACTTGTTGCCACCGGCATGGCGTTCACCCTGTTCTTCCAGGCGTTGCTTCAGTGTGTCCAGCAGCTTGTCCAGACCACCCAGTGCCTCGATCTGTGCCTTTTCCTCGTCACTGAGTTGCTTGATGAATTCGCTGTCCAGCCAGTGCGAGGGGATCAAGGCGTCGGTAATATCCCCCTGTGCCTGCAGTCCGGCAAAATACTGCCCGAAGGCACGGTCAAAGCGGTCGTAGTACTTTTCGTCCTTGACCATACAGGCGCGGGCCAGCAGGTAAAAGTCATTCACGTCCAGACAGGCAACCTGCTGTTCCAGTGCGCCGATCAGGTCAAGCAGCTCACGCAGGGAAACCGGCACCTGTCCCTTGCGCAGCTGAGTGAACAGGTCGATCAGCATCAGCGAGCCTCACGGCGCGCCATGAAGGCTAGGCGCTGCAGCATGTGTACATCCTGCTCGTTTTTGAGCAGCGCACCATAGAGCGGAGGCATGGCGCTGGATGGGTCCTGATTGGCCAGCACGTCAGCCGGAATGCGGTCAGCAAGCAGCAGCTTGAGCCAGTCAATTAGCTCTGATGTTGACGGTTTTTTCTTCAGACTGGGGACTTCGCGCAGGCGGAAGAATATTTCCAGTGCCTCGCGCACCAGCGTCTGCTCAACCTGCGGGAAATGCACATCGACGATGGACTGAAGGGTGTCCTTGTCCGGGAAGGCAATGTAGTGGAAGAAACAGCGGCGCAGGAAGGCGTCCGGCAGCTCCTTCTCGTTGTTACTGGTGATGATCACGATGGGGCGTTGACGGGCACGGACGCGTTCACCGGTCTCATACACATCAAACTCCATCTTGTCGAGTTCGGTCAGCAGGTCGTTGGGGAATTCGATATCGGCCTTGTCGATCTCGTCAATCAGCAGTACGACCTGCTCGTCAGCTTCAAACGCCTGCCACAGCATCCCCTTGCGGATGTAATTGCGAATATCATGCACGCGATCGTCACCCAGCTGCGAATCACGCAGGCGGGAAACGGCATCGTAATCGTACAAGCCCTGCTGAGCCTTGGTGGTGGACTTGATGTGCCAGCGCAGCAAAGGTTTGCCCAGTGCGGTGGCCAGCTCTTCAGCCAGCATGGTCTTGCCGGTGCCGGGCTCGCCCTTGACCAGCAGCGGTCGTTGCAGGGTGATGGCGGCGTTGACGGCCATCTGCAGATCGTCGGTGGCAACGTAGCGGTCGGTACCTGAAAACTTCATCGGCTTCTCTGTCGGTTGCTATGGGTCGGTTGGTAAAAGACAGTGGCCAGTGTATCAGAACAGGTCGGGCAGAAAAGAGAGGTAAGGTGAGGATCGATAAGGGGGAGAGCGGGGAGATGTGACAGAGCACATCCCCCGTGGAAGCGAGTCTTACTTGGCGGCTTCGTATGCAGCAGCAGACTTCACGATCTCGGCGCGCGCGGCGTCGGCGTTGGCCCAGCCTTCAACCTTGACCCACTTGCCCTTTTCGAGGGTTTTGTAGTTCTCGAAGAAGTGGGCGATCTGGTCACGGGTCAGCTGAGGAATATCGTCAACATCATGAATATCGTTGTACGCCTGGCTCAGTTTCTCGTGCGGAACGGCAACCAGTTTGGCATCACCGCCGGCTTCGTCGGTCATGTTCAGGATACCGACCGGACGGCAGCGAATGACAGAACCGGTCATTACCGGGTGCGGGGTCAGCACCAATACGTCCAGGGGATCGCCATCGTCTGCCAGAGTGTTGTTGATGTAGCCGTAGTTGGCCGGATAGAACATCGGGGCAGCCATGAAACGGTCAACGAAGATCGCATCAGCGTCTTTGTCGATCTCGTATTTAACCGGGGAGCTTTCCGCCGGGATTTCGATGATCACGTAGATGTCATTCGGCAGATCTTTGCCGGCAGGGACTTTCTCGAAGCTCATGAGCTGTTTTCCTGTTATCGATTACAAGGACAGAACGTATAGCGGGCCGCAGTATAAACTGCCCAGCAGCCCGCCGGAATACGACTTACAGGTGAAACGCCTGTTCAGCAGTCGCAGTGGTACTGCAGCAGCGTCTCGACTTCTTCGCGTGAACCCAGCGCCACGGATACGCGCTGATGGATGTGGTCAGGCTGAATATCCAGTATGTCGCTGTAACATGTGCTGGAGATGCCACCGGCCTGCTCGATCAGCAGGCTCATCGGATTACCTTCGTACATCAGACGCAGTTTGCCGGGCTTGGCGGGTTCGCGTGCATCCCAAGGGTACGTGAAAATACCGCCACGGGTCAGGACACGATGCACCTCGGCCACCATGGAGGCGATCCAGCGCATGTTGTAGTTCTTGCCACGGGGGCCTTCGGCACCCTTGAGCAGGTCGTCAACATAGTTGCGCATCGAAGGTTCCCAGAAGCGGTGGTTCGACATGTTAATGGCGAACTCTTTGGTTTCTTCGGGGATCTTGACGTTTTCACGAGTCAGCAGGAAATCACCGGTGTGAGCAAGGGTAAACATGTTGACGCCATGCCCGGTGGTCAGTGCCAGAACCGCTGAAGGACCATACAGTACATAGCCGGAAGCCACCTGTTTGCGACCTGCCTGCAGGAACATGTCCACATTATCATCCGTGGCGCCCTCAGGGGCTTCAAGGATGGAAAAGATGGTGCCCACGGAAACATTGATGTCGATGTTGGAAGAGCCGTCCAGAGGGTCGAAAGTCACCAGGAAGCGACCATTTGGGTTGCCGAAGACAGGGTCGTCTTCCTCTTCAGACGCGAGGCCGCGGACAAGAGGATTGTCGAGCAGCACCTTTTTCAGCACGTCGTTGGAAATGACATCCAGCTTCTTCTGGGTTTCACCCTGAACGTTGGTGTCATTGGTGGTGCCGAGAATACCGGCCAGAGCGCCCTCTCGCAGTTGCAGTGCGATCTCCTTGCAGGCGATCATCAGTGTGTCGATCAGTTCAACGAGTTCGAGGTCGGTGTCGTGGTGTTTCAGGTAGTTGCTGAGCAGCTGCATCTGTGAATTCGGCCTTTGTTTGATCCGATGGGAAAGACGCGCTGAATTGTACGCTATCCTGATGGATTTTGCATAAGAACAGATCGTTTCCGGTGCGGTTTTCGTAGCGCCAAGCTGATATGATGCGATGCATTCAGAACAAGAAAAGGAGCATCCGAGTGCACATCCATATTCTCGGAATTTGCGGTACCTTCATGGGGTCGCTGGCGATACTGGCCAAACAGCTGGGGCACCGGGTCACCGGCTCGGATGCGAATGTCTATCCACCCATGAGCACGCAGCTGGAGCAGCAGGGAATTGAGCTGATCCAGGGTTACGATCCGGTGCAACTGGAGCCGGCCCCCGATATGGTGGTCATCGGCAACGCCATGAGTCGCGGCAACCCCTGTGTTGAGCATGTGCTGGAGCATAATTTGCGCTACACCTCGGGTCCTCAGTGGCTACACGACAATCTTTTGGCCGACCGCTGGGTGCTGGCGGTAGCCGGTACCCATGGTAAAACCACGACCGCTACCATGTTGGCCTGGATTCTTGAACAGGCGGGCATGTCGCCCGGTTTTCTGATAGGCGGCGTGCCGCTCAACTTTGAAACCTCTGCCCGTATCGGAGAAACCCCTTTCTTTGTGATTGAAGCGGACGAATACGACACTGCCTTTTTCGATAAGCGTTCGAAGTTTGTGCACTATCACCCCCGCACCCTGATTCTGAATAACCTTGAGTTCGACCACGCGGATATCTTTCCTGATCTGGCGGCGATTCAGCGCCAGTTCCATCACTTGATGCGGATCTTGCCCGCCACCGGACAGGTTATCATGCCGGCAGATTCGGCAGCGCTTGATGATGTAATCGACATGGGGTGCTGGAGTGAGCGAGTACTGACTGGCTTTGATCGTCGTGCCAGCTGGTCGGCTCAGCTTCTGAGCGAAGATGGCAGTCACTTTTCCGTTCAGCACCAGGGCGAGAGTCTGGGCGAAGTGTGCTGGTCACTGACCGGCCTGCACAACGTGAGCAATGCGATTAATGCACTGGTGGCGGCACGTCATGTTGGCGTTCAGCCAGAGCATGCGATTGAAGCGCTGAGCCAGTTCGGCGGTGTCAAGCGGCGAATGGAGCGGTTGGGCGAGGTGGCCGGGATCACCGTGTATGACGACTTTGCGCACCACCCCAGTGCAATTCAGACCACGCTGGAGGGGCTGCGTGCCCGTGTGGGCAAACGCCAGGCAGTGGTGGCCGTGATTGAACTGCGCTCCAACACCATGAGGCTGGGTGCCCACAAGGCACAGCTTGCCGAAGCAACCGCCATGGCGGATCAGGTGTACTGGTATCAGCCGGAAGGGCTGGACTGGTCGCTGGATGAAGTGGTGGCACAGAGCCCTGTCCCGGCACGGCTGGAAACGGAAATATGTCCGCTTGTTAACCGTCTGGCAAGCGAATTGCCGCGCGGTGCGCAGGTCGTGATCATGAGTAATGGCGGCTTTGGCGGTATTCACCAGAAGTTGCTGAAGGCGCTGGAGCAGCGGGAGTCGATTCATGTCCTCTGACAGTGGTTTTGCTGGGCGTGTGACGCTGGCCATTACCGGCGCATCCGGTGTTCAGTATGGGTTGCGTCTTCTGCAGTGCCTGTTGGCGCAGAACCAGCAAGTGCTGTTAATGGTGTCGAAAGCAGCCCAGGTTGTGATCGCAACCGAGACCGACCTCAAACTCCCAGGATCGCCCGATGCAATGGAACACTTTCTGACTGAGCAGTACGGCGCCATGGCAGGTCAGCTGTGTGTGTTCGGGCGCGAACAATGGATGGCTCCGGTGGCGTCCGGTTCGGGTGCGCCTTCTGCCATGGTTGTGTGTCCCTGCAGTACCGGTACCCTGTCGGCCATCGCCTGTGGTGCCAGCAATAACCTGATCGAGCGGGCGGCAGATGTGGCATTGAAAGAGCGCAGGCAGCTGATACTGGTACCCCGCGAGGCGCCTTATTCCGAGATCCATCTGGAGCATATGCTCAAGCTGACTCGCATGGGGAGTGTCATCATTCCGGCCAGCCCCGGATTCTATCATCGCCCACAAAGTGTCGAAGATATGGTGGACTTTGTAGTGGCGCGTATCCTGTCGCAACTTGGGCTCGAACAAGCACTGTTGCCACGCTGGGGTGAGGCGCTGATTCAGGGCGGGTGATTTGTTCACTCCAGCTGATTACAATAGCCCCGTTTTTGACCGACCGAGAAGACTATGTCCAAGATACTGGCCCTGGATACCTCTACCGATGCCTGTTCAGCGGCGCTGCTGCTGGGTGATCAGTTGACTGATCGCTTTGTCATCGAGCCGCGCCGCCATACCCATCTGTTGTTGCCGATGGTTGAAGAGCTGCTGGCTGAAGCCGGTGTGGCTTTGAACAGTCTGGATGCCATCGCCTTTGGCCGTGGCCCCGGCTCTTTCGCCGGCATTCGCATTGCGACCGGAGCCGCTCAGGGGTTGGCGCTGGCAGCAGATCTGCCGGTGGTGCCGGTTTCAACCCTGAAGGCGATCGCCTGGGCAGAAGGTGAAGACAGCTGCTCGCAGTTGACGGTGCTGGACGCTCGCATGGACGAGGTCTACTGGTGTGCATGGCAGTGGCAGGACGGTGAGCCGGTTGCACTGGTCGAGGAACAGGTATGTGCCCCGGCACAGATCCACCTGCCGCCGGAAAGCCCTGTCCGGTCTTTTGTCGGGTTGGGCAGTGGCTGGTGTTATCGTGAGCGGATGCCGGAAGAGCTGGTGCGTCAGGTTCGTGAGATCAAAGCGGAGGTCTACCCGCAGGCCTCGGCGATGGCACAGCTGGCTCAGCGAGTGTTCAAGCAGGGAGCAGCCATGGCGCCGGATGATGCGCGCCCAGTTTATCTGCGCGATCAGGTTGCCTGGAAGAAAAAGGATCAGCAGTGAACTTCAGTGACTGGCTGCATACCTTTTGCCTGGCCGTGATTCAGGGGCTGACGGAGTTTCTGCCCATCTCCAGTTCGGCGCATCTGATTCTGCCTTCCCAGTTGCTGGGGTGGGAGGATCAGGGGCTGGCGTTTGATGTCGGCGTTCATGTCGGCACTCTGCTGGCGGTTGTCTATTATTTCCGTCGAGAGGTCAGTGGTATGGCCATGGCCTGGGGGCGTTCTTTGGGTGGGCCGTGCGATGCCGAAGGCAAGCTGGCCTGGTTGGTGGTGCTGGCGACTCTGCCCGCTATGTTCAGCGGGCTCATGTTTGCAGGCCTGATCGAACAGTATGGTCGCTCGATACTGGTGATAGCGGCTGCTACGCTGATTTTTGGCGTTTTGTTGGGCTGGGCTGACAGTCGCCGGCAGGAATGTCGCGGAATTCGTGAGCTGACGCGACGCGATGCTGTCATGATTGGTATGGCGCAGGCTTTGGCCCTGATACCCGGTACCTCGCGTTCAGGAATCACCATTACGGCGGCTTTAATGCTGGGATTCGAGCGTCAGAGTGCTGCGCGGTTTTCATTTTTGTTGTCAATCCCGATCATATTTGGTGCCGGAGTGCTGCAGGTAGCGCGGCTTTCTGAGCAGGGCAGTGGTGCTCACTGGCTGCAGATTGGTGTCGGTACACTGGTTGCCGGACTCAGCGCGCTGGCCTGTATCCACCTGTTCCTCAAATGGCTGGATCGTGTTGGTATGATGCCGTTTGTCTGGTATCGGCTGGCGTTGGGGGTTGTGCTTTTGCTGGTCTGGTTGGCAGGCCCCGGGGGGCTGGTGTGAATCTGGCCGTAGGTTGGCAGTATGAGGACGGCAGGGCAACAGCAGAAACA
This sequence comes from Marinobacterium iners, assembly GCF_017310015.1. Taxonomy (NCBI): domain Bacteria; kingdom Pseudomonadati; phylum Pseudomonadota; class Gammaproteobacteria; order Oceanospirillales; family Oceanospirillaceae; genus Marinobacterium; species Marinobacterium iners. The sequence continues at coordinate 1,115,179 of NZ_CP022297.1, forward strand.
TTGGCGCTTGAGCTTGGTCTTCCCTGTGTTGCGTCTCCGGATCTGGCCTCTGCCGAGCCTTGGCAGCAGGTGCTGTTGTTTGACTTGCAGGGACTGGCGCTTTACGCGACCGGGCCAAAACGCCCGGGACCTGTCAGGGCCGATTTCGTGTCCGGCGCGGTTGCGCATCGGCGTCAGTTTGGCGGCGGTACGGGGCAGCTGATCGCCAAGGCCTGCGGTATCAAGTCAGGCATACGCCCAACCATTGTTGATGCGACCGCAGGCCTTGGGCGAGATGCCTTTGTGCTGGCGACGCTGGGCTGTCAGGTACACATGCTGGAACGCTCATCGGTTGTGCATGCACTTCTGGCAGCCGGGCTGGAACAGGCCCTCAGTGTGCCTGATCTGGCCGAAACGCTGCAGCGAATGACGCTGGAGCGGGCTGACGGGCGTACCTGGCTGCAGAAGTGTCCTGAGCAGCAACAGCCAGACCTGGTCTACCTTGATCCCATGTTCCCGCATACGGACAAGAAGGCTCAGGTCAAGAAGGAGATGCTGGCGTTCCGAGAGTTGGTGGGCCAGGATACCGATGATGCCGAGTTGCTGGCGGCGGCGCTAGAGGCTGCACGCTGTCGGGTGGTGGTCAAACGCGCCCGAAAGGCGCCTGCCATCACGGGTCAAAAGCCTTCCTACTCGCTGGAAGGCAAGTCCAGCCGCTATGACATCTATGCCCTGCGAGCGTTGGGTGGAGCCCAGAGTTCTCAGTAATGGGGCGGCGGTACATCGGCTGCGGGCGCTTCTTCACTGCCGCCGAGTTCACGTAGCTGGCCGTGCAGAATCTTGACCATTCGTGTCAGTTTTTCCAGATCCATTTCCTGCCGCGCCACGACTTCACTCAGCTTGTCGATGGCGTCTTCCTGAAAAGCGATGCGTGATTCCAGCTCTGCCAGGGTATCGTTGTCGGCCATAATGACCTCCTTGCTGTTTGGACGGGGTCCATAGGATAGTTCATAGGTCCCTCTGTCAGAAAGCCTGTCAGGCTTAAGCCATTGAAAAAAAATGATGAATAGAGTATATCTGACGAGCTTCAATGCGCGTCTTCCTAAATCTGCGCATCTTATATTGTATAAACATTCAGCTAATAAACAGAGAAGATCAATGAGTGGTAATCAGTTAATCAAGAGTGTGTTGGCCAGTGTTCTGGCTGCGTTTATTATTCCTTTTCTGCTGCAGCGCGTTGCGGGAGTTGAAATAGGGTTCACCTTGCCGGTTTTGGCAATCATTGCTGTTGTGGTTCTGCTTGTAACCCTGGCCAGTGCCTGGCAACCTGCGGGTTCTGCCGCTACGGCGCGGACAGCTCGTCCGTTTTCCGATGCTTCAGAGCAGGATGATGACGAAGGTGACGAGAACGACGGTCGTGAAATCGGCAGCGTTAAATGGTTCAACGTGTCCAAGGGGTTCGGTTTCATCACGCGTGAAAATGGTGATGATGTGTTTGTTCATTTCCGCAACATCCGTGGCCGTGGTCACCGCTCTCTGAACGAAGGTCAGAAAGTTCGCTTCAGCGTGCGTGAAAGCGACAAAGGCCTGCAAGCTGAAGACGTGTCCATCGTTCGCAGCTGACCCCCTCTGCCGGTAGCTTCGCTGCCGGCACCTTTCCTTCCTTCCCTATTTCAAGACGGCTGACGTCGTTTGGTGTATCGAGTCGGCGCTGCGTTGGCAGGGTCATCCGGCCAGGGGTGTTTTGGATAGCGTCCCTTCATCTCCTTCTTCACCTCCCGGTAACTTCCAGCCCAGAATGCGGCCAGATCGGATGTCACCTGTAGCGGTCGTTGTGCCGGCGACAGCAGGTGCAGTGTGAGGGGAATCCCGTGGCCTACACGGGGAGTATCAAGGCAGCCAAACATTTCCTGTAATTTTACCGCCAGTACCGGAGGCGACTGGCTGTAGTCGATTCGATAGCTGGAACCTGAAGGAACGGGTATCCGTTCGGGGGCGAGCTGATCCAGCAACTGCTGTTGTGGCCAGTCCAGCCGGCTGCGCAAAATCGACAGTAGATCGAGCCGAGTCAGATCGTCCTGTCGAGTAACAGTATCCAGCCAGGGCAACAGCCATTGCTCCAGAGTCTGTAGCAGCCCTGCATCGGACAGGTCGGGCCATTGGGCATCATTGTCCTGGCTGGCGGCAAACGCCACTCGTGCCCTGAACTGCTCGACTTCAGGTGTGAAGCTCAGCCGCAGCAACCCTTCACGCTGCAGCAGCGACATAATGGCTCTGCGCCTGTGCTCCGCCGTTACTTCCTGCAGCTGTGTTCGGCTCAACACCAGATTGCCGATGCACACCTGCCGTTCAGCCACAAATCTGTCCTGTCGGCTGTCCCACTCGACGACCTCTTCAGTTCGTTTGAGATCCTTTAGCTGACTTTCGAACAGCGAGGGGGCCAGGGTACTGGCCAGTCTGATTCTGTCCGAAGCGCGTCCATTGTGGCTGCTGAGTGTGGCGATCGCGAGCCATTCATGTTTGCGCAACGGGTCCTGTTCGGCCAGCGTAACCCCGCGCCCCTGGCTTAGACGGTATTGTGCAGAGCCGGGTTCACGCTGCCGCGCGATCCGGTCAGGGTAGGCGCAGGCAACCAGATAGCCGATCCAGTGGGGCTGATCCGGGCTGCCGCTGTCCAGCTGGCAGGTAATATCGCTGCAGCTGCTGCGCAGCTGGCTTGCAAGCTGCTGCAGTCTGCGCCGATGTGGCTCGCGGCCTGTACTGTGCAACCAGTCAAGCCGCTGGCGCAGGTCGGCGGACTGAGTATTCAGCGGGTCTCGCTCGGTCAGCAGTACCGCAAGGTCTGCCGCCAATGGCAGCAGGCCGTTTTCCGCACCGCATAGCAACATGTGGGCAAGACGGGGGTGAGTCGGCAGCTCGGCCATGCGCTCGCCTCTGCGGGTCAGACGTAACTGGTTGGGGGCGGGGGCTTCAATCGCCTCCAGCTGCATCAGCAGCTGTATTGCCTGACTGAATGTGGCCGCAGGTGGTGGCTCCAGCCAGATCAGTTCGGCTGGATCGTTCACGCCCCAGTTCAGCAGTTGCAGTGCCAGCGGGGCCAGATCGGCCTGAAGAATTTCCGGGCGTGTCTGGGGTTCAAGCTCACTGTGTTGGGCTTCGGACCAAAGCCGATAGCAGGTGCCTGGCCCCAGGCGTCCAGCCCTGCCTGCACGCTGAGTGGCGCTTGCCATCGACACGCGGGTGGTGAACAGACGCGTCATGCCACTGGCGGGATCAAAACGCGCCTGTCGACTCAGCCCGGAGTCGATGACCGCTTCTATGCCCTCAATGGTCAGGCTGGTTTCCGCGATGGCGGTGGCCAGTACCACTTTGCGCTGGCCCCGGGGTGGTGACAGTATCGCCTGTTGCTGCTGATCCAGCGGCAGCTCACCATGCAGCGGGGTCAGCAGCAGCTCGGGATACTGTTCGAGAAGCGGTTCCAGCAGTGCCTGAGTGCGGCGAATTTCGGCCAGTCCCGGCAGAAACACCAGCAGGCTGCCGGCGTGCTGCTGCAGTGTCTGTGCCACCAGTTTTGCGATACGAGGCTCGATCGGCTCGTCGCTGCGACTGCGGGCGGACCAGATGATCTCCACCGGGTGGCTGCGGCCACTGGATTGCACCACAGGTGCGCCGCCGAGTAGTGCAGACAATGTCGAGTGCTCGAGGGTTGCCGACATCAGCAGCAGTTTGAGTGGAGGCCCTTCGCGCAGCAGCTCCCGCCCCTGCAGTGCCAGTGCCAGACTGAGGTCGGCATCCAGGCTGCGCTCGTGAAATTCATCCAGAATCAACAACCCTATGCCTTCAAGCTCCGGATTTTCCTGCAGCATGCGCACCAGCACCCCGCCGGTGACCACTTCCAGGCGGGTGGCCTCACTGGTGCGTGTTTCGAGCCGAACACGATAGCCAACACGCTTGCCGACCGGCTCACCCAGTTGCTGTGCCAGTCGTTGGGCTGCAGCCTTGGCCGCAAGTCGTCGTGGTTCCAACAGGATGATTTTCTGTCCTGCCAGCCAGGGCTGGTCCAGCAGTGCAAGTGGCACGCGTGTGGTTTTGCCCGCACCGGGTTCGGCTTCAAGAATCAGTTCGTTCTGTTGCTCAAGGGTGGCAACGATCTCTGGCAGCAGTGAGTCGATCGGCAGCTGAGAGAGGTCGGGCATGGTCATAATCCTTGGCAGTTCGGGCCTGCGAAGTGTACCAGCAACGCAGGCGGGGCGCTGCCCGCGACCGGACAGAAGACCGTGCGATGTACTATCATCCCGCGTGGACCTAACAATCGAGGACCTGCGTTGCTCATGACCTGTTACAAAACCCTGGCCGAACCGGTACACAGCGAGATCGAGATCAAGAAGTCACGCTTTATCGGCTGTATTGAGCCGATCCACTCCCATGCGGCCGGACTTGAACGGGTGGCCGAGCTTTGGCGGCAGCACCCGGAAGCGCGGCATATCTGCTATGCGATGCTGGTGGCCGGGCAGGTGCGTCAGTCCGATGACGGCGAGCCTTCGGGCACGGCGGCCCGCCCGATATTGAATGTACTGCAGCACAAAGGGCTGGATTACGTACTGGCCACGGTGGTGCGTTACTTTGGTGGTATCAAGTTGGGTGCAGGTGGTTTGGTACGCGCCTACAGCCAGGCGATCAGCGAGCCGCTGCAGCAGGTCGAATATGTCGAGGTCAAGCCTCAGGCGCAGGCGCAGATCCGGTTTGAGCATGCGCATGAAGCACTGGTGCGCCGTTTGGCCGAGCAGGCCGGGCTGGCACTTGAGGTAGAGTATCAGCAACAGGTGTTGGCCACTCTGCAGGGCGAAGCAGAGCCGCTGGAGCAATGCCTGCACCAACTGAAGGAGCAGACAAGAGGGGAGCTGGAGTTACTGAACACCAATACGGATGTTGGGGCCTGATTCGAGCCTGTTTTCACGTTAGCCTCACACAGTACAGAGCATGCTACAGGTCTGATAAATCTTCAGGACATATCCATGCTTGTTCGCCTGTTTTCAAAACTGTCTTACCTGCCTCGTCCCCGGCTGAGCGCCGTTCAGCTGGGCTGGCTGGTGGCACTGTTGTTGGGGTTGTTCTATAACGGATCGCTCTGGCGCCTGATTCTATCGCTTCAGTATGCTGATGCCGTACACAAGTGGTTTTTTGCCGCAGCTTTTTTACTGTTTCTGCTGGCGGTGATTCAGCTGTTTCTGGGCTTGTTGTGCTGGCCACGACTGATTAAGCCGGTGGCGGTGTTTCTGCTTCTGAGCACGGCGCAGGTCGGTTATTTCATGGACAGTTATGGCATCGTGATTGACAAGACCATGGTGCAAAATCTGTTCGAGACCGACCCGGCAGAAGTGAGGGATCTGGTCACCGGTGCCATGTTGCTTAACTTGTTGTTGAAAGGCGTGTTGCCGTCCCTGTTGCTGCTGTGGATCAGGATCAAGCCCCAGCCGGTTAAGCGGATTCTGGTGGGGCAAACCATCAGTCTGCTCAGCTGCCTGCTCCTGATCGGGCTGAATGCAGCACTGCTGTATAAGGACTATTCCTCGCTGTTTCGCAATCACCGTGAGATCCGCAATCTGGCGCTGCCGTCCAGCTACCTGTACTACACAGGGCGATACCTCAGTGGAGCCTATGATGCCTCCAAGCGTGTCTTTCAGCCGCTGGGGCTGGACGCTCGACTTGAATCAGCCGGGTTTCAGACTGTATCCGCGAAAGCGCAAAAGCCTGACGTGCTGATTGTGGTATTGGGTGAGACGGCACGCAGCATGAACTTTGGCCTCAACGGCTATGCGCGAGATACCACGCCCGAGCTGGAGCGCCTGCCGGTGGTGAGCTTTACGGATGTGGAATCCTGCGGTACCAGTACAGCTGTGTCGGTGCCCTGTATGTTCTCGCTGCAGCAGCGAGAACGATATGACGATGAGCAGGTGGCCTATCAGAGCAATGTGCTGGATATTTTGCAGCATGCAGGTGTTTCTGTACGTTGGCGTGAAAACAACTCCGGCTGCAAGGGTGTGTGTGCACGCATTCCGGTGATCGAGGCGGAGCAGCTCAATCCAGGGCACGACTGTACGGAAGAGGAATGCTTCGATGATCAGTTATTGTTCGGGTTGCAGCAGCAGCTGGAGGGGCTTAAGGGGCCTGCGGTGATCGTACTGCATCAAAAGGGCAGTCATGGGCCGGCTTATTTTGAACGTGTCCCTGAGAACTATCAGTACTTCACACCGGTCTGCCAAAGCAGCGAGCTGCAGACCTGTGTTCAGACCGATATCGTCAACGCCTATGACAATACCATTCGCTATACCGACCATCTTTTGGCACGGGTGATCGAGCTGTTGCAGCGGCAAGAGCAGCTTAACGCCGCCATGCTCTATGTCTCAGATCATGGCGAGTCGTTGGGGGAGAATAACCTCTACTTGCATGGTATGCCTTGGCTGCTGGCGCCAGAAGAGCAAAAGCAGGTGCCTCTGATCACCTGGCTGTCAGCCGGGTTCCAGCAGGAGCATGGTGTTGACTGGCAGTGCCTCAAGGCAAACAGCGACAAACCACTCAGCCATGACTTCCTGGCCCATTCTCTGTTGGGGCTGATGCAGGTCAGTACATCAGTCTACCAGCCAGAGCTGGATCTGTTTGCGCCTTGTCGTAATGGGCAGCGGAGTCTCGCGACAGTACACAATCAGTCGGCCCGGAAGGCTGATGGCTGAAACTCGATCCGGGCCTGGAACTGCCGAGCATCCTGGTGGTAACAAAAATGTGCTCCGGCCTTGTCACATAGCTGAGCAATGATGGGCAGGCCGTAGCCAAAGCCCTGTTGCTTGTTTTCTGGGCCTGCAGTTGCTACTGGGTTGGTCAGGATCAGTGAGTGAATATCCGCCTCAAGTGTCAGTACCCCTGTACCATGGCGGCACGCATTGCCCAGCAGGTTGTCGAGTATGACTGACAATATGAAGGGGTGAATGGACCAGTCCAGTACTGGTCCAATCTGCAGCTGCAGCTCAAGTCCCGAATGGTCACTTTGGTTGATCAGCTGCTGCAGCATGTGGCTGTCGACTTTGCAATGCTCTGAAGGCTGTTCACGGGACAGCCAAAGGAAGGAGTCGGTCAACTGCTCCATTCGATTGACGGCTTGGGCGATCCGTTGATACGCCCGTTTCTCGGCGGGATTGGTGTGATCTCTCGACATCTCCTGCAACAGATCCAGCGAGCCATGTATCACGGTCAGGGGGGAGCGCAGTTCGTGACTGGCAAAGCGGGTAAAGTTCTGTTCCCGCTGAATAAAGCCATCAATGCGCCGTAACAGCTGGGCAAAGCGCTGACTCATTTCGCCCAGTTCATCCTTGCGGGGCAGGGGCGTCATCTGTGGCGAAGAAGGATCAACCGCTTCAATTGCTTGCATCAACTCCCGCACGGGGCGTGTCTGTTGCCAGACCAGCAGTAGAGTGATGCCCATGGCTCCAAGCGAAAACAGTAGAATTCCTCCAATTACGAGCGCTCGTTCCATCAATTCGGATGAATTGGTTTCGTCCAGCAATTGCTCAATACTCGTTTGCTGGAGTTCTGGCTGACTGGCCATGTATTCGAGAATGGCTGCCCGGTTGGCATCCTCAATACTTTCGACCAGGTGCCAGCCCGCCAGCCAGTACAGGCTGGTCAAGAGCAGAGTGGAGAGTCCGGTAATCAGAATGATGCGAGTTGTGAATTTCATGGCGTTTCTGTGGTGTTGGGGGCATCTGGAAGTTGTAGATACACACCGCTTCCCCTGCGGGTGTGCAGCATTGCGGAGTCGAACGGCTTGTCGAGTTGGGTTCTCAACTGATACAGCAGTGACCGCAGCGCATCACTGTCCGGGGGCTCGTCTCCCCAGATGGCCTGCTCAAGCTCGCGACGGCTGACGACGCGGGGAGCATGTGCGATCAGGTGGCGCAGCAGAGTAAAGCCCTGAGGGGTCAGCTGCAGCGGTACATCATCGCGCCGTGCCTGTTGCTGTTCCACATCCAGTTCCAGTGGACCGAAATGCAGCAGGCGCAGTTGTTGACGTGATACGCGTCGGCTCAAGGCTTCAATGCGACAAACCAGCTCGTCCATGGCAAAGGGCTTGACCAGGTAGTCGTCGGCACCGGCGGAAAAACCGGTGACCTTGTCACTCACTTGATCGAGAGCTGTCAGCAGCAGAATCGGGGTGGTGACACCCAGCTGACGCAGCTGCTGACAGAGCGCAAAACCACTGATGCCGGGCATCATGACATCCAGCACCAGTACGTCATGATGTTGTTGCCTGGACAGTTCGAGTGCTTGCTCGCCGGTACGGGCACAGTCAACACTGATGCCGCGCCAGCTTAAAAAGTCGGCGATTGCCTCAAGAATGCCAGGATCGTCATCGGCCAGTAGAACGGAAATCTGAGACATTGGGCAGACGCTCGCTTACTGATTTTAATTGCATCATAGAGCTGTCGGGGTGAAGGCTGCAATCGCGCCTGGGTGCCAGCATCAGCGCCGCCAGCAGGGCGTTGATCGACCAACACAGTGTAAAACTCCAGATATCGTGTGACAGAAAATGTGCGCCTCGCAGCTGCTGAGTGGTTCCGAACAGCAGGCCGAGCCCCAGTGCCAGGGCAAGTGCGGCATATCGCCACCGTGGCTGGACAGTTGCCGCCGCAAAATAGAGCGCAAGCCAGGCATACCCGGCACTGGCGTGTCCGGCGGGAAAGCAGCTTCCGCTACCGTGATTGAAAAGCTGCTGCAGCAAGGGTGAGTAAGGTACATCGCCTCCAAAAGGTTGCAGGCTCCAGGGACATTCAACGCCAAGGGAGCGTTTGCCCAGCAGAATCACTCCGCTGGCAATCAGTGGCGAAATGACCAGATAGGCCAAAACTCTTCGGTAAGGTCGCAGCCGTGGATGAATGCCACTGGCCAACAACAGGATGAGGCAAAGCAGAAGCAAGGCAATGCTGAGCTGCCGACCGCGTTGATGGAGTAACTCACTGAACAGCCAGTGCTCCTTCAGGGTCCATTCATGACCTTCCAGCGCATAAATCCATTGGGCCAGTGTCAGGTCAAGCTGAAAACGGTGGATGATCAGGGTCGCCACCATGGCGCATGCCAGCGCCGCAAGGGCTGAGCATATGAGGCCTGTGCGGCCTGGAAGGCTGGAATTCATGCTGTAACAACCGCCACTGTAGAGGGGACTGGCATGATGCCTGCCACAGAGTGAAGAGGACGTGAAAGCCTCGCTCGCGTCACACAGAGGTGTTTGGTCGAGACGAGTATTCGGCTGCCGAAGGGGCATCCTCAGGCTGTTCCTGACGAATCATGGCAATGAACACCCGTATCAGCTCAGGATCAAACTGCCCTTGATCCTGCTCGGACTCGAGAATATTCAAGGCTTTCGTGACGGGCATTCCGGGGCGATAGATGCGGTCACCGGTCATGGCGTCCCAGGTGTCGGCAATTGCGACGATGCGTGCCAGCAGTGGAATCTCGTCGCCCTTGAGTCCATCGGGGTAGCCGGTCCCGTCCCAGCGCTCATGGTGCCAGGCAGCAATCTCGGCAAAGGCGCTGAAGCGTTTCAGCGGCTTCATGATGGCAGCGGTCATCACCGGGTGTTTTTTCATCTCCTGGTATTCGGCATCGGTGAGAGCAGAGGGTTTGTTGAGAATGGTGTCATGAATGCCGATCTTGCCCAGATCGTGCATCAGGGCTCCCTTCTTCAGCAGGGCCAATTGGTCGGTCTCCAGACCCAGCTGCTGGCCCAGTTTGACGGCATAACGTGAGACGCGGCCTGAGTGAGCGGCGGTATAGGGGTCCTTGGCTTCCAGTGCCTGGGCCAGTGCACTTAGCGTCGCCATGTAGGTTCTTTCCTGCTCGCGCAGTAATTCTTGAATACTCTCGGCCAGGTGGTTGACGCCGGATGCCAGCTGTCCCATCTCGTCACGGGTCGTCACGCTGACACGGCTGTCCAGCTCTCCACGGGAAAGTGCCTGTACGCAGCGATGAAGTCGCTGTATCGGACCCGTGAGCCGAAAATGGATCAAACCGCCGAGGAACAGCAGCATCAGCAGACTGCTGATCAAAATGGTATTCCACATGGATTGCTCGAAAGGGCCATCGAAACTGCTGATCGCTTTTTTCAGGCCGGTAATATCGACCTCGGCCTCAATGCCCGCAATGGCGCCACCAGGCAGGGTCATCGGCAATAGATAATCCGCCTTAATGAAGCCGCTGTCTGTGTGGTGTTCTCGGGATTCTCCAAGTGATGGCTGCCGGTCATGAATGACCCGATAATAAGTGGAGCCTGGTTGAAGTGCCTTTTGGCCCCGCTGGGCCTGGCTGTGAGCAATAATGTCGCCGTTGGCATCAAAGGCGTAGAGATCCTGAATATGCAGCTGCCAGCCAAAGTCGCTATGGCGGTTTAGATAATCCACCTCGGCGGCCAGTGCAACGTCGGTCAGTGCGATCCGCTCCTGTTCAACATTGCGTCGAATCTGATCCAGCAGCAGATGTATTTTCTGGTCGGCCTGGGCCAAAAACGCCTGCTCGATGACTTTGTCAGTCTTGTGTGACAAGAGATAACCGTTCAAGACCAGAATACTGATGGCAAACAACAGAAAACGTGCAGAGAGGGGTAATCGAGCGCGTTTTTCTTCCGTCTGTGAATCCTTGTGGCTGTCGTGATGATGATTTTGCACCCTGATCTCCCGGATCTGCTCGTGATTCTGTATCACTGCTGACTATGCACAGAGCTTATTAAAGCAGCCTTAAGAAGTCCCGTAGAAAAAAGTCGATGCTTTAAGTTTGGTTTCAGCCAGCTCGAGTAAAGTGACTCCTGTAAACCAACACAGACAGGAGAAACCTGATGAAAAAGCTGATTGCGAGCCTGATCCTTTCCACCGCTGCCGTCTCCGGTGTGGCCATGGCTGGTGACAAATGTGATGTGCCACAGGATGAATGGCAAACTGAGGAGGCCTTCCGTGCTGCCATTGAAGCCAAGGGATGGGAGATCAAAAAGTTCAAGATCGATGACGGCTGCTATGAAATCTATGGCTATGACGAGAAGCAGCGTCGTGTAGAGGCTTACTTCGATCCCAAGACCTTCGATATGGTCAAGATGGAACTGGACGACTGAGGAACTCATAATGAATGCCACTGTAAAGGTCTGGGATCCTCTGGTGCGGGTGTTTCACTGGTCACTGGTGCTCTGCTTTGCAGTGGCCTGGGCCAGTGCGGATGAATGGCAGGACCTGCATGAAATAGCAGGCTATACAGCTGCGACATTGATCGCTTTCCGGTTGATATGGGGGCTTTTCGGTCCCCGTTATGCCAGATTCCGGCAGTTTGTGCGTGATCCAAAAGTTGTTGCAGGATATCTGTCGGATATGTTGAAGGGGCGCGAGGCGCGTTACCTGGGGCATAATCCGGCAGGTGGTATCATGGTTGTGGCCCTGCTGCTGGGCATGGGGCTATTGACACTCACCGGCTGGCTTTACACGGATCTGTTGTGGGGTGAAGAGTGGGTCGAAGAGAGCCATGAGTTGCTGGCCAATCTGATGCTTATGCTTGCGGGGTTGCATGTGGCCGGTGTTGTTCTGGCCAGTGTTCGTCACCGCGAGAGCCTGGTTAAATCGATGATCACGGGACATAAACGTGTGCCGGGTGAGGCTGACGTGAGTTGATAAGGTCTCAACAAATTGCTGGAGGTGACACAATGAAAGGCCTGTTTGCCATTCTGCTGCCATACATGATGGGGCTGACAATAGTGCTGTCACCTGTAGCCCTGGCCGGTCGTGATCTTGATCAAAATGAAGCGCGTCGCCTGATGTTGTCCGGACAGATCCGGCCCTTGTCTGAGTTGATGTTACTGCATCCAGAACGATTGAATGGACATCTTCTTGATGTAGAGCTCGAAGAGGAGGATGGGCGCCTGGTCTATGAAATTGAGGTGCTGGATAAGGATGGTGTGGTACGTGAGTTTTACCTGGATGCCTCCAGTGGCGCTGTTATCAAGGAAGAGATCGAGGACTGAGCATGCGAATTCTTCTGGTTGAAGATGATGTTCGACTTGCGGCGGAGCTCAAGCCCCGGCTGCAGCAGGCAGGTTTTGCCGTTGAAACCGCCCATGATGGCGAGGATGGTGAGTTTCTTGGGCGGGAGGAAAATTTTGATGCCGTTATTCTGGATTTAGGCCTGCCTCGCAGGCCGGGCCTTGAAGTGCTCACAAACTGGCGCAGCGCAGGTCTGGATATGCCGGTACTGGTACTGACGGCACGTGACGCCTGGCATGAACGCGTGGATGGGCTCAAGGCCGGTGCAGATGATTACTTGGGCAAACCTTTCCACACCGAAGAGTTATTGGCGCGTCTTGAGGCGCTGGTCCGCCGTCATCACGGTCATGCCAGCAGTCGTCTGCAAGTGGCGGGGCTGGAGCTGGACAATGATCTTCAGCTGGTACGTGATCAGAAGGGGCTGGAGCATCCGTTGACCGGTCGAGAGTTCCGCCTGCTGCGTTACATGATGCTTAACGCTGACAGGGTGCTGTCCAAGAACGAGCTGAGCGAGCATGTCTACGAAGAGGAAGATCTGCGTGACAGCAACGTGATTGAGGTCTATATCAACCGTTTGCGTCAGCGTTTTGGCAAACGCTGCATCCTGACCCGGCGTGGTCAGGGTTATGTGATGCCGAGTCAGCCTGAGAGCGGCTCATGAGTCGAAATCAGGTGGCCACGAGTAGCTCGCTTGAGTGGCGGATTCGGCGGCAGCTCCTGCTGGTGCTGTTGTTGGTCATGAGCGGACTGCTGATGTTGGTACACATCAGTGTCAGCCATTTGACCCAGAATTTTGTCCTCAGTCGCCTGGAGCATGATGCCGAGAGCCTCATTGCGGCATTGGAGCGTGGGGCCGATGGCCGCTGGCAGTTGAATGAGACGACATTGCCGCAAGTGTATCAGCGGGTCCACTCGGGGCACTATTATGTACTTGCAAGTGACACAATGACCTTGCGCTCACGCTCTCTTTGGGATTTGGAAACCTCAACTCGAATGATGCCAGTGGGTGTCAGCCACAGTGAGCTCAAGCCCGGGGTCGGTGATCAGCAGTGGTTGATCAGAGAACAGGGGTTCAGTAAACAGGGGCAGGGCTTTTCGCTCTGGATAGCTGAAGATATTGCGGACCTGCAGCAGGAACAGCGTCAATTTGAAGCAGGGCTTCTGCTGCTGTTGCTGTTGAGTCTGCCTTTGTTGCTGATCCTGCAAAGGCGTGTATTGCGTTCGGGATTTGCCCGTCTTGAGCCTTTGCGCCAGAGCCTCGCGCGACAGCAGGCTGGTGCCGAGGTTGAGTTTCCGGCCGAGATACCTCAGGAAGTGGTGCCCCTGGTGGAAACCATCACACAACTGTTGCGACGTTCAGGTGAGCAAACAAGTCGCTCACGGATGGCACTGGGCAATCTGGCGCATGAGCTCAAGCATCCGTTACAAGAGTTGCAGTGGCTTGCACGGCAGCATCCGGACCCTGAACAGAGTGCACAGTTGCTGCGACTGTATCGGCAGCTGCATCAACGTATTGATCGGGAGCTGCGTCGGGCTCGGATTGCCGGTGCGCCGGGGCCGGGAAGGCAATTTGTGCCAAAAGATGAAGTGGCGCATTTGGTGCGCCTGCTTCAGCGTATCGGCCGAGATGATATCGATTTTAAATCCGAATTGCCGCCCGGGGCGATCCCTTTTGATCGTGATGACATGCTGGAGCTGCTCGGCAACCTGTTGGATAACGCCTGGCGTCATGCCTGTCGGCGTGTACAACTTCACATACAGCCCGATAAGGATAATATCCACCTGTGGTCAATACTGGTCGAAGATGATGGTAAGGGTGTGAATGATGCCGATTTGCTGCGGTTGTCTGAACGTGGTGTGCGTCTGGATGAGCAGGCCAATGGCAGCGGTTTGGGTCTGTCTATCTGTCGCGCGGTGGCAGAAAGCTACGATGGAGAGCTGGTTTTTGCCGCTTCAGAACTCGGAGGGCTGCAGGTAAAGGTGAGCCTGAGAGCAACATGATTTGGCTTGGCGCATGACTCGCTTCCGCTCTACGTAATGGATATGAACGCCGTAAACTCTCTCAGCAGGTCAGGGTCATAACAATGAGAATCCGAATGCATCATGGCAATTGCGTCCGCAGGTTGGGCACCCTTATGGTAAGGCCGATCTTCAGTGATGGCATCGTATGAGTCGATAATTCGGACGATTCTGGCCAGTAGAGGGATTTTTTCACCCGATAGCCTGGCCGGGTATCCACTGCCATCAAAATTTTCATGATGATGCAAAACGATCGCTACAATCTGGTCATCAAGTGACAGTGGCTGGATAAGCTCTGCTCCAAGCCGGGTATGTTGCTGGATAAGCAGATATTCGGCATGAGTCAAGCGAGAAGGTTTGTGTAAAATCGATTCGCTGATCGAAAGCTTGCCGATATCATGAATTTCAGCGCCGTAGGCCAGTGTGTAGGTATCATCCCTATTCAGGGACAGGTGCTTTGCAAAACCCTCTGCATAGGACCTCAACCGACTTTGATGACTCGCGATATCAGGGTCTCGGGCATCAACCACCCGCTGTATAAAAGCAGTAATATGAGGCATGAATAATCCTTCTCATTGCCCGTCGTGATTTCATACAGACACTATAGGCCCATTTTCACGTAAATAGAAAGCGCCAGGGATCAGCAGGGGCTCGGGTTGCAGTGATATGTACCAGTTCGCTATTACATCCCTGTAATGTATTATTGCTCAAAGTGTTCAATTCGTTTTTGTCTGCTATGGCAAACGCGGATAGAGGTCAGCGGCTGTTATGAAAACGTATTGGTTAAGCAGGGGGTTACAAAAGCAGTGCTGCTGATGATCGATAACTTCGACAGTTTTACCTGGAATGTTGTCCGCTACCTCGAAGAGCTGGGGATGGAAGTGCAGGTGCATCGCAATAACGCGATTACGCTGGAACAGATTGAAGCCCTTGCGCCCACCCATATGGTGATATCCCCCGGTCCTTGTACACCGGCTGAAGCGGGTATTTCGGTTGCTGCCATACGTCATTTTGCCGGACATCTGCCGATTCTGGGGGTTTGTCTTGGGCATCAGTGTATTGGTCATGCGTTCGGGGCTGAGGTCGTCAGGGCGCGTCAGGTCATGCATGGCAAAACATCTTTGATCGAGCATCGTGGTAAAGGCCTGTTTGCGAGTATTAAGCAGCCGCTTGAGGTGACGCGTTACCATTCTCTGGTTGTGCGCCGCGAGAGCCTGCCGGATTGTCTTGAAATGACGGCATGGACGACCACCGCAGATGGCGAGCCTGACGAAATCATGGCGCTGCGGCATCAAGAGCTTGAACTGTACGGGGTGCAGTTTCATCCCGAATCCGTTCTGACTGAACAGGGACATGCACTGCTGGAAAACTTTATTCAGCGGCGTTGAATCGCATACTAACAGGAGGCATTGGATGAATATTCAGGAAGCGCTGGCACGCATTGTCGACCATATCGACCTCGGTTTTGAGGAGATGGAAGACGTCATGCGTCAGGTAATGACCGGGCAGTGCAGTGAGTCCCAGATTGCCGGCTTTCTGGTTGGCCTGCGGATGAAGGGTGAGTCGATTGATGAAATTACCGCGGCTGCCAAGGTGATGCGTGACCTGGCCACACCGGTACGTCCGGCCGTAGGCCCCCTGGTTGATATTGTTGGTACCGGTGGCGATGGCGCCAACCTGTTCAACGTGTCATCGGCCAGTGCCTTTGTCGCGGCGGCCTGTGGTGTCAAGCTTGCCAAACACGGCAATCGTGGTGTTTCTTCCAGCAGCGGCAGCGCTGACCTGCTGGAGCAGGCCGGTATCAATCTGGATTTGGGCGCCGATGAGGTCGCACGCTGTATCGATGAAGTTGGTATCGGCTTCATGTTTGCGCCTGGCTACCACGGTGCCATGAAGCATGCGATCGGTGCCCGCCGTGCGCTCGGTATGCGGACTTTGTTCAACATACTGGGCCCCATGACCAACCCGGCTGGCGCGACCCGCGGCGTGATCGGCGTATTCACGCCCAAGCTCTGTCGCCCCATGGCGGAAGTGATGCAGCAACTGGGGGCTGAACACATTATGGTGGTGCATGCAAAGGATGGGTTGGATGAAATCAGCCTGGCCACCCAGACGCAGGTTGCGGAGCTGCAAAATGGCAAGATTACGGAATACAGCTTGTCACCTGAAGATGTGGGCATCGACAGTCAGAGCTTGATCGGTCTGAGTGTGAACAGTCCCTCGGAGTCGTTGGCCCTGATTCAGCTGGCGTTGAGTGGTTCGGATGAGCCGGTGGCACGAAAGGCCGCTGCCATGGTGGCACTGAATGCTGGCGCAGCCGTATATCTTAGCGGGCAGGCGGATACACACCAGGCCGGTGTCGAGCAGGCTTTGGAAGCCATACGTTCGGGCGTAGCACTGGATAAAATGAAGCAGCTGGCCGCGTTCAGTCAGCAGCTGGGGAAAACCGAATAATGAATGATACACCCACAATTCTGAAAAAGATCATCGCTCGCAAGCATGAAGAAGTGGCTGAGCGCAGTGCACGGGTATCGATTGCAGACCTGAAACAGCGTATTGCCGATCAGCAAGGCAGTGCGTCAGATCCGCGCGGGTTTGCGGATGCGCTGGCAACGTCGCTGTCATCGGGTCAGCCTGCAGTGATCGCCGAGATCAAAAAGGCCAGCCCTTCAAAGGGCGTGATTCGAGACCCCTTTGAGCCGGCCGAAATTGCCGCTTCGTACGAGCGGGGCGGTGCCAGCTGCCTGTCGGTACTGACCGATGTAGACTTCTTTCAGGGGGCGGACGAATACCTGCAGCAGGCACGCAGCGCCTGTTCATTGCCGGTCATCCGCAAGGATTTTATCGTGGACCCCTATCAGATCTACGAAGCCCGCACACTTGGGGCTGACTGTATTTTGCTGATTGTTGCGGCCCTGACCGATGCGCAGTTGTCCGACTTGACCACGCTGACCCATGAGCTTGGCATGGATGTGCTGATTGAGGTGCATAATGCAGAGGAACTTGAGCGTATTCTGCCGCTCAACACCCGTCTGGTTGGGATTAATAACCGTGATCTGCACACCTTTGATGTCAGTCTTGAAAACACCTTCCAGCTGCTCGATCGCATCCCGTCAGATCGCATTATCGTGACCGAGAGCGGCATTCTGACGCCGGATGACGTGGCTGCCATGCAGGCCCGGCAGGTCAACGCTTTCCTGATCGGTGAGGCGTTCATGCGGGCAGACGATCCAGGACAGCAGCTGGCGCGCTTTTTCAGCGCTGCACACTAACGCATTGTGAGGAAACAGGCAGTATGAGCATGAATGTCAGTGTTAACTGGGATGGCGATGATCGTTTCAAGGCGACCACCGGTTCCGGTTTTGAAGTGGTAATCGACAAGGATCTCCAGCAGGGGCCGCGGCCCATGGAGCTGGTGCTGACCGGTCTGGGCGGTTGTACCAGTGTTGATGTGGTGGGCATTCTGCGCAAGGCGCGTCAGGATGTGACCGCTTGCGTGGCTGAAATCAGTGCCGAGCGCTCGGACGAAGTGCCTTCGGTCTTTACCGAAATTCATGTCAAATTCATTGTCAGTGGCCGCAAGCTGAAACCTGCTGCGGTAGAACGTGCGGTTCGCCTGTCCGCTGAACAGTACTGCTCGGCATCGCTGATGCTTGAGCGTGGAGGGGTGAAAATCAGCCACAGCTTTGAAATTGTGGACGTGGAATAAACCCGTTTTATCACTTGTTTCTTGAAGGGCGCTGAAGTAGAATTTTGCGTCCTTTTTATTTGTTCAACTCCTTGCTTTCAACCACCGGCATTCGGCGGGTGACTTGAAGGCTGTGAAACCGTAAGGAGCAAAAATGCGTCATTACGAAATCGTATTCCTGGTTCACCCGAACCAGAGCGAGCAGGTTCCGGCGATGATCGAGCGCTACAAGACTCTGATCGAAGGTGCTCAGGGCCAGATTCACCGTCTGGAAGACTGGGGCCGTCGTCAGCTGGCTTACCCGATCAACAATGCACACAAGGCACACTATGTGCTGATGAATGTTGAAACGACTCAGGACATCCTGGACGAACTGTCCAGCATGTTCCGTTACAACGACGCTGTGCTGCGTAACATGGTGATCCGTTGCAATGAAGCGGTCACTGAAGTTTCTCCGATCAAGGCAGCAGAGTCTCGCGAAGAGCGCAAGCCGCGTCGCGAAGAGCGCACAGAGCAGAAGCAGGACAACAGTTCTGCCGATGACAGCTCTGATGAAGAAGCTGCTGAAGAGTAATCGTTAACCCTATTTATTGGAGAAGTTCAGATGGCACGTTTTTTCCGTCGTCGCAAGTTCTGCCGTTTCACCGCTGAAGGCGTAAAACAGATCGACTACAAGGATCTGGATACCCTGAAAGGCTACATCACTGAAACCGGCAAAATCGTTCCGAGCCGTATCACTGGCACCAAGGCACGCTATCAGCGTCAGCTGGCGACCGCTATCAAGCGCGCCCGCTACCTGGCTCTGCTGCCGTACACCGACAGCCACGACGTTTAAGCGTCGGTTGATACAGCCGTAGGCAGCACACAGTGCTGCCAGACTCGTTTAATGCTGCTGCCCGGAGGTTGCGTGCAGCAGCCGGGATTCAAGACTGCAGCCTTTGCAGAACAAGAGGTTTTACGAGATGGAAGTTATTCTGCTCGAAAATATCGGTAAACTGGGTAATTTGGGTGACAAGGTCGCCGTTAAATCGGGCTTTGGCCGTAACTACCTGGTTCCTCAGGGTAAAGCCGTACCGGCTACCGCTGATAATGTCGCCAAGTTTGAAGAGCGTCGTGCCGAACTGGAAAAAGCCGCTGCTGACAAGCTGGCTCAGGCCCAGGCTCGCGCCGAACAGCTGAACGAACTGGAACTGTCTCTGGTCACCAAAGCTGGTGACGAGGGTAAACTGTTCGGTTCCATCGGCACCCGTGATATCGCGGAAGCACTGAGCTCTGCCGGCGTTCAGGCCGACAAGAGCGAAGTACGTCTGCCGGAAGGTGCGATCCGTCACGTTGGCGAGTTCGACGTCGACATTCAGGTACACCCTGAAGTGACCGCGACCATCAAGCTGGTTATTGCCGGCGAATAATTTCGCTCTGCAATCCGGTTAAGGAAAAGCACTGCGTGGTATATACTGCGCAGTGCTTTTTTTATGTTCAAAAATGACGATGTTGTATAGCTCAGGAGACGTGATCCGGTGGAAATGGCAGATCTGAACGACGAGGCGCTGGAACAGATCAAGCAGCCACCCCATTCGATTGAGGCCGAGCAGTCGGTTCTGGGCGGCCTGATGCTGGACAACAACGCCTGGGATACGGTCTCGGAAGTACTGCTGGAAGATCAGTTCTACCGCGGCGATCATCGCATGATCTTCCGTACCATGCAGAAGCTGATCGATGAAGGCCGGCCGATCGATGTGGTCACTCTGTCGGAAGAGCTGGACCGCACCGGCGAGCTGGAAAATGCGGGTGGTCTGGAGTATCTGGTCACGCTGGCCCGCAACACCCCCAGTACCTCGAATATCCGCGCCTACTCCGAGATTGTGCGTGACCGTTCACTGCTGCGTCAGATGATCAGCGTAGCCAACGAGATCGCCGACAGTGCATTTCATCCCGGCGGTCGCGCCTCTGATGAAATCCTCAACGAAGCCGAGCAGAAAATCTTCCAAATTGCGGAAAATCGACCCAATCAGGGAGGCCCCGAGGGGGTAAATCCGCTGCTTAAGCGTGCGGTGGACCGGATTGATGAACTGTTCAACAATGCGGACTCCCTCACGGGGGTCACCACCGGCTTCGATGACCTGGATGATCGTACCGGTGGTTTGCAGAAGTCGGACCTGGTGATTGTGGCAGCGCGTCCCTCAATGGGTAAAACCACTTTCGCCATGAACCTGGTCGAAAATGCTCTGATGGCAACTGAGAAGCCGGTGCTGGTGTTTTCGCTGGAGATGCCCGCCGACCAGTTGGTGACACGTATGCTTTCATCGCTTGGTCGTATCAATCAGACCAAGGTACGTAACGGTCAGCTTGAAGAGGATGACTGGCCCAAGCTGACGACTGCGGTCAATATGCTCAAGAACAAGCCGCTGTTTATTGATGACCAGCCCGGTATCAGTCCCAACGAGATGCGTACCCGTGCACGACGTATCGTGCGTGAGCACGGTGATCTTGCCATGATCATGGTCGATTACCTGCAGCTGATGACCCTTAAAACGGGTAAAAGTGAAGGCCGTACCCAGGAGATATCAGAGATTTCCCGATCCTTGAAAGCCCTGGCCAAGGAGATGAGCTGCCCGGTGGTGGCGCTGTCGCAGTTGAACCGAAGCCTTGAACAGCGTCCCAATAAGCGTCCGGTGAACTCGGACCTGCGTGAATCCGGCGCTATCGAGCAGGACGCCGACGTGATCATGTTCATCTATCGTGATGAGGTATACAACGAGGACAGCCCGGACAAGGGAACCGCTGAAATCATTATCGGCAAGCAGCGTAACGGTCCCATCGGTTCGGTTCGTCTGGCGTTTATAGGGCAGTACACCCGTTTCGAGAATCTTTCACACATCAACTACAACTACGATGATGGTGAGTAGGGTGATGCTCAGGACTCCCTGAGCATCTTGTTGCGAAAGCCTTCAGGCACGGCAACTACCTTGCGGTCGGTGTAATCGAAGAACACGATGCCGGTTTTTGCATGCGCAATCTCTACCGCCGTGTCCTTGTTGCTCAGCAGATAGTAAAGATCGCAGCCGTACTTGTTGAAATCGGCCACCGTTACATCCACCTGCACGCGATCACCATGGAAGCTCTCCGCCTTATAAACGATGGCAGAGTCGGTCATGATGATCCCCGCCCCTTCTACATCAAACTCGGCGTAGTGGTAATGCTTGAGGAAGCGCAGGCGGGCCTCATGTACCATCGACAGCACGGCATCATTGCCCATGTGGCCGCCATAGTTGATGTCGCTGATACGGACACACAATTCGGTGCTGAACAAGTAATTGTCCGGCATATCCAGTTTGATCCGGGCCATTTCGTGCACTCTCCTGAAAGTTGCTTACAGCCGATCCAGTTCCTGCATCACCGCGACCATGGCAGCGGTGAGGGTAGCAAGATCTGCATCTGACATGATATAGGCTGGCATGACATAGACAAGCCTGCCAAATGGGCGTACCCACACGCCCCGGTCGACAAACATGGGCTGCACCTGGGCCAGTGAAACCGGTTCATGACGCTCGATTACGCCGATTGCGCCCAGCACTCTTACATCGGCTACGCTGGTCAGAGCACGAGCGGGCTCGAGTCCCTGCTTCAGGCCTGATTCAATGCGCTGTACCTGAGAGTGCCAGTCTTGTTGTTCGAGTTGATTCAGGCTTTCCAGTGCCACGGCGCAGGCCAGCGGGTTGGCCATGAAGGTGGGTCCGTGCATGAAGCATCCAGCGCCTCCTGCAGAGATGGTATGCGCAATCTCCGCTGTGGCCAGCGTGGCGGCCAGCGTCATGTAGCCGCCGGTCAGGGCCTTGCCAAGGCACATGATATCGGGGCTGATGCCGGCATGGTTGCAGGCAAACATCTCGCCGCTGCGACCAAATCCGGTGGCAATCTCGTCGGCAATCAGCAGCACCTCATACTGGTCGCAGAGCGCCCGTGCCTGGCGCAGCCATTCGGGGGAGTAGAAGCGCATTCCACCGGCGCCCTGAACAATGGGTTCCAGAATCAGTGCTGCCAGCTCACCATGGTGCTGGGCCAGCAGGCGTTCGAGCTCTGTGATATCGGTGGCTGCAAAGCCGCCATCAAAGGGGGTCTCCGGGCGAGGGGCAAACAGCTGCTGTGCCAACACGCCACTGAACAGTTCATGCATGCCGTTGACAGGGTCGCACACCGACATGGCACCGAAGGTATCGCCATGGTAGCCGTTGCGTAGGCTGATCATGCGGTGCTTTTCCGGTTTGCCTCGGGCATGCCAGTACTGGATCGCCATTTTCAGCGCGACTTCGACGGAAACCGAGCCGGAATCGGCCAGAAAAACACGCTCCAGGCCTTCGGGTGTCATCTCGACCAGTTTGCGTGACAACTCAATAGCGGGTGAGTGTGTCAGACCACCGAACATCACATGGGACATGCGATCGATCTGCTCATGCGCGGCCTGGTTCAGAGCCGGATGATTGTAACCATGGACCACTGACCACCAGGAGGCCATGCCATCGATCAGTTCACGCCCGTCTGTCAGGCGCAGGCGTACGCCCGAAGCGGACTCCACCGGGAACATCTGTGGCGGGTTGATCATGGACGAATAGGGGTGCCAGATATGCTGACTGTCAAAGGCAAGCTGTTCTGTATCAGGGCCGCGCATGCTGATCTCCACTCCTGGGAACTGGTGTGAGGGAGCTCATTAGAGCGGTCTTTGCAGCGGGCTGCAACCTCTCGCAGGACTAGTTGCGCACTTCAATTCGGTTGCGGCCACCGCTTTTGGCCTGATACAGAGCTGCATCTGCTCGGCTCAGCAACTCGGAGCTGCCGGTATCACTGGCATTGAGTGTGGTGACGCCGATGGAGAGCGTCATGGGGATCAGACCATCCGCCGTTTCGGTAGGGGTCAGCTCAAGCAGGTGACGCAGTCGTTCTGCCAGCTGTACGGCACCCTCAAGGCCGGTGCCGGGCAGCAGGATGGCAAATTCTTCACCTCCTAGACGACCAATCGAATCAGTTTCGCGCAGGCAGCTTCGAGCAAGGCTGGCAAAGTGCTGCAATACCAGGTCGCCGGTGTTGTGGCCATATTCGTCGTTTATCCGTTTGAAATGGTCGAAGTCGATCATTAACAGGCTGCTGGGGTGGCCCAGGCGTCGGCTCAGGCGTTGCTCTTCATGCAGCCGCTCCAGAAAAGCGCGCCGGTTGCTCAAGCCGGTCAGGGAGTCGGTAGTGGCCAGTAGTTTGAGTTTGCGTTCCGCTTCCTTACGGTCGCTGATATCGCGGAATACGGTAACAACCCCGGTTATTTGCCCACGTTCAATCATTGGCTGGCTGGTCACGACAACCGGCAGAAGTTCTCCGGTTCGGGTTTTGAACTGCTCATCACCTTCGTAGGTAATACCCTTGATCGCGTTTGAGAAAATCGGACACTGCTGCAGTGACAGGTCATTCTCTTCATGTTGATGCAACAGCTGATGCAGGTTTTCCTGATACAGCTTCTGTTCGTTATAGCCGGTCAATCGGCTGACAGCCCTGTTGACGTATAGAGTCCGACCCTCCCTGTCCAGAACATAGATGCCTTCGCCAACAGCAGCCCCGATGGCATCCAGCCGGTATTTCTGTACCAGAATGGCATGCCGCTGCTGGTGAAGATGAAGCAGCATTGAGCCCAGCAGGAGGGTGACCAGCAGGCTGACCACCAGCATGGTGTAAAATTCCCATTGCAGGCCGGTCAGGAGCGGTGCCGGGTGAATAGACAGGATGTACCCCCCAAGTCCTCCGGTCAGTGTTTGTACCGGAATAAACGCGACTGCATAGCCGGTACCTTGATGGTAAGTGGCTGTTGCAAAGGGCTTTCCTGTCTTGAGCTGCTGGCGGATGCCGGGTTGGGCAGCAAGCGAATGACGCAGAGTTTCCAGTGGCAGCTCTTGGTTCAGGGCATCATTCAGACTGTCAGTATGGAGCAGGAAATCCGGGCTGATCAGTGCTGGTTGCAGCCGATCCTGAGGGCCACCTACCAGCACCGATTCTACGGTACTGCGCTCAAGCAGGAAGATGAAGGTTTGACGTGGCGAAAGGGATGCCAGTGTCTGGCGGATACGGGCAAAGGAAACGGCTGTTTCCATGCTGCCGATCATCTGGCCATCGAGCATGAGTGGCTGAATGAAGCGGAAACCAATGAAAAAGCGTCCTACCTCGAAACCGTAGCAGGCCTTGGGCTGCTCCTGCAGGCGTCGAAGTGAAGGCCTTATTTCGGCCAGAGAGTCACCATGAACGCCGGGAGCATGGAAACGTAGAAAACTGGTGCCATCTGCCTGGTGGAACTGCCATTGAGAAATGCCGCGTCGCACCAGGTCCTGATAGTGTGGGAGTAGTCGTTGATACAGCTCTTCTCTCAGCAGTGCGCGCTCTGAATGATTATCGGCATTGATGCCGAGATCAAACAGGTGAATCAGTTCAGGCTGGCGGGTCAGATCCGCATAAAATGTATCCATTGCCAGCGCGTATCGCTCCAGGCTGGCGTCATAGGTTGCCTGCAGCAGAGTGGAAGCGTGCTCCAGATACTGTTGCACCCTGTCCTGGCGGACCTGATGCAGGAACAGCACTGTCAGCAGGAAAAGGCCGGAAAGCAGTAATACATAAAGACCCTTGCGCATAGTTCGGCCCTTCATGGCTCAAGATCCATTAAGGAGAGCTTAGAGTCAGCTTAGCACCCGTTGCTGACGGGCACAAAGCATCCTCTTCCCGGGCTCAGTCCGGTTGGAACAGAGCACCGCTGGTAATTGCGCGCAGGGTTTTGAGCAGCAGCAGACAGACTACAAATGTCACCACAATCAGTGAAAGCCAGGAGAGCAGCAGAAAAAACTCACTGCCTGTCTTCATCAACATGATTTGGGTCGCGATGCAAAATGCTGCCAGTGGGAAGCTGTAGGCCCACCAGGAGATGAAAAAACGAATGCGTGAAAAACGCGGCAGCTGGGTAAAAAGAAGCAGCGTAATGAACATCGCGCTGTAGTAGAGAATACGTGCAAAGCTGTCGACCACTCCCTGATTCAGTTGCAGGTAGGAGACAAAGCCAACCGCAGGCGGTGCGATCATGATGAAGAGTGTTGGCAGCATTTTTTCAGGCAAGGGGTCGTGAAACAGCACCCGGTTGAAAATCAGTGTTTTCAGTACCAGCCAGTAAAGCAGACCGATGCTGAAGAAGAACCAGCTGGCTTCGGTGTAGCCGTGCTGTACACCGGCAATCGGCGCGACGATGTTCCCCACAACAGGGATAAACCAGGCAGGCGTACTGTGCTGAACCTTGAACCGAGAGTGGTGTATCCACTGGCTCATCACATGCAGCGTCAGCAGCAGATGAATGATGGCACCGCTGATCCACAGATAGCGTGAGAGACCCGGTGAAAGCTCCAGGGTGGCGGTGGCGATAAGCAGCAGGCTGATTGAAAAAGCCGGAAAGAAACTGATTTTGATCGGGTGGTTGAACTCATCTATCACTTCAGAGCTGAAGCGCACGGTTTTGAGCAGGTAGATGCTGGTAATCATCAGCAATACACAGGCAGTTACTACCAGCAGGATCTGTCCGACAAGTGGTGACATCCCCAGTGTGTAGGCTGCTTTCTGCCAGCTTAGCGTGAGGCCTCCGAGTCCCATTACCATTGCAATCAACGCAATGGGGAAGTGCTGCAGGCGTTGCGGGGCAGACAGCGTTGAGCTGGGCTGCTCGGTCATGGCGGCGGCTCCTTTATTTAGTTTGTTCTAATATTCTAGGGCCGTAATCAGTCGGGATCAATCCTGATCAGTCTGAAGGGTGATACTGTTTACATCGACCCGGTCCCGCGTGATACGAAAGCGAATGTTCAGACCATACAGGCTGATACCGTATTCTCTTGCCTCATCCTGTTTCCTGTAAGCCGGGCGCGGGTCACACAGCAGGACTTCGGTGATCTGTCGCGCCAGTGGCTGGCCAAGGCGGCCTGCATGAATCTGGCAAGCCTGTTGCGCCGACTGACTGAAATGCACAGGAAGTGTTAACCGCTCGATGCGTGACGCCAGAGCAAATTCCGCCTCAGGCAGGCTGTCGGCGTAGGGAAGGTAGGGTTTGATGTCGAGAATGGGAGTTCCGTCAAGCAGGTCTGCCCCTTCCACTTCCAGCCAGACCCTATCTCCGCTTTGCTCGATACTGCACAGACGGACAGGCGACAGGCCTATGGGGTTGGGGCGAAACGGTGAGCGGGTGGCAAATACTCCCAGACGCTGGTTGCCACCCAGTCGAGGTGGCCGCACAGTGGGGCTCCAGCCCTGGTCTGAGGTTGCACTGAACAGGAACAGCAGCCAGATATGGCTGCACTGCTCCAGCCCGCGTACCGATTCAGGATTTGAATAGGGGGGAACCAGTTCAATTCGGGCGCGAATAGAGGCCAGCCCCGGCTGGCGCGGGATGCCGAACTTTTGGTCAAACGGGCTGTGGATAAAGCCGATCGGTGTCATGCTGTGGCTGTGTGGGACGGTCATCGTCTACTCCGCAGGATTCAGCCGGCAGTATACCCGATCAGGCCGCCTCAACCAGTGGTGCTCGTTTCTGTACCGGCGTTGTACTGCTCCAGTGACGCGATGCTTTCTCGGCCTGCTCGGCCAGACGATGAATGTGGCTCAGAGCATCCATCAGTGCAACAGAGTCAGCCGTGTTCAGCAGGCTGGAAATGGTCTGGTTCAGCAGGCTGCCCTTGAGGTACTGATATTCACGCTGTACCTGGCGCATCATCTGGTGTGCTTCGTAGCCCTGAATGGCCTGATCTTCGCGCACTTCACAGGCGTCGATGAGATGGATGACCGCCTGCTGAAACTCCTGCACGCTCGTGCGCACACCGGGGTCCTTGAGCTGCTCCAGTACAGGGTAGTATTCCGGAAGGCGCGCTGACAGGCGTGCGACTTCACTGAAGTAGCGCGCAACCCTGAGTGAGATTGGCAGCGTTTCACTGATCTCAATACTCAGGTTCTGTCGTGCCAGCTCTTGGTTGAAGTCACCAATACGGCTGATCAGCAGGTTCACGCTGTCGGACTGTTGTTGCAGCCGAGTGGCAGCGCCGCGTTCAGCGCTGATCGCTTCACGAGCCATTCGACTGCAGATACGGCTGACGCGGGCCAGCTCCATATTAATCGCTTCAACCGCGAGGGAGGGGGTCGTGATGATGTTTTTGTCCAGATACTGGGGCGTTGCTTCATCTTCTTCCTGGGTGCGGAAACGTTGCTTCAGAAACGTGACCATGCGGTCGGTCAGAGGCCACATCAGCAGTACCCCCAGTAAATTGAACAAGGTGTGGAACATCGCCAGTAACGCAACCAGATCAAATTGGGCCGGGTCCAACCGGTTGAGGAAGCCCCCCAGCAGCATCAGCAGCGTCAGACCGACCAGCCCTGTCAGCAGGTTGAAAATGACATGTGCCGCTGAGATTCGCTTGGCATTGGATGTGGCGCCAATGGACGCCAGCAGGGCGGTGGTTGTGGTCCCCACGTTGGCGCCGATAACCAGTGCAGCGGCTGCCGCAAGAGAAATGCTGCCCGTGTACACCAGCGACAACGCGATCGCAATGACGGCGGCGGAGGCCTGCATCAGAAAGGTCATCACAATACCGGCCAAAACAAACAGCGCCAGTGCCAACGGGCCTGCACCCAGCTCGGCAAGGGGAACCGAAGAACTCAGGCCGTCGAACGCCTCGCGCAGGAAATCCAGGCCGATAAAAAAGATGCCAAAGCCGGCCACTGCGGTACCGATATGGCCCAGCCGATTGTTGTTGCCTGTAATGCGCAGCACCATGCCGAGCCCGATCATGGGTAACGCAAAGGCGCTGATCTTGAACTTGAAGCCGATCAGTGCCACCAGCCAACCGACCATGGTGGTACCGATATTACTGCCATAGATGATCGAAACCGATTGGGTCAGTGTCAGCAGGCCTGCGTTCACGAACCCCAGGGTCGCGACGGTTACGGCGCTGGATGACTGAACCAGTGCAGTAATCAGTGTACCTGATACAAGCCCTCGCAGTCGTGAGCCTGTTGCCATTTCAAGTGCTGCGCGCAAGGAGCGCCCGGCTGCCTGTTTCAGGCCATTGGTGAGCAGTTGCATGCCCAGCAAAAAAAGACCGATACCACCAAACAGCTGTCCCAGCATTTCAAATGTCATCGCCTTTCCATCCAGGCAGAAAATAAGCTTCAAGCTAGCAAAAACCCGGACATCCGTCGATATGGATCGGTAGCCGAATCCTATGCTTATCGGCTTTTAACGGTTCTCGGGTGTTCTTGCCAGAACCCAGACATCGACCCGTTTACAGCCATGCTCACGCAGCAGTCGCGCCAATGTTGATACGGTGGTACCTGTGGTCATGACATCGTCGATCAGTGCAACGTACTCAGGAGCGGTTGAGCGCACAGTAAATGAGTCTTGCAGGTTACGGCGCCTGGCTTCAAGACTGAGCGACATCTGTTTGGGGGTTCGACGATGCTTGCGCAGGCTGAGCTGAAGCGGAATGTGTAATTGATGGCTCAATCTTTGTGCCAGCAGCTCGGCCTGATTGTAGCCTCTGTATATCTGGCTGAAGGGGTGCATTGGGACCGGTATCAATGCATCTGGCCAGCGGCCCTCGTGACGCTGGCGAATAAAATCGCTGAGCGTGGCCGCCAGCCACCCCAGGTGCGCAGGCTGGCGGTGATACTTGATCGCCGGAATTAATTGGCTGAGTGGGAATGAATAGGTGAAAGCGGCCTGTACCTTGTCAAAGGCTGGCAGTTCATTGCTGCAATGTGAGCACAGGCCGGACAGGTGGCGGGGAAGAGGCAGAGCACAACGAGGGCAGGCATGTATCAACCACGGCAGGTCTGCGTGGCAGCCTTCGCACAGGCCGTGAAACCGGTGGTCTGACGCACCGCAAAGCGAGCACTTCTGTATATTATCTAAACAGCTGTTGATTATGTATTTAAACATAGGTTGACAGTTCCTTCTGTCTAATTAAGATGCTGGGAATTGATATGCGATCCGTGCATGTCCCATGATTATGTCACAAGGGGATTGGAGTTATGCTAAGCCAGGCTGAAGTGCGCCACGACTGGACCGAACAGGAAGTACGCGCCCTGTTTGAATTGCCGATGAATGATCTGCTGTTTCAGGCTCAAAGCGTACACCGCCAGCACTTCAATCCCAATGAGGTACAGGTCAGCACGTTGCTGTCGATCAAGACCGGCTCCTGCCCGGAAGACTGCAAATACTGTCCGCAGAGCGCCCACTATAATACCGGTCTGGAAAAACAGCGTCTGATGGAAGTCGAAGCGGTGCTGAACAAGGCCAGGCAGGCGAAAGAATCCGGTTCAACCCGTTTCTGTATGGGCGCTGCCTGGAAACACCCCACCGAGCGTGACATGCCCTACGTAATCGAGATGGTCAGGGGCGTGAAAGCGATGGGGCTGGAAACCTGCATGACGCTTGGCATGTTGCAGGAAACGCAGGCGCAACAGCTGGCCGAGGCGGGGCTGGATTACTACAACCACAACCTGGACACCTCGCCGGAGTTCTACGACAAGATCATCACTACGCGCAGCTACGAGGATCGTCTGAATACCCTGCAGCATGTACGTGATTCCGGCATGAAAATCTGTAGCGGCGGCATTTTGGGCATGGGTGAAACTGCCAGGGATCGTTATGGCCTGCTGATGCAACTGGCCAACCTGCCGCAGCAGCCAGAGTCGGTGCCGATTAACATGCTGGTGAAGGTGCAGGGCACGCCGCTGGAAAACGTGGAAGACCTCGACCCTCTGGAATTCATCCGTACCATCGCCGTGGCGCGTATCATGATGCCCAAATCCCATGTGCGTCTGTCTGCCGGTCGTGAGCAGATGTCCGACGAATTGCAGTCCATGGCGTTCTTTGCCGGTGCCAACTCCATCTTCTACGGCGAATGCCTGCTGACCACGCCAAACCCGGAAACCAACCGCGACCTGCAGCTGTTCAAACGTCTGGGTATTCGCCCGGAACAGCGCATCGAAGACTCCGATGCCGACCAGGAGCAGAAACTGGCCGCCGAGATTCAGGCCCAGCAGGATGCTGATCTGTTCGTCGACGCCACCGTCGCGCACTGAGGCAGATCCATGTCCTTCAATGATCTGGCCGCCGCGCTCGAAGTACGGCGGCAGGATAACCTTTATCGTCAGCGCCGAGTGCTGGAGTCGGCCCAGGGGCCGGAAGTCAGCGTTGATGGCCGTCGCTATCTGGCGTTCTGCTCCAACGACTATCTGGGGCTGGCCAACCACCCAGAGGTGATCGCTGCGCTTAAGCAGGGTGCCGATACCTACGGCGTGGGCGGCGGTGCGTCTCATCTGGTCAACGGACATTCGCAGGCTCACCATGCGCTGGAAGAAGAGTTGGCGGAATTTACCGGCCGTGAGCGGGTGCTGCTGTTCTCAACCGGCTACATGGCCAACATTGGTGCCGTCAATGCCCTGATCGGCAAACAGGATGCGGCGTTTCAGGACCGTCTCAATCATGCATCCCTGTTGGATGCGGGCCTGCTCAGTGGTGCTCGTTTCCAGCGTTACCTGCACAACGACCCCGATAGCCTGGCTCAGCGGCTGAGTCGCTCAGAAGCGCGCCGCAAGCTGGTGGTCACTGATGGCGTGTTCAGCATGGATGGCGATATTGCCGACCTGCCAGAGTTGAGTCGAGTAACCCGCGAGCATGACGGCTGGCTGATGGTGGACGATGCCCATGGTTTTGGCTGTCTGGGCACCAAGGGCGGCGGCTGCGTCGAGCACTTCGGTCTGAGCAACGAAGAGGTGCCGGTACTAATCGGCACTCTGGGTAAAGGCTTCGGTACCTCCGGCGCTTTTGTAGCCGGTTCCGAAGTGCTGATCGAAACCCTGATCCAGTTTGCCCGCACTTACATCTATACCACCAGCATGTCGCCGGCGGTGGCTCAAGCCACCCGTGCCAGTCTCAGGCTGGTGCAGTCCGAAAGCTGGCGCCGCGACGAGCTGGCGCAGCTGATCCAGCGCTTTCGCAGTGGCTGTGAGCAGCTGGGTTATGCGCTGATGGATTCGCCAACGCCTATCCAGCCGATTCTGATCGGCGATGCCGGTGAGGCGATGCGGATCAGTGCCGCGCTGGAAGCACGTGGTATCTTTATCAGTGCCATCCGTCCGCCCACTGTCCCGGCGGGTAGCTCGCGCCTGCGGGTGACCCTCAGTGCGGCCCACAGCGAAGAGCAGGTGGATCGCTTGCTGGAAGCGCTGAATCAGGTTCGTACCGGAGGCGTGGCATGAGTCTGTGGCATGAAACCCGTGGCACTGGCCCTGATCTGGTGCTGCTGCATGGCTGGGGGCTGAACTCTGGCATCTGGGGTGACTTTTCCGACCGCCTGGCCGAGCGTTATCGTGTAACGCTGATTGATCTGCCGGGGTTGGGACGTTCTGCACCCGCAGGTGATATGTCGTTGGGCTCCGTGGTTGGGGCTCTGTTTGAAGCCGCACCCGAGCAGGCGCACTGGGTGGGCTGGTCGCTTGGCGGACAGCTGGCATTGGCCTGTGCCGAACAGGCGCCGGAACAAGTGAAAAGTCTGAGCCTGATTGCCGCCAACCCCTGTTTTGTCGCCCGTGAGGATTGGCCCTGCGCCATGGCGTCGGACGTATTCAACGTCTTTGTTGAGTCACTGGCGTACAACGAGGCCAAAACCCTGCAGCGCTTTGCCGCCCTGCAGACGCGTGGTTCAGCCAGCGCCCGTGATGAGTTGAAACGACTTAAAGGTGTTATGGCAACGGCGGAGCCTCAGGCACTGGCATCAGCGCTGATGCTGCTGGAATCCGACCTGCGCTCGGCCCTGGCCACTCTGAACTGCCCAGCCCAGCTGATATTGGGTGCTGAAGACCAGCTGGTACCGGTAGGTCTGGCGAAGCAGGTACAGGCATTGAACCCGAAGCTGAAGGTTAATGTACTGGCGCAGAGTGCACACTTGCCTTTTATCAGCCATGCCGATGAAGCGCTGAACATGCTCAATGCGCTGGTGCGCCAGGTGGATGGTGCCGATGCAGCGGGATAAACGCAGGGTTGCCCAGGCATTCAGTCGTGCGGCCGAGAGTTACGACTCCGTTGCTCAGTTGCAGCGCGCTATCGCCGACCGTCTGCTGCAGTGGCTGCCCGAGGAGGTCGAAGGCAACCTGCTGGATCTTGGTTGTGGCACCGGATATGCCTCGCCGCATCTGCATGCGTGTTATCCAGAGTCACCGCTGCTGCATCTGGATCTGGCCCATGGCATGCTCACCTTTGCCCGCGAACAGCGGTCGGTGCCGGGGGCATTCTATCTCTGTGGTGATGCCGAACAACTGCCACTGGCGGACGCCAGCATTGAGCTGATCTGGTCCAGCCTTGCCGTGCAGTGGTGCGAACAGCCGGACCGGTTGATGACCGAACTGGCGCGGGTGCTTAAACCGGGCGGTCGTTGTCTGCTGGCCACGTTGGGACCGGATACGCTGCATGAGCTGAAGCGGGCATGGGCAGCGGTGGATGACGATGTGCATGTGAACAGCTTTACAGCACTCGAACGGCTACTGGCATACAACACCGGCCTGACATTGGCGCGGTGCGAGACTGAATACAGGGTGCTCCGTTACAATCGCCTGCAGGAGCTGATGCACGAGCTCAAGGCGTTGGGTGCTCATAATGTGAACAGTCGTCGCGATCAAGGGCTGAGCAGTCGTCAACGCTTGATAAGGCTGCTGGACGCCTATGAACGGCAGCGTCAAGCCGATGGTGCTCTTCCCGCTACCTATGAAGTTTATTATCTGGAACTGTTCAAGGAGTCCCAGTGAAAAAGCGCTTTTTCATCGCCGGTACCGATACCGATGCAGGCAAGACTCTGGTGACCACCGGACTGCTCACGGCTGCAAACCGCAGAGGGTTGAGAACCATAGGCCTGAAACCGGTGGCAGCCGGGTGTGAACAGACGCCGGATGGACTGCGCAACTCCGATGCGCTGCTGCTGCAACAGGCTGCCAGCATCAAGCTGAGTTATGAGCAGGTCAACCCGATCGCTTTCGAACCACCGATCGCACCGCACATTGCCGCCGAACAGGAAGGGCGAGTGTTGACCGCCGACCGACTGGCGGCCTATTGCCGTGGCACCATGATGCAACCGGCAGATCTGGTGCTGGTGGAAGGTGCCGGTGGCTGGCGCGTGCCGCTGAGCATGCGTGAAAGCCTGGCGCGGCTGCCACAATTGCTGGAGCTGGATGTGATCCTGGTGGTGGGGATGAAGCTGGGCTGCATCAACCACGCTATTCTGACCGCCGAGGCGATCGCCCGCGATGGCCTGCGCCTAGCCGGCTGGGTCGCCAACCATATCGACCCGGACATGAGTTGCCCGGATGAAAATCTGGCCACGCTGGAGAGGCTGTTCCGCGCTCCTCTGCTGGGGCGGATTCCCTGGTTGGATGATCCTGACCCAGAGCGAGTTGCCGACCATATTGATCTGATTCCACTGTTGGATGAGTAAAAAGTGACCAATGGGTGCAGTTGTTCTATACTGCTACCAGATGCAATCAAAGGCGTACCGAGCGTCAGGATACTAAGGTCCTGACGCGTGCTGTTTTGTCGCCTGAACTGCAATTGAAAATGATGGAAGGTGCCCCATGAACATTACATCAGCTCAGAACAGTGGCATGTTCAACGTAAACCGTACTCTGGACAACACACCGAAAGTATCCGGTGACACTCAGGGCAGCGGTCGTCCGGACTTGGCAGAAGTCGCTTCCGGGCGTGAAATTAATCAGGCTGTTGCCAACTCTACCGTCAATGAAACCACCGAAGCTGCCGCTACCAAGGTGGTTAATGCGACGGATGAGGTGCTGGGTAACCTGATCGATACCATGGCCTGATACAGGAAGGGAGGGGTGATCCTCCCTCTTCTGCCATGAGCACAGCACTCTCCAGTATCTCACCCCCGTCGGTTCCTGTTTCCGGCACCTATTCACAGCCTGCCACCCGGGCAAGCCAGCCTGATTCGTCTGCGCAAGCGCAGGCAGGCAGTGCAAGCGACACTGCGCAAGGCTCATCCTCGACTCCAAAAGACACTGTATCAAGTTCACGCCAACAGTCGGTTGAGCAGCGTCAGGAGCAGCGCGTTTTACAGCAGCTAAGCGCCCGTGACCGGGAGGTCCGGCAGCATGAAATGGCGCATCAGGCTGCCGGCGCCGGTATTACCGGTGCTGTTTCCTACAGTTACGAACGTGGCCCTGATGGCCAGATGTATGCTGTTGGCGGTGAGGTGAGTATTGATACCTCTGCCGTCAGCGGAGACCCGCGTGCGACCCTAGAGAAGGCGGAAGCGATTATTCGTGCGGCGATGGCGCCGGCTGAACCTTCGTCTCAGGACTATAGAGTTGCAGCCAGTGCTCGTGCCATGGCCGCCGAAGCACGTGCTGAGCTGGCCCAAATGGAGGAGAGTGAAGCGAGCGAAGAAAGCGGTGAAGAACCGGAGCAGACAACGGGTGCCGCAGCTGAAACGCGTCAGGAAGACGGTGCCGGTAACGAGAGGCGCGCCGAGATGCGTGAGGCGCAGGCAGAATCCATGGGGCGGCTGCAGCGGCAGCTGGTTGAGGCCGGTGTTTTTGCTCGGATGTATCCGCCCGGCACTCTTTTCAGTTATCAGGTCTGAGGAATTTTTCGACCAGTCGAGTAAATGCGCTAGGTTTCTCGACATGCGGCAGATGTCCCGCACCGGCGATAATCTTGAAGTTGGCGGCAGGAAAGCGTGACAGAATGGCCTGCTGATGCTCTGCCTGGATATAACCTGACTCCCCGCCCTTGATGAACAGAACAGGTCCTCCGTAGGGCGTGCCCTCGGGCGCAGCCGCTATCTGGCGATATTGCTGCTCAAGTGAGGGCAGGTTCATGCGCCATGCGAAATGTCGGTCTTCATTGCGGTAGAGGTTTTTCAGCAGGAATGCGCGGGTTGCCTCTGAATTCACATGCTGGCTCAGTATATCGTCAGCCTCGCGTCGGCTTTTCAGCTGCGACAGGTTAATGCATTTAAGGCCTGCAAACACATCGTTATGATGTGGTGGATACTCGACCGGGGCAATATCAACCACTATCAGCCGCTCGACTTTGCCTGGATGATCCATCGCCAGCTGCATCGCGGCTTTGCCACCCATTGAGTGCCCCATCAAATTGACCTTTTCAAGCCCCAGCCGGTTCATCAGCTCGATCACGTCATCTGCCATGGCGGTATAGTCCATACGCGAATCGTGTGGCGAGCGACCATGATTGCGAAGATCGACGGCAATGACATCAAAGTGTTCACTGAGCTGTTTAATCTGGGCACCCCAGTTTTCCAGCGTGCCAAACAGGCCGTGCAGAATGACCAG
Source organism: Marinobacterium iners (assembly GCF_017310015.1). Taxonomy (NCBI): domain Bacteria; kingdom Pseudomonadati; phylum Pseudomonadota; class Gammaproteobacteria; order Oceanospirillales; family Oceanospirillaceae; genus Marinobacterium; species Marinobacterium iners. Next base: position 1,150,342 of record NZ_CP022297.1, read on the forward strand.
CGGCGCTCCCTTGCCACTGCGATGAAAATTCAGTTGCATGATGAATACCCGAAATGAGCAGGCCGCACGTATGCTTGGCTACGTGCGGCGACAGGATCACAGAATGTCGATCAGCTCGACATCGAATACCAGAGTTGAATAGGGCGGAATGCCACCGGGAGAGCCCTGGGCACCGTAGGCCAGTTGGTAAGGTACATAGAGGCGCCATTTGGCCCCTTTGGTCATCAGCTGCAGGGCTTCGGTCCAGCCTGCGATCACGCCACCGACCGGGAATTCGGCCGGCTGGCCGCGTTCATAGGAGCTGTCGAACACCTTGCCATCGATGAAAGTGCCGTGATAGTGGGTGCGCACCTTGCTGCTGGCGGTCGGATTTTCACCATTTTCGTCACCGGCTCCGATGATTTCGTACTGCAGGCCTGATTCAAGCGTCACGACACCTTCACGTTTGGCGTTGTCTGCCAGAAACGCTTCGCCCTTGGCTGCCGCTGCGCGTGCCTGTGCTTCCTGAGCTTCGCGCATGCGCTGAGTGATCTCGTTGAACGCGGCCTGAATCTGCTCGGCAGGTACCCGCAGGCCTTCACCACCAAAGGAATCGCGCAAACCGGTGATCACCGCTTCCACATCGACACCATCAAAGCTGCCCTGAGCCAGCTGGTCACCCATCTGGCGGCCAATGCCATAGCTGGCGCGCTGTTCTGTTGTTTCGAATACCTGTTCAGACATATTAAATCCGCTTGTCGTTCGGTTGATTAAAGAGGGCGATGCTAACATAACTGCAGCTTTGACGGGGCTTCAGTCGCTGATCTTCTCGACGCGGCAGATCAGAGCACCCCGGTGCAATCGGGCCTGGATCTGCTCGCCCGACTTGACCTGTGTGTTTGCAGTAATGGCGGTACCATCGCTGGACTGAACAATAGCGTAACCACGCTCCAGTGTTGCCAGAGGGCTGACACTGTTCAATTCGCGCATGAGTCCCTGCAGCTTGAGCTGGCGACGTTCAAGCAAATGGCAAATGGAAGACTGCAGCCTCTGTTGCAGTGGCTGCAGCTGCTGTGCCTTTTGCTGCAGCATGCGAGATGGCGAAACCTGACGCAGTCGCTGTTCCAGAGTATCCAGTCGCTGTTGGCGTCTGTTCAGCTGCTGTTGAAGCGCACGCTGCAAACGCAGTTCAAGCTGATCGAGTCGTTGGCTCTGCTCACGCAGGCGTTCACCGGGGTGACGCAGCCTGAGTCGAAGGTGATCCATACGCTCACGGCAGAGCTGCAGCTGTAGATGCATTTGCCGCTGCAAGCGGTGCTGCAGGCTTGCGAGATGCTGCAATTGCACCTGCTGATCCGGACTGATTAGCTCAGCCGCAGCTGAGGGCGTAGGTGCACGCAGGTCAGCCACAAGGTCGCTGATCGACACGTCGACTTCATGCCCTACCGCAGATACAACAGGAATACGGGAGGCTGCAATGGCGCGTGCCACAATTTCCTCGTTGAAGGGCCAAAGATCTTCCAGAGAGCCGCCGCCGCGACCCACAATCAGTACATCACAGCGCTGATCACGGTTGGCCAGTTCGATGGCGCGTACAATCTGGCCTGCAGCCTCGTTACCCTGAACCGCGACCGGATAAAGCGCTATCGGCAGTGCCGGGCAGCGTCGCTGCAGAACGGTCAGTATGTCGTGGATCGCCGCCCCGGTAGGGGAGGTAATCACGCCAATATGGCGTGCAGGGGAGGGAAGTGGTCGTTTACGGCCGATCTCGAACAGGCCTTCACCGGCCAGTTTCTGTTTCAATGCTTCAAAAGCCAGCTGCAGCTTGCCCAGTCCGCTTTCCTGCATCTGCTCACAAATCAGCTGAAAGTCTCCGCGTCCTTCGTACAGGCTCACCTTGGCCTGAATCACCACCTGGTCCCCTTCTTTCGGGCGAAAGCGAACCTGTTGGTTGCGGTTGCGGAACATGGCGCAGCGTACCTGCGCTTTGTCATCTTTCAGCGTAAAATACCAGTGTCCTGAGGAAGGACGGGCGAGGTTGCTGATCTCGCCTTCGACCCTCAGGCTCATGAAGGAATTTTCCAGCAGTGAACGCACCTGACGGTTCAGTTCACTGACGCTGATGGCGGTAGAGTGTGTGGCTTCAGATCGGTTCATGCCGGCATGATAAACGACATCGGCAAGGCTGGCATCCATCGTGATCGCTGATTGTTGTCTGCGCAGGTTTTGTGTATAATTTCCTGTTTAATTTTTCACAGAAAACGGGCTGGTTCAGTATGTTGCGAATCGTTGAAGAAGCGCTAACCTTTGATGATGTTTTGCTGGTTCCGGGATACTCGGAAGTACTCCCGAAGGACGTTTCACTGAAGACCCGCCTGACCAAGGGTATTGAACTGAATATTCCGCTGGTCTCGGCGGCCATGGACACCGTTACCGAATCCCGTCTGGCCATCGCGATGGCACAGGAAGGTGGTATCGGCATCATCCACAAGAATCTCACCCTCGAACAGCAAGCCGAAGAAGTGCGCCGGGTCAAAAAGTTCGAGTCTGGCGTTGTGCTGGATCCGGTTACCTGCAGTTCCGATACCACCGTGCGCGAAATCATTGAGCTGTCGCGCAAGCTGAGCTTCTCCGGCTTCCCGGTTGTAGATAACGGCGAGCTGGTGGGTATTGTTACCAGTCGCGATGTGCGTTTTGAGCATGATATGGATGCGACTGTTTCCACTATCATGACACCCAAGGATCGACTGGTCACAGCCAACGAAGGCGAAGATCCTGACGTTATTCGCGAATTGCTGCGCAAGCACCGCATTGAAAAGATCCTGCTGGTTGACGACAAGTTCGCTCTGCGCGGCATGATGACCGTGAAGGACATGAGTAAGGCTCAGGCGTTCCCCTATGCTGCCAAGGATAGTCGTGGTCGTCTGATCGTTGGTGCCGCAGTGGGTACCGGCCCCGAAACCCCTGATCGTGTGGCGGCTCTGGTAGCAGCCGGTGTTGATATGATTGTGGTGGATACCGCACACGGTCACTCCAAGGGTGTTATTGATCGTGTGGCCTGGGTGAAGCAGAACTTCCCGCAGGTGCAAGTGGTGGGTGGCAACATCGCAACGGCAGAAGCTGCCATTGCGCTCGCTGAAGCAGGTGCGGATGGCGTGAAAGTGGGTATCGGTCCCGGTTCCATCTGTACTACACGAATTGTTGCCGGTGTGGGCGTGCCGCAGATTTCGGCGATTGCCAATGTGGCAGCTGCACTGCGCGAGCACGGTGTTCCCTTGATTGCTGATGGTGGCATACGTTTCTCCGGCGACCTTTCCAAGGCAATTGCTGCCGGAGCCTCTGCGGTGATGGTCGGCTCTATGCTCGCCGGTACTGATGAGGCGCCGGGCGAAGTCGAGCTGTTCCAGGGGCGTGCCTTCAAGTCCTACCGCGGCATGGGCTCTTTGGGTGCCATGTCAGGCCTGACCGGCTCTTCCGATCGCTACTTCCAGGATGCGAAAGACGGTGCCGAGAAGTTGGTGCCGGAAGGCATCGAGGGTCGTGTTCCCTGCAAGGGACCGATGGCGGGTGTCGTGCATCAGCTGATGGGCGGTCTGCGAGCTTCCATGGGCTATACCGGTTGTGCCACCACCGAGGAGATGCGCAACAAGCCCAAGTTTGTACGCATCACCAACGCGGGCATCACGGAAAGCCATGTGCATGACGTAAGTATTACCAAGGAAGCCCCCAACTATCGTGTGGGCTGAACAACCAATATCTAACTGACAAGTGGGGCGGTGGACTGCCCCACTTTTTGTTTGTGCCGCCTGGCGGCCAGCATTCGGTGGAGTCACTGAGTATGAGCAAAGATATTCACGCGCAACGCATCCTGATTCTGGACTTTGGGTCCCAGTACACCCAGTTGATCGCTCGTCGGGTACGCGAGATCGGGGTTTACTCCGAGATCCATGCCTTTGATATGGATGAGGCGGCGATTCGTGAATTTGCCCCCAACGGCATCATTCTGGCAGGCGGTCCTGAGTCCGTCACTGAACTGGATTCACCGCGGGCTCCGGCATGCGTATTTGACATGGGTCTGCCGGTGCTGGGCATTTGCTACGGCATGCAGACTATGGCCGAGCAGCTGGGCGGCAAAGTCGCCAGTTCCGACAAGCGTGAGTTTGGTTATGCGCGTGTGCGTCTGGCCGATAGCCCGAGCCGTTTGCTGGAAGGTATTGAAGATCACATCGCAAACAACGGCACTCTGTCACTGGACGTCTGGATGAGCCATGGCGACAAGGTGACTGAAATGCCTGATGGCTTCCACGTGATTGCGGCCACGGATTCTGCGCCGGTTGCCGCCATGTGTGATCCCAAGCGTAACCTGTATGGTGTTCAGTTCCACCCGGAAGTGACGCATACCAAACAGGGTCTGCGCATTTTGGAACGTTTTGTACGTGAGATCTGCAACACAGATGCACTGTGGACGGCAGCGAATATTATTCAGGACCTGATCGAAAAGGTGCAGAAGCAGGTCGGTGACCAGAAAGTGCTGTTGGGCCTGTCGGGTGGCGTGGACTCGTCCGTGGTTGCAGCCTTGCTGCACAAGGCGATAGGCGACAAGCTGACTTGCGTGTTCGTGGACAACGGTCTGCTGCGCAAGGGTGAAGGCAACCAGGTGATGGAGATGTTCGCCCGTAACATGGGTGTCAACGTAATCCGTGTCGATGCCGAGGATCAGTTCCTGGGCCGCCTGTTGGGCGAAGCTGATCCTGAAGCCAAGCGCAAGATCATTGGTAACACCTTCATCGAGGTGTTCGATGATGAAGCTGAAAAACTGAAAGATTGCCGCTTCCTGGCACAGGGAACCATCTATCCGGATGTGATCGAGTCTGCCGCTTCCAAGACCGGCAAGGCGCATGTCATCAAGTCACACCACAATGTGGGTGGCCTGCCGGAAGACATGAAGTTTGAGCTGGTTGAACCGCTGCGTGAACTGTTCAAGGATGAAGTGCGCAAGATCGGTCTGGAGCTGGGCCTGCCGTACGACATGGTTTACCGCCACCCCTTCCCGGGGCCGGGGCTTGGTGTGCGAATCTTGGGTGAAGTGAAGAAGGAATACGCAGAAATTCTGCGTGAAGCGGATGCGATCTTCATCGAAGAGCTGCACAAGGCCGACTGGTATCACAAGACCAGCCAGGCATTTGCCGTCTTCCTGCCGGTGAAGTCCGTGGGTGTTGTGGGCGATGGTCGTCGCTATGAGTACGTGATTGCCCTGCGTGCCGTTGAAACCATCGACTTCATGACAGCCCGTTGGGCTCACCTGCCCTATGAGCTGCTGGAAACCGTATCCAGCCGTATCATCAATGAAGTCGTCAAGGTTTCGCGCGTGACCTACGATGTTTCCAGCAAGCCGCCAGCCACGATTGAGTGGGAATGATCACACGTTAGGCACCAGCTGGTATTAACTGGCATTAAATGACACTTAAGCCCATGTTTTCATGGGCTTTTTTGTTTTTGTGTCTGGCAGTGTTTGGCAACTGATGGCAGCGGGAAGCACCGCTTGAGCGTGGTATCCAAGGTGGTACTATTGAGACATGATGCCATGAGTGATGGCCTATACCGTGCTGTCTAATCCCATCATGTTTTGTGTAACGACGTCGGTGATCTCTGACATGGCATAATACGTGCGGATGGGCGATAAAGTCTTGATGTTAGCCTGAATGCCAGCACCGACAGTAGGATTTGACCCGGCAATAGTGAAAATACTGGAGATCATGAGCCGTTCGTTTGTCCAAGGGTGATAGCGGCTGCTTGACGGGCGATCTTGGCGACATCGAGACTCAGGGCAAGGCCGGCATCGGTCAGTTCGTCGAGGCTAAACCACTTCGCATCAAGCGCATCGTCTCCAGCTACGGGCTCTCCGGCAATCCATTCACAAAGGACCGCAATCAGCACGAAGTGCTGATGTATCCGGCCGCTTTCGTCCTGGTCGAAGGCGTCCACCGCCGTGAATACCTGACGTGCACGACCTTGCACCCCGGTTTCCTCAAATAGTTCTCTGACGGCGGCAAGTTCAATCGATTCGCCAGCCTCTATTTTCCCTCCGGGGAAGCCCCAGCGGCCTGCGTCCGGCGGGTTGGCCCGGCGTACCAAGAGTATCTTTTCTTTGTGATAGACGGCGGCAATCGTAGCGGCGATTGGTCGAATGGTGGGGGTGTTCTCTGTCGTTGATAACATGTCAGCCTCGTTTGCGAGGCCAGCGAAGGCATGAGGTGTCAAAACCTGTCCCTTCGCCGGCATGATCCGATTCAGGCTCAAAGGGTCACTGTGCTGCATTCTTGCCAACAGTATCTCAGCCCCTGGGTGGGTGACCCCCCGGTATTGAGAAGCATATCAGGCATTATTGAATGGCGCAGTGCCAGGTTAGTAGGTCTGTCTTATTCCGCCTGGAGCGACCTGATTGATCGTCTCATGGTACAGAATTTCGCATAGATCTTGCGCTGCTGGGCTAGCATTCGAAGCACAGAGCAGGCTAAGGGCAATTGGTGGAAGCTCTGGTAGATCAAATTATTCGCCAATACACCTGATGTCTTTAGGCATGCCATGCTGGGTCCGCACTGCAAGACCGAGATTCGAACGATCACGTCAGGCGCGTTAGCACTGCATCTACATCATCTAGAAAACTCGTCCAATCACCATCTTCGTCAATGCCATTGATACGCAAGAGGAATAAGCCCTCAACGGCAAGGAAGGCAACGCGTGCTGCTTGGGCGTTTGAAGATGCGCCTGCCATACGGTCGAAAATTCCCCGGTACCAGGCGCTTGTTTCCCTTAAGTTCTCAGGGTTTTCCAGATAACTGACCATCAGGCCTGCAATCTTGGCATCCATAGCCTTTTGTGCGGTTCTCATTGCCTCAATGTAGCTTCGAATAAAGTCGAGCGGATCATTTGTCGGTGTTTCGTCCAGCATCGCATCGAACCGACTTGTCCAGCGGTCAACTAAGCTGCTTACCAACTCATCTCTGCTGGAGAACGAGTACTGTACGCCTCCCTTGGAAATGCCTGCAGCCTTTGCCAAAGCACCAATGGTCAGCGCTGAACCACCTTGTTCGCGTACAAGTGCTTCGGCCACATCCAGTAACCTGTCACGGGTAATAGTTGGTTTTCTGCCCATTGTTTTTCTTTTTTACCCCCACTATTATCTTTTTAAATACGATTGTATTTATATTTTAAATGACGCGCAAATCAGGGGTGAATCTGTGTCTTACTACTTTCCAAACCCCAGGCGCTGGCTGATTCTGATAGCAGTAATGCTGGCATTCCTGCCGGTTGTTCTCGATATGACCATTCTGCATGTTGCGGTCCCCACGTTAACCCAGGCGTTGGGAGCAACAAATAACCAAGTGCTGTGGGTCATCGATATTTATCCGCTGTTGATGGCCGGCTTGCTGGTGCCTATGGGTACTCTGGCCGACAGGGTAGGTAACCGACTCATCTTACTGATCGGCTTGGTGATCTTCGGGGCTGCCTCAGCCGCGACGGCCTTTGCGCCTACTGCACAGATGCTGATTGGTGCGCGTGTTATGCTGGCGTTGGGGGGATCAATGATCATGCCATGCGTGCTGGGCATTATCCGCCGTACCTTTGAGGACGATAAGGAGCGAGGACTGGCGCTCGGATTATGGGGTACGGTGGGGGCTGCCGGTGCGGCGGTTGGCCCGTTGATAGGTGGTGCGCTGCTGGAACATTTCTGGTGGGGCTCGGTGTTCTTGATCAACGTGCCTCTGATGCTCGTTGTAGCTCCGGCCTGCTGGCTACTGCTGCCGCGTCAGGAGCAGACCGTACCCGGTCATTGGCCGATTGGTCAGGCTTTGCTGCTGGTCATGGGTATGATTGCGGTGGTGTATGCGGCCAAGACGGGTTTTGGTGGCAAGCAACCCCTTGCAGTGGTGTTGCTGACGTTGGCTTTCGGATTGGCAATGCTGGTGCTGTTTGCTCGTAAGCAGTTCCGCGCTGCTGCGCCGATGCTGGATCTTTCCTTATTGGCACACCCTGCCATCGTCGCTGGCATCATCATGGCGGTGGTCGCCAGTGGCGCATTGGCCGGGGTCGAACTGACTCTGGCGCAGGAGCTGCAATACGTCCTGGACAAAACACCGCTTCAGGCCGGGATATTCATGATTCCCATCATGGCTGCGGCAGCAGTGGGCGGTCCGGTTGCGGGCTGGCTATCTGCCCGGTATGGACTGCGGCCAGTGGCCAGCCTGTCGATGGTCGTCGCAGCACTGTCGCTTGGCTGGTTGGCCGTGCAGAATTTTCATGCTCCGGGAGTGATTGTACCGCTACTGTTGGCACTGCTGGGTTTAGCGCTGAGTATCGGCCTGACTGCGTCATCCATCGCTATTATGGGCTCAGTCGATGCAAGTAAGGGCGGTGCTGCAGGTTCGCTGGAAGCGACCGGGTATGAACTTGGCACTGGTCTCGGCATCACTCTATTTGGTGTGTTTATGTCGGTTATTTTCAGGCGTAACCTCACGACCCCTGCTGGGTTATCCCCTGATCTCGCAGATCAGGCTGCGGTTTCGATGGGCGATACGTATCTGGTCGCGCGGCAGCTTTCCGACGATCAGGCCGCCGCATTGGTTGCTGCGGGCAAGGCGGCTTTTTCGACCACACACTCAGTGCTGCTGCTGACGTCTGCCGCATTGATCGGGGGGCTGGCGGTGTTGGTGTTCTTCCTGCTGACTGACATGCGCAAAGACTCTGCCTGAGATTAGCGCATGCCGACATCGTGCCCGGTTTGCTCGGCTCGGACAAATCTCATATCCGCAGGGCAGGCTCAACAGTTATATTTTTAGTGATAAAGTGGGAATAGGCGGCGAAGATAACGTCTGATGTGAAAACGGGTATGGTATGCGGCTCTATGGCGGTTGGGATCAGCATGAATGCCGAGACGGGACGGTGAGGCAGGGTAACTAGATGGACCAAGAAACACGGGATCAGGCTTTCATGCGTCATGCTCAGGTGCTCGCGGCGCGTGCAGCCGAGCTGGGAGAAGTGCCGGTAGGAGCGCTGGTGGTGCTGGATGGCGTTGTGATCGGCGAAGGCTGGAATCGACCAATCAGCAGTCATGATCCGACAGCTCATGCTGAAATCATGGCGTTAAGGCAGGCTGCAGACAAGGTGGGAAACTATCGCCTGGTGGGAGCCGAGCTGTATGTCACCATCGAACCCTGCACTATGTGTGCCGGTGCCATCGTACACGCGCGTATTGCAAGGGTTGTGTTTGGTGCTACTGAGCCCAAAGCAGGGGCTGTGGTAAGCAATGGCTGCGTGTTTGATCAGACCTGGGTCAATCATCGCCCGGAGTATCAGGGTGGGGTATTGGCAAAAGAATGCAGTGAGCAGATCAGTGATTTTTTCCGCTCGCGCAGAGCACAAAAAAAACGGCTCAAGGTTACAAACGGCCAGATTCCAGATGGCACAAATTCAGAGTGAGCTGGGCAGGTTGCTCAAGGGCAGAGGGCGCGCTTCCGAGCTGCTTTCATTCGTGTCAGCGGCATCGCTGTCGCTGCCAAGGTCCGGGTTCAGGTTGCGTGCCCCGGCGGTATCCACTTCCCAGCGCAACAGCTCCATATACTTGCGGATGTTGCTGACGTACTGCACCGGCTCATGCCCTCGGGCGTAGCCGTAGCGCGTTTGGTTGTAGTAGCGTGGGTTGCTCAATAGAGGCAGGTATTCGCGGACATGTTGCCACTTGTCGGGGTCCTTGCCGGCTTTCTGGGTCAGGATGCGGGCATCTTCAAGATGACCAAACCCCACGTTGTAGCCTGCCAGTGCAAACCAGGTGTGGTCGGGCTCAGGGATCCGCTCAGGGATCTTCTGCTTCACATTGACCAGGTATTGAGCACCGCCGAGAATGCTTTGCTTCGGGTCGGTACGGTCATCAACACCCACCTCAGCTGCCGCTGCCTGCGTCAGCATCATAATGCCTCGAACGCCTGTGGGTGAGACGGCATCGGCTCTCCAGTGTGACTCCTGATAGGCGATGGCCGCCAGCAGTAGCCAATTGATCCCGCTTGCGTCTGCTGCTTCACGGAACCAGGGGTAAAGTGGTAGAAAACGTTCTTCCAGGTCCCTCCGAAATGAAACCGTATCGAAGAAGTTAAGCGGATTGGTGCGTGAAAAGTAGCGCTCCTCGAGGGTTTTGATCAATTGTGCTGTTTCTTCCAGAGCAAACCATTGTTGCAAAGCTGCCTTGAGAGTGCCGTCATGATGGCGATTTAGCATCCAGGCGATGGGCTGGGGTGGTTGCAGTTCAAATGCGGCTTTCAGGCCGGGATAGAATGATTTTTGTGCATCAAAAACGGTTGAATCCAGAATGGTGTAGTCGAGGCTGCCCTCATGGACTCGGTCGAGCAGGTCGGTAACCGTATCATCCGGGTTACTGAACCACCGCAGCTTGGGGAATTCTTGTCGCAGTTGATCCAGCAGTTCTTCATAACTTGAGCTTTTGAGGACACCGATGCTGCGTCCGTAAAGGTCCAGCGGGGTTTTGGGCGCCGGATTTCCCTGTCGTACTCGGTAGATCAGCACGGGTGCGCTTTGGCGGTAGGGAGGCGAAAACTCAAAGCGCTGCTGGCGCTCGCGGGTGACGGTCAGGCTGGCAGCGGCCAAATGGGCGTTACGCTCCTGCAAGACCTGAAACAGCCCCGAGAAACTGGATGGCAGGACCAGTTCAAGCTCCACCCCCAGGTGGTCAGCAAATGCCTTGGTAAGTTCATACTCAAACCCTGCCGGCTCGGAGCGGCGAATAAAATAGGTCATGGGAGTATTGGTGGTGGCTACCCTCAGAACACCGTTGTTGCGAATCGCATCGAGCTGGGTAGGCGTTTTCAGCCCGATTATGGCGAGCACGAGCGTGAGACTGATCAGAGCGCCCGAATAGATCAGTTCTCGCAGGTGGGGTGATTTCCGCTCTTTAAACATAGGCTCGGCTATTCTGTATCTCGGTCGCCCGATCGGGTAAAATCAGCTTTCATTCTTTCGCTCTCCCATGCCTGGTCTGCAGGTAGAATCAAGAGGCTCGATATCAACATGCTCGTACTGCGTGGAGCTCCCGCTCTTTCGTCTTTTCGTCATGCCAAACTGCTTTCCTCGATCCGGTCGCAGGTTTCGTCCGTTACAGGTCTATACGCAGAATACACTCATTTTGCAGATCTGCAGCGTGATCTGGAGGAACAGGAGTCTCAGGTTCTAGATCGTATCCTGCGTTATGGTCCCAAGGCCAGTGCGGAAGAACCGGTCGGAGAACTCTTCCTGGTTGTTCCGCGTCCCGGCACTATCTCGCCCTGGTCCAGCAAGGCCACGGATATTGCCCGTAATTGTGGTCTGAATGCAATCGAGCGCCTTGAGCGCGGCGTCGCCTACCATGTGCGCAGCGAACAGCCGTTGACTGCTGAGCAGCGCGTTCACATCGCCGAGCTGCTGCACGATCGCATGGTCGAAGCGGTGATGACTGACCTGGATCAGGCGCAGTCCCTGTTCCGCCACGAACAGCCACGAACCATGACTCAGGTCGACATTCTCGGCGGTGGTCGTGATGCCCTGGCCAAAGCGAACGTAGAGCTGGGTCTGGCGCTGGCAGACGATGAGATCGATTATCTGGTTGAAAGCTTTAACGGTCTGGGGCGCAACCCCAACGATGTAGAGCTGATGATGTTCGCCCAGGCGAACTCCGAGCACTGCCGTCACAAAATCTTCAATGCCAGCTGGGATATTGATGGCGTGCGTCAGGAGCATTCCCTGTTCGCCATGATCCGCAACACCTATAACCTGGGTGGCGAAAACGTCCTGTCTGCCTACAAGGATAACGCGTCCGTAATCGTGGGCAGCAAGGCGGGTCGTTTCTTCCCGCATCCGGCCACCGGCCAGTATGGCTACAACCCGGAAGCGATCCATATTCTGATGAAGGTGGAAACCCACAACCACCCGACCGCCATCGCGCCGTTTTCCGGTGCCGCGACCGGCTCTGGCGGTGAGATTCGTGATGAAGGTGCTACCGGCCGTGGCTCCAAGCCGAAGGCGGGCCTGACCGGTTTCACGGTATCCGATCTGAACATCCCAGGCTTCGAGCAGCCCTGGGAATCCGGCTATGGCAAGCCGGAGCGCATCGCGTCTGCGCTGGATATCATGATCGAAGGCCCCATCGGCGGTGCCGCGTTCAACAACGAATTCGGTCGTCCCAATCTGACCGGTTACTTCCGTACCTTCGAACAGCAGGTGTCGGGTGCCAATGGCGATGAAGTGCGCGGTTACCACAAGCCGATCATGATCGCCGGTGGTCTGGGCAACATCCGTGAAGACCATGTGGAGAAGGGCGAAATCACTGTCGGTGCCAAGCTGATCTGCCTGGGTGGCCCGGCGATGCTGATCGGCCTCGGTGGCGGTGCGGCATCCTCCATGTCCTCTGGCAGTTCTTCTGCCGATTTGGACTTCGCCTCAGTACAGCGTGGCAACCCGGAGATCGAGCGCCGTTGTCAGGAGGTAATCGATCGCTGCTGGCAGCTGGGTGACGACAACCCGATCGCGTTTATCCATGACGTGGGTGCCGGTGGTCTGTCCAACGCTTTCCCCGAACTGGTGAAAGATGGTGGCCGTGGCGGCAACTTCGAATTGCGCAACGTCAATAATGATGAACCGGGCATGTCGCCGCTGGAGATCTGGTGTAACGAAGCCCAGGAACGTTATGTTCTGGCCGTGAAGCCGGAAGATCTGGCCCGCTTTGAAGCGATCTGCGAGCGTGAGCGTTGCCCGTTTGCGGTGGTCGGTGAAGCCACTGAAGAACACCATCTGACCCTGGGTGATACCCACTTCGAGAACAAGCCGGTGGATCTACCGATGAGTGTGCTGTTCGGCAAGCCGCCGAAGATGCACCGCTCAATCGAGCGCAAGAGCTACGAAGTGCCCGAGTTCGATACCCGCAAAATCGAGCTGGCAGATGCGGTCGAGCGCGTGCTCAAGCTGCCGGCGGTTGCATCCAAGTCCTTCCTGATTACCATTGGTGACCGCTCCATCACCGGCACCGTTGCCCGTGATCAGATGGTCGGCCCCTGGCAGGTGCCGGTGGCTGACTGTGCCGTGACTACCGCGTCCTACGACACCTATGCCGGTGAAGCGATGGCGATGGGCGAGCGTACCCCGCTGGCGCTGATCGACTCACCGGCCTCAGGCCGCATGGCGGTCGGTGAGACCATCACCAACCTGGCCGCGGCTCGTATCGGTAAGCTGTCCGACATCAAACTGTCCGCCAACTGGATGTGCGCTGCCGGCCACCCGGGCGAAGACGAAAAACTGTATGACACCGTCAAGGCGGTGGGTATGGAGCTGTGTCCGGAGCTGAGCATCACCATTCCGGTGGGCAAGGACTCCATGTCCATGCGTACCGTTTGGAATGACAACGGCGAGCAGAAGAGCGTGACTGCACCGATGTCGCTGATCATCTCCGGCTTTGCACCGGTGCTGGATGCGCGCAAGACACTGACGCCGCAGCTGCGCACCGACAAGGGTGAAACCGACCTGATCCTGCTGGATCTGGGCAACGGCCAGAATCGCATGGGTCTGTCGGCACTGGCGCAGGTCTACAACGAAGTCGGTAACAGCGTACCTGATGTGGATGACGCCGAGCTGCTGGCCCACTTCTTCACCGCCATTCAGGAGCTTAACGAGCAGGGCCTGCTGCTGGCCTACCACGATCGCGCCGATGGCGGTCTGCTGGCCACTGTTGCCGAGATGGGCTTTGCCGGTCGTACCGGTGTGGATCTGAACCTGGATCTGCTGGCCGAAGACACCTCCGAGCTGGCCGCCGCCCTGTTCAACGAAGAGCTGGGTGCGGTAATTCAGATCCGTCGCGACGATATGGAAACCGTGCTGAACGAACTGAACGCGGCAGGCCTGGGTGATGTGGCCAAGGTGATCGGTACGCTGAATCCGGATCTGCAGCTGAACTGCTTCTTCGATGACGAAGAGGTCTACAGTGCCGATCTGATTCAGCTGCAGCGCTGGTGGAGCGAAACCTCCTTCCGTATTCAGGCGCTGCGTGACAACTCCGAATGTGCACAGCAGGAGTTTGATCGTTTGCTGGATCGTGAAGATCCGGGCCTGAATGTAAGCCTGAGCTTTGACCAGAACGAAGACGTGGCGGCCGACCTGATCGCCTCCGGTGTGCGTCCGAAGGTTGCGATCCTGCGTGAGCAGGGCGTCAACGGTCAGGTCGAGATGGCGGCAGCCTTTGACCGTGCCGGCTTCGATGCCATCGATATGCACATGAGCGATATCCTATCCGGTCGCATTACGCTGGATCAGTTCCGTGGTCTGGTCGCCTGTGGCGGCTTCTCCTACGGTGACGTTCTGGGTGCTGGCGAGGGCTGGGCCAAGTCCATTCTGTTCAACCCGGTGGCGCGTGAGCAGTTCACCGCATTCTTCGAGCGTGAAGATACCTTTGCGCTGGGCGTGTGCAATGGCTGTCAGATGCTGTCCAACCTGCATGAACTGATTCCGGGTGCCGATCTCTGGCCGCATTTCGTGCGTAACCAGTCGGAGCAGTTCGAAGCCCGTGTAGCGATGGTGGAAGTACAGGACAGCCCGTCCATCTTCCTGCAGGGCATGGCCGGCTCCCGCATGCCGATCGCGATTGCTCACGGTGAAGGTCGTGCCGAATTTGAAGACGATGCGCAGCTGCGCATGCTGAATGAATCCGGTACAGTCTCTCTGCGTTTTGTGGATAACCGTGGTGATGCCACCACTGTGTACCCGGCTAACCCGAACGGTTCGCCTCTGGGTATCACCGGTCTTACTACGCCGGATGGCCGCGTCACCATCATGATGCCGCACCCTGAGCGTGTCTTCCGTGGTGTGCAGAACTCCTGGGCGCCGGATGACTGGTCCGAGGATGGTGCCTGGATGCGCATGTTCCGCAATGCGCGTGTCTGGGTCGGTTGATCGGGTAATGGCTTGAATTTAGAAACGGCAGCTTCGGCTGCCGTTTTTGTTGGGTGCGCCAGGCATGGCGCGTAGCGCCGTGACGGGCGCTGTTCCGATGCGCGTGGTGGCGGTCGGATGACTTGGAGGTGCAAGTCCTCTGTGGGCCCGGCAAGGGGAACCACTAGCCGAACGGCAAGGGTGTCCATCGCGAGGTGGAATCTGAAGGAAGCCGAAGGCAAAGCACTGACCTGACGAACAGAAATCGCATACGAGGCGGCAGCTGTGGGTGAGGAGTCTACTATCTTCAAAGCCCGGTACTTGCACGGAGCGGCGGTCGTAAATGCGGCAGGTATAAGTGTGAAGGTCGCGCGTCTTACCCTGGGAGGTCTGTTGTCCTGCCTTTGGCTACGGCTGTCGTGAGGCGGCCGGATGGGACCACAGAATTCAGCAGACGCCATAGTAGGTGGCTTACCGGTCACTGAAGGGCTGAACATGATAGACGAATCGGGAGCCCTGCCCCTTGATGACCCTGAACAACACTGAACAGATGGCTGAGACGCCATCACTTGCCGAGGAGGTGACCGGGCAGAACCCGGTTGCGGTCCCGTGCGAGGTGTTGCCGGTTACAGCGGGCGCAGGATCACTGCCGAGCGAGGCTGACATGGACCTGATGTCAGCGGTACTGGCCCGTGGCAACATGCTGCTGGCCTACGATCGGGTTCGTCGCAATAAAGGCGCGCCCGGGGTGGATGGGATGACAGTCGAGGCGCTCAAGCCTTACCTGAAAACCCATTGGCCCGAGATCAAACAGCAACTGTTGGAGGGGCGGTATACACCCCAGCCGGTGCGCAAGGTTGAAATCCCCAAACCCGGGGGAGGCACCCGTATGCTGGGTATTCCCTGTGTTCTGGATCGCCTGATCCAACAGGCATTGCATCAAGTACTCAGTCCACGCTTTGAACCCACGTTCTCTGATCACAGTTACGGCTTCCGACCGGGACGCAGTGCCGCTCAGGCGGTCCTGCAGGCCCGATCCTACATGGAAGAGGGACGACGCTGGGTGGTCGATATCGATCTGGAAGCGTTCTTTGACCGGGTCAACCACGACATCCTGATGTCGCGGTTGGCGCGCAGGATCATGGATGCACGTGTCTTGAAACTGATCCGTACCTATTTACAGGCCGGGATCATGGAAGGAGGCGTGGTAACGGCGCGGCGGGAAGGCACGCCACAAGGCGGCCCCCTCTCGCCGTTGCTGTCCAATATCCTGTTGACGGATCTGGATCGAGAACTGGAACGGCGGGGCCACCGGTTCTGCCGGTACGCGGACGACTGCAACATCTACGTGAAAAGCCGGAAGGCGGGAGAACGTGTGCTTGCCTCATTGACCGACTATCTTGAGCAACGACTCAAACTTCGCGTCAACCGGGGCAAGAGCGCGGTCGATCGCCCCTGGAACAGGAGTTTTCTTGGCTACAGCGTGGATAAACGCAAGCGGAACATCCGGCTCAAAGTGGCAGAGAAATCGCTGAAGCGTCTGAAGGCCACGATCAAGCAGGTGCTTCGCCGAGGCCGAGGACAGAGGATCTATCGGACGGTCGAGATACTGACCCCGAAACTGCGGGGCTGGCTCAACTACTTCCGTTATAGCGATGTGAAAGGGAGCTTCGAGGCACTGGATGGCTGGATCCGTCGTCATCTGCGCAAGATCCTCTGGCGTCAATGGAAACGGCCGTTCACCCGGGCCAAGATGCTGATGCGACTGGGGCTGTCTGAAGACAGGGCTTGGCGCAGTGCCACCAATGGGCGTGGTCCTTGGTGGAACTCATGCGCCTCGCACTTGAACCAGGCGCTGCCGAAGAAAGTGTTTGATCGAATCGGACTGGTATCGCTGATGGATCAGTACCATCGGCTTAAATGTATGTCATGAACCGCCGTATGCGGAACCGCACGTACGGTGGTGTGAGAGGACGGAGGTCGCAAGACCTCCTCCTACTCGATTGTTGGATAAACGCTGGCAGATAGCATCCAACAAAAAAGCCGGCACAAAGGCCGGCTTTTTATTAGAGCAGAAGGGTTCTTATTGCTGAGCGCGCTTCTGACCCATGATTTCAACGTCTACACGACGATCTGGACGCAGGCATGCGATCAGTTCTGCGCCACGACCGGTGCAGTTTGCAACCGGAGCGGACTCGCCCATGTAACCGATAGTCATTTTGCTGGAGTCAACACCGGCCTGACCCAGTTTGGCGGCAACGGCTTCAGCACGACGCTTGGACAGCTGTTCGTTATAGGCAGCTGAACCGATGAAGTCAGCGTAACCTACCAGTTTCACGCTCTGGAGGCTGGCCAGTGAACCGATGTAGTTAACGATGTTGCTTACATCACCAACCTGAGTGCTGTCGAAGTCGAAGTACAGAGCGAACTTCTTCTCAACATCAGCCATGGTGGCAACCGGAGCGGCTTCAGGGGCGGCCGGCTCAGCTTTGGCAACAGCGCCATCACAGCCTTCTACTGCCTGATCCTGAGTCCAGAAACCGGTGTGCCAGCATTCGCCGAAGCTGGTGCGCCAGATGGTATCATCAGAGTTTACGGCATAACCCGGAACCTGAGCCTGTACTGCAGCTGAGGTACCCAGTGCCATCGCCAGTCCAGCAGCAATTGCAATTTTCTTCATCATCATATCCTTGTGTGCCAGGTGGATGTTTTTTAATTGTGTACAAGTATAGAACATTCAATCAGGTTTTTCCTTAACGGCACCCATACAGGCAACTTGAGTCCGTTAAGCAGCCGTAACCTGAATCCGGTATGCAGCTAACGGCTATATTAGCTTAGGGTAGAACTTTTTTATATGGTTTTACAGTCACCTTTTGATAGACGCCTGCCTTGCAGTAAGGGTCGTCATCGGCCCACTGGCGGGCGGCTTCAAGCGATGCAAACTCTGCAATGACGAGGCTTCCAGTGAATCCGGCAGGCCCTGGATCTTGACTGTCAATGGCAGGGTGGGGGCCTGCAACCAGCAGACGCCCTTCACCTTTGAGTTGTTCCAGCCGTGCAAGGTGGTCAGGCCGTGCGGCCATGCGGGCTTCAAGTGAATTTTCAATATCTTCTGCAATGATGGCGTAGTACATCAGTTTTCTCCGCTGTTCTCTTCCTGTTCGGGCATGTGCCTGGATATATAAATGCCCTGGCTAATGACAAAAACGAGGGTGCAGCCGAGCATGCCGAACAGCTTAAAATTGACCCAGGCTTCCTCGCTCAGGGTGTAGACCACCGCCAGGTTGGCTATTCCCATAATAATGAAGAAGCCTATCCAGCCAATATTAAGATTGCTCCAGACTTTGGATGGCAGTTCGATGCTACTCTCCATCAGGCGCTGTACGATGGGTTTCTTGCCGATAAACTGACTTAGCAGGAAGGCTGCTGCAAAAAGCCAGTTAACAACAGTAGGCTTCCATTGAATGAATGCCTTGTTGTCCAGCAACACAGTGGCGCCGCCGAGAATCACAACCAGACCAAGGGTGACCAGTTGCATTTTCTCGATCCGATGAGTTTTGAGCCAGGTGTATGCCATCTGGGCCAGCGTGGCCGGAATTAGCACAGCGGTGGCCAAAATGATGTCACCACTGAATTTATATACCGCAAAGAATATAATGACAGGAAGAAAGTCGAGTAATAGTTTCATCGGGCCGCTAATATGGTTGGTGAAAGGTTCATTTCAACAGAGGTAAACAGCTTATCGTGACTGAGTCCACAAAAGTGGCACGCCTGCCAGGGTTTGACCTCCACATGCATAGTACCGCATCTGATGGCGCACTGTCCCCGTCAGAGCTGGTTGCAAGGGCGGTGGATGCAGCGGTCGAGTATATGGCATTGACTGACCACGATACGCTGGCAGGGCTTGCGGAGGCGCAGCAGGCGGCCAACGATGCCGGCTTGACGTTGATACCTGGTGTGGAACTTACCTGCCTGTGGAATCGACGTGTGCTGCATCTGCTGGGCTTGGGGATTGATCCTGACTACCCGGGTTGGAAAGACTATGAAGCCCGGCTGGCAGAGTTGCGTGTTACCAGAGCTGATAAAATCGCACGCAAGCTGGTTGCTCGTGGTGTGCCGGATAACATTATTGAACTTGCCAGAGCACAGGCAGGGGATGGTCAAATCGGCAGGCCTCATTTTGCGCGTGCATTGCTGGCGGCAGGCGTTGTAAGCAGTGAAAATGAGGCGTTTGATCGTTACCTTGGGCAGGGCAAGCCCGGTGATGTGAAGGCGGAATGGCCGGATATCGTTGAGTCGATTGATATTATCCGCAAAAGCGGCGGCTTTTCCATTCTGGCCCATCCAACAAAGTACAGTTTAACCTTTTCAAGGCTGAGGTTGCTGATTGCTGAGCTTGCCAAGTCTGGAATTGATGGTATTGAGATTGGTTGTCCCAATGTTAGCCGAGACCAGGTAGGTCTGTTGTTGAGAATAGCGGATACACTTGACCTTAAAATTTCGTCCGGCAGTGATTTTCACAATCCGGACATGACCTGGACGCGACTTGGCCGTTTCCCTGCCGTCGAAAGCGACAGGCATCTTATTTATGACTTTATCAGGCGCTGAAGCAGTTCAGTGCTGATTCGACAGGAGGCTTGAAAATGAGCCAGTTTTTTCAGATACACCCGGAAAACCCCCAGGCACGCCTGATTCAACAGGCGGTAGAGATTATTCGTTCAGGCGGGGTTGTCATCTACCCCACTGATTGTGCCTATGCGCTGGGTTGCCATTTGGGAGATAAAAAGGCGGTTGATCGTATCAAGCGTATTCGGCAGTTGGATGATAAACATAATTTTACCCTGGTATGCGACGATCTTTCCTCTATAGGTACCTATGCCAAAGTGGATAATCAGACCTTTCGTCTCTTGAAGGCGCATACCCCTGGGGCGTATACATTTATCCTGCCTGCCACTACAGAAGTGCCACGCAGGTTGCTGCATCCGAAGCGTCGCACGATCGGTATTCGTGTACCGAATAATCCGATCGTTGCAGCGCTCTTATCCCAGCTTGGCGAGCCCATTATGAGTACCTCCCTGATTATGCCGGGTGAGGAGTTGCCAATGACGGATCCATACGAAATGCGAGACCTGCTTCAACATCAGGTTGATCTGATCATTGATGGTGGATATTGCGGTATGGAAGCAACCAGTGTGATTAATATGGTCGATGAAGTGCCGGTTGTCGTGCGTGAAGGGGCTGCTGATACTTCACATTTTAAATAGGATTTTTTGCTGTCAGTATTGAAAAAAAAAGTTTTGTAGCGATAATTAAGCACATTCACCTGTTCAATTAATTTATGGCGGCAAAATATGACTGATTTTAACAAGATTCTGACTCGCAAAAATTCTCTGCGTAAGCACTGCCAGGAGATGACACTGGCCGAAATCGATAAGGTTATTACTGACCTTAACGATATTCGCTTGGAGCTTGAAGAGGCTAAGCTGCGTGAAGAGCAGGAGCAGCAGGCCAAAAAGCATCAGGTAGAAGAAATCCAGCGTTTGATGCGCGAAGCCGGTATTGGGCTGGAAGAGCTAAAGCAGAATGTTGAGCCGGTTGCGCGTAAAAAAGCGGTCAAGGCCAAATACGTTATTAAGGATAGCGAAGGTAATGAGCACGCCTGGTCTGGTCGTGGCCGTACACCGGTTGCCTTCCGTGAATATATGGACGCGAATAATCTGACCAAGGAGCAGTTGCCCACCGTTGATTGATCGGGCATCATGCATGTGGCGATAGCCTCTTCGGGGAAACCCGAAGGGGCTTTTTTGGTTTTTCGCCGATTTATATCAACAGGGCAGTCGTCAGGTGCCCCGAAAAGAGACGTCAAAATGTCAGATGAAAAATTGCAAAAGGTTTTGGCGCGCTCCGGTTTTGGCTCACGTCGTGAGATGGAGCGTTGGATAGAAGAAGGTCGTATTGTCCTGAATGATCAGCCAGCCAAGCTGGGCGACAGGGTCAGCGCTGCTGACAAAATCGTTCTGGATGGCAAGCCGGTCACGCTGACCTTTGCCTCGATGGCAGAGCGTCGTGTTCTGATTTACAACAAGCCGCTGGGTGAAGTGTGTACGCGGCATGACCCTGAAGGGCGGACGACGGTTTTCGATAATCTGCCTCCCCTCAAACAGGGGCGTTGGGTTGCCATTGGCAGACTCGATATCAATACCACGGGGCTGCTGATTTTTACCACTGACGGCGAGTTGGCCAACCGTATGATGCATCCCTCCATGCAGATCGACCGCGAGTATGCGGTCAGGGTGCTTGGGAATGTGGACGATGACATGCTGGAGCGATTGAAGCAGGGTGTTTTGCTGGATGACGGCATGGCCAAATTCACTGATGTGCGTTACTTCGACGGTGAAGGCGCCAATAAGTGGTATCACTGTGTTGTGATGGAAGGGCGTAACCGTGAAGTGCGTCGCTTGTGGGAATCGCAGGGGCTGCAGGTTAACCGGCTCAAGCGGGTGCGCTTTGGTCCTGTATTCCTGCCCAGCGATATCAAGGTAGGCACCTGGCGTGAACTGCCGCCCAAAGAGGTTGAGTTGCTGGCACGTGAGCTGGAGCTGGATACCGCTCGTACCCATCGCCCGACACCAAATGAGGCAGAAAAGGAGCAGCGCCTGTACAAGCGCCAGAAAGTGCGCCAGGCAGTCATCAAAGGGCAGCCTGCTGCGGTGGAAGAGAAGCGTCGCAGTGGCAAAACCAAGGCCCGCTCGGTGGGTAAGCGAAACACCGGTAATCGCGGGCGTCGGGTCTGAGTTCCGGGGTCAGGCGGATTCCTGACCCTGAGCGTCCATGGAGCGGCCATTGACCCCTTTGCTGTCCGGCCCCATCAGGTAAAGGTACAGCGGCATGATTTCAGCCGGGGTGGGGTTGGTTTCGGGTGGCTCGGCGGGGTAAGCGTAGCTGCGCATCTGGGTGCGGGTCGCGCCCGGATTGATGGCGTTGATCCGAATGGCCGGGTCGTTATCCAGCTCGTCTGCCAGTACCTGCATCATCCCTTCGGTCGCAAACTTTGACACCGAATAGGCTCCCCAGTAGGCACGGCCTGTGCGCCCTACGCCTGACGATGTAAAGATCACGGATGCATCGCTGGACTTGTGCAGCAATGGTAAAAGCGCCTGAGTCAGCAGGAAGGGGGCGTGTACATTAACGCGCATGACCTTTTCCCAGGTAACCGGATCATAGTTTTCGATCGGGGTGCGCATGCCGAGAATGCCG
The DNA here is from genome assembly GCF_017310015.1 of Marinobacterium iners. Classification (NCBI taxonomy): domain Bacteria; kingdom Pseudomonadati; phylum Pseudomonadota; class Gammaproteobacteria; order Oceanospirillales; family Oceanospirillaceae; genus Marinobacterium; species Marinobacterium iners. The sequence goes on from NZ_CP022297.1 coordinate 1,172,539, forward strand.
GCATTGTGCAGTACCCCGTCCAGGTGGCCGAACTCATCATACAGCTGGTTGCTCAGCTCGATATAATCATGCTCGACCGCAGTGTCCAGATTCATGGGTACGATGGCGGGCTGGGGCAGACCGGCGCTCTCGATTTCGTCATACAGTGATTCAAGCTTTTCCAGGGTGCGGCCAAGCAGTACCACGGTGGCGCCGTGTCTGGCGTAGTGCCAGGCAGCGGCACGGCCAATCCCATCGCCGGCGCCGGTAACCAGAATGATCCGGTCCTTGAGCAGCTCGGCCGGTGCATCGTAGTGAAACATCCTTAGCTCCTTAAACTCCCGGTTTTTCCGGGAGTATGTTTTCAGCCTGTAACAATAATGAGTTTAGCAGCGGCTGCAGCTCTGATGGCTGATGTGAAATATAGTGACTGTTCCAGTCTTCGGCCTGTTCTCCGGCGTTCAGGTAGCCCCAGGCTGCCGCGACGGTGATCATGCCTGCGGCGTGACCTGCTTCGATGTCCCGCCTGTGATCACCCACGTAGATGCACCTGGCCGGGTCGACCTCCAGCTGTTGGCAGGCCAGCCAGAGGCCTTCTGGGTCGGGTTTGCTGGCGTTGACATCCTCCGGGCAGACAAGGCTGGCACAGCGTTCGGTCAGGTTGAGGCTGTCAAGCAAGGTGAGGGTGAAACGCTGTGGCTTGTTGGTGACGATGCCCCAGCGAATCCCTCTTTCTTCCAGCCAGCTCAGCAGAGGCTCTATCTCGTCAAACAGTCTGCTGTCTTGGCAGGTATCAGTGCCATAGTAATCGAGCAGTTGCTGGTGCAGCGCAGGAAAAGCATCCGCGTCCTGCTCCAGCTTGAACGCATGCATCACCATGGCACGGGCGCCGTTGGAAACCTGGGTACGCAACTCACTGAATTCAATTGGCTCGCGCCCGGCTTCGTTTAGCATGCGGTTGATAATGCGGTGGAAGTCGCGAGCGCTGTCGAGCAGGGTGCCGTCCAGGTCAAACAGCACGGCATCGATGGTTGCCATTATTCCGGGCTCCGACTGCAGGCCAGCATGTAGTTGACGCCAACATCGCTCGGGTCAAGGCGGTACACCTTGGTCAATGGGTTGTAAACCAGACCGCTCATTTCCCCCACATTAAGACCGGCGCCTCGTACCCAGCCGCCCAGCTCGGCCGGGCGAATGAATTTGTTGAAGTCATGGGTGCCATCAGGAACCAGTTTAAGCATGCGCTCGGCACCTAGAATGGCAAACAGGTAGCTTTTGGGGTTGCGGTTCAGAGTGGAGAAGAACACCTGCCCACCGGGTTTGACCAGGCGGGCGCAGGCGCGTACCACAGACTCGGGGTCAGGGACGTGTTCCAGCATTTCCATGCAGGTGACCAGGTCAAAGCCGCCGGGCATCTCATCGGCCAGGTCCTCTACCGTGATGCGACGGTAGCTGACGCGGGCACCGCTCTCCAATCCATGCAGTTTGGCAACCTTGAGCGGGGCCTCGCCCATGTCGATACCGGTGACCTCGGCGCCACGGTGTGCCATTGCCTCGGACAGTATGCCGCCGCCACAACCTACATCCAGAACGGTCTTGCCAGCCAGGGAGCCGATTCGATCGATAAAGTCCACCCGCAGAGGGTTGATGTCGTGCAGAGGCTTGAACTCGCTGTTGCGATCCCACCAACGGCTGGCCAGCTCCTCGAATTTGGCAATCTCGGCCGGATCAATATTCGGCGTACGCTCGTCACTCATCAGTTTTGCCCTTGCGTCCAGAATCAGATATGCCGCATTCTAGCACTATGGTTTGAGGGTCGGAAATTCACCTCTTTCAATACATCAGGGAATACACGCCGGGAGTAAAAGGATGATCGGTTTCTGGAAACGCAATGATACGGGTGCGGAAGACAAGCCTCGGGCGTCAGGGGTGCGGAAACAACCGCCGCTGCTGACGGGGCGGGCGCAACACTCCGAGACTGCCATGGTAGAGCTGCTCAATCGGGCGAGTGTTGTTCGTTTTGCTGCCGGTGATGACCTGCTGGCAGTGCAGTCGGAGCTGGCCAGTAGTTATATTTTGCTTCAGTCGGGTACTGTTCGCGTGGCGCCTGCCGCAACCGAAGAGGCGATCAGTCTGGAAGTGACTACGGCACTGAACCTTATAGGTGCTGAAGGATCAGGCCTGCCTCGCTTCAGCGTGCAGGCCCAGAGTGATGGGCAGTTGTTGCTGTTGAGTGATGCTGCGTTCAGTCAGCTGCAGGAATCCACTCAGTTGGTGCTGTTGCAAATGGCACAGCACTCGGCCGCAGAGCGATTTCTGCAGTTGCTGGATCATTATCGTCGGGCGCAGCAGCGTTATGAACGGCTGTCTTCGGTGCTGTTTACTTCTGCCGCCGATGCGGCTGAAGCCTTTGCAGGTTCAGAGCCGGTACAACAAATCATTGCCCGTATACCGAGATTGCCGGTTTCCAGTGTGGAGCTGCTTAATCGGCTGCTCGATGAAAAAACAACACACTCCCAGATTGCAGAGCTGGTGCGTCAGGATCCCTCCCTCACGGCGACCCTGCTGAAAGCGATCAATTCATCACGCTATAATTTTGACCAGAAAATTACCGATCTGAGCCATGCGGTGAGTCTGCTGGGCTTTGAAGGTGTGTATCAGATCATCATGGCCGAAAGCATGCGCAAAAGCCTGCCGGATACGGATCGTTTTCGTGTCAGCTATCATCGTGCGCTCTTGCTCTCCTATCTTGTGTTTGCCCTTGCACAGGCCAGTGGTCGAGCGCGGCCCGCCGAAATGGCCACCATCGCGCTGCTGCATGACGTAGGCCGTATCGTAATCGAACTGTTGCAGCGCCAAAACCCGGCCTTCAAAGCGATGATTGGTCAGATACATCCCGGTGTGGTGGGGGCTGAGCTGCTTAAGGCCTGGCAGCTGCCTGAGCCGGTCTGGAGCAGTATCGCCTTGCAGCACTACCCTGATTTTGTTCAGCCGCGCCGACTGCCAGCCGAGATGCAGGATCGGGTTGCGTTGTTACACCTTTCAGCCTGGTTGCTGGACTGGCGAGAGCAGGGGGGGAGTGTCGATGAGCCCCTGTTTTTGCAGGAGTATCTGGCGCACGTGGGCTGGGAGGGGGCTACGGCAGAGCAGGTCTGGGAGCGTAAGGTCAAGCCTTTGCTTCGTCAGCGCCGAAGTGCCCTGCCCAAGGCGCTGCAGCAGATGCTCGATGATGCTTGATCCCTGTCAGGGAGTCGGCCGGTTAGCGTGAAATCCGCTCAGCTGTGGTATACTCCCGCGGTTTGAAAGCGCGCCATCAGGGTGTGCCCAGGTACCGGATCAAGGAAAGCTGAGCGAATGGGTGATTTAGCCAAAGAAGTTCTGCCAGTCAACATCGAAGATGAGCTGAAACAGTCCTATCTCGATTATGCCATGAGCGTCATCGTCGGGCGTGCTCTGCCGGATGTGCGTGACGGCCTTAAACCGGTTCATCGGCGTGTACTCTTCGCCATGAACGAACTGAACAATGACTGGAACAAGCCTTACAAAAAGTCTGCCCGTGTGGTGGGTGATGTAATCGGTAAGTACCACCCTCATGGTGACAGTGCGGTATACGACACTATCGTGCGTATGGCGCAGAACTTCTCCATGCGTTACATGCTGGTAGATGGTCAGGGCAACTTTGGTTCAGTCGATGGCGACTCGGCTGCAGCCATGCGTTATACCGAAATCCGAATGGCCAAGATTTCCCATGAGCTGTTGGCCGATCTGGAAAAGGAAACCGTTGATTTCGTCGACAACTATGACGGTACGGAGCGTATCCCGGCCGTGCTGCCGACGCGGGTTCCCAATTTGCTGGTGAACGGCTCGTCCGGTATTGCCGTGGGTATGGCGACCAATATCCCGCCGCATAACTTGGGCGAAATCGTCAAGGGCTGCCTGGAGTTGATCAATAACCCGGATATCAGTATCGATGAGCTGATGGAGTTCATTCCGGGGCCTGATTTCCCCACCGGTGGCATTATCAATGGTCGAGCCGGCATCCTGCAGGCCTATCGTACCGGTCGTGGCCGCATCTATGTGCGTGCGCGCCACCATATCGAAGACCATCCCAAAAACGGCCGGCCGATGCTGGTGATCACCGAGATCCCGTATCAGCTGAACAAGGCGCGTCTGATCGAGAAAATCGCTGAGCTGGTCAAAGAGAAGAAAATAGAGGGAATCAGCGAGCTTCGAGACGAGTCTGACAAGGACGGCATGCGCATCGTGATCGAGTTGCGCCGTGGTGAAGTGCCCGAAGTGATCATCAATAACCTGTTTGCCCAGACTCAGCTGCAAAGTGTGTTCGGGATTAACATGGTGGCGCTGGTTGATGGTCAGCCGAAGATTCTGGACCTTAAAACGATTCTTCAATGTTTCGTTCGTCACCGCCGTGAAGTGGTGACCCGCCGTACCATCTTTGAACTGCGCAAGGCACGCGAACGTGGGCATGTACTGGAAGGTCTGGCAATTGCGCTGGCCAATATCGATCCGGTCATCGAACTGATCAAGCAGTCTCCTTCTCCTGCCGAAGCGAAAGAACGTCTGATCGCAACCGCTTGGGTGCCGGGTAATGTGACCGACATGCTGGAACGTGCAGGTGAAACCGCTTGCCGGCCTGAAGATCTGGAGCCCCAGTATGGCATGCGCGACGGTCGTTATTACCTGTCACCGGTTCAGGCCCAGGCAATCCTCGACCTGCGTCTGCACCGCCTGACCGGCCTTGAGCACGAGAAGCTGATCGCTGAATACCGTGAGCTGCTGGACAAGATCGCCGAGCTGCTGCATATTCTGGGCTCTTATGAGCGCCTGATGGAAGTGATCCGCGAAGAGCTGGAAGCGCTGGTGGCAGAGTATGCCGATGAGCGCCGTACCGAGATTCAGGCCTCGATGCAGGATCTGACCGTGGCGGATCTGATCACCGAAGAGGATATGGTGGTGACGATCTCTCATGCCGGTTACGCCAAAACTCAGCCTCTGACCGATTATCAGGCTCAGCGCCGTGGTGGCAAGGGCAAATCAGCGACGGCAATGAAAGATGAAGACTTCATCGAACACCTGCTGATTGCCAATACCCATGACACCATTCTCTGTTTCACCAACATGGGCAAGGTGTACTGGCTTAAGGTTTACGAAATTCCTCCGGCCAGTCGTGCCTCCCGTGGTCGCCCAGTGGTCAACATTCTGCCACTGGCCGAAAACGAGTGGATCAGCACCATTCTGCCGGTGCAGGCGTTTGATCCTGACCGATTCATTTTCATGGCAACTGCCAACGGTACCGTGAAAAAGACACCGCTGGATGCCTTCTCGCGTCCGCGCAGTACCGGTTTGATTGCACTGGATATTGTGGAAGGTGACCGCCTGATCGGCGCGTCTCTGACCAGTGGTCAGGATGATGTCATGCTGGTGACCAGTGCCGGCAAGGCGATCCGTTTCAACGAGAACGATGTTCGCGCCATGGGCCGCACGGCACGCGGTGTTCGCGGTGTGCGCATGGATGATGATGTCCAGGTCATAGCCCTGATGGTGCCGCAGGCAGGAGGCGAAGTACTGACCGCTTCCGAGCACGGTTACGGCAAGAAGACCCGTGTGGACGAGTTCCCACTGCGCGGTCGTGGTGGTCAGGGTGTGATCGCCATGCAGTGTACCGAGCGTAACGGCCAGCTGGCCGGTGCGGTGCAGGTGTTCGAAGGCGACGATGTGATGCTGATCAGCAACCGCGGTACTCTGGTACGGACGCGCAGCAGTGAAATCTCAAGTCTGGGCCGCAACACTCAGGGCGTGATGCTGATCCGCCTGGCTGAAGAAGAGGCGCTGGTGGGGATTGCGCGTATTGAAGAGCCTGACGAAGAGGATCTTGAAGCGGCAGAAGACAGTGCCGAATCACGCACCGAGGTACCGGAAGAGGCTGCCGATGATGCGCAGGATACTCAGGCTGATGATACCGGCAGTGATGCCTGATTCCCTTTATCTAACTGGAATTCAAAGCTGAAATGACACGTAAATACAATTTCAGTGCAGGGCCTTCAGCCCTGCCGGAAGAGGTGCTGCAACAGGCACAGGCTGAGCTGCTGGACTGGCACGGTCAGGGGCTCTCTATTATGGAGATGAGCCATCGCAGTGACGAGTATGTTGGTGTTGCGGCTCAGGCCGAGCAGGACCTGCGCGACCTGATGGGCATCCCGGCCAACTACAAGGTGCTGTTCCTGCAGGGTGGTGCAACGGCCCAGTTTGCCATGGTGCCGATGAACCTGCTGCGTGGTGCGAGCTGCGCGGACTATATCGATACCGGCATCTGGTCCGGCAAGGCGGTCAAGGAAGCCCGGCGCTATGCGCAGGTGAATGTGGCTGCCAGCACCGCAGGCAATAACTACACCTCGGCACCGGCGCAGTCAGAACTGCAGCTGACACCTGGGGCGGCCTATCTGCATTACACCACCAACGAAACCATTGGTGGTGTCGAGTTTGACTACATTCCCGACTGCGGCGATGTGCCACTGGTTGCTGATATGTCTTCCGATATTCTGTCTGTCCCTGTGGATGTCAGCCGCTTTGGCCTGATCTACGCCGGCGCACAGAAGAATATTGGTCCTGCTGGCCTGACGGTGGTGATCGTGCGTGAAGATTTGATCGGCCAGACGCTGGCGGGTACGCCAAGCATGTACGACTACAAAATCCACGCTGACGCCGACTCCATGAACAACACGCCGCCGACCTTTGGCTGGTATTTGGCCGGGCTGGTGTTCCAGTGGCTCAAGCGCCAGGGCGGTGTAGAGGCGATGGCCGAACTGAACCGCCGCAAGGCCGCTAAGCTCTATGCGGCCATTGATGCCAGCGATTTCTACGGCAATCCGGTAGCGATCAACAACCGTTCCATCATGAATGTGCCGTTTACGCTGGCCGATGCCGCTTTGGAAAAACGTTTCCTTGAACTGGCAGAAGCAGAAGGAATGCTCAATCTTCAGGGGCATCGCTCTGTTGGTGGCATGCGGGCGAGCATCTATAACGCGGTACCAGAAGCGGCGGTGGATGCGTTGATCGACTTCATGCAGCGGTTCGAAAAAGAGCAGGCCTGAGTATGAAGGCGACTGACAAGGGTGCGGTAGATACGCAGGAAGCGGAACTGCGGGTGTTGCGTGATCGCATCGATACGGTGGATCGTCAGATCCACCAGCTGCTGAATGATCGCGCCCGGCTGGCACAGGGCGTGGCTGAAGTGAAGGAGCGCTATCGCGAAGGGGGCGAGACACCGGTATTTTACCGACCTGAACGTGAAGCGCAGGTGTTGAGAGCCGTAATGGCCCGCAACGAGGGGCCGTTGCCCGATCAGGCCGTTGCACGCCTGTTTCGCGAGATCATGTCGGTCTGCCTTGCGCTTGAGCAGCCGATGCGTGCGGTGTTCCTCGGTCCTGAAGGCACCTTTACACAGCAGGCAGCGCAGAAGCATTTCGGGCAGGCTGTTCATTGTCAGGCGTTGCCAAGCCTGGAGCAGGTGTTCAGTGAAGTGGAGCAGGGCAGTGCTCACTATGCGGTTGTCCCCATCGAGAGTGAGGATGCCGGTTTGATCCGGCATACGCTGGATCTGTTTCGCCGCTTCGGCCTGTATATATGCGGTGAAGTGGAGCTGGCTCCCGAAGCGGCAGCGCAGGCCACTGATCGTTGCCCCCGTTTTCTGGTCGTTGGTCGTGAAGCGATTGGTCCCAGCGGTGATGACAAAACCTCACTGTTGCTCATCTGCCGTGATGAGCCTGGCGTGCTGCATGATCTTTTGTCGCCTTTTCACCGACGCAATATCAGTCTGACGCGTCTGGAAACACGCAGCAGCGGTGAGCACGACTGGAAAATGCTGTTCTATATTGATTTCGAAGGTCATCGTGAAGATCCCGCAGTTATCGAATTGCTGACGGAACTGGATGGTCTCGATATCGAGGTAAAATTTCTCGGATCCTACCCGAAAGCGGTGCTCTGAGTTCATACAGTATAAGGATGCCAAGGGATGTCATGTGATTTTATGGCACTGGCGACACCTGGAGTACAGGGGTTGCACCCCTACGAAGCAGGCAAGCCGGTTGAGGAGCTGGAGCGTGAGCTGGGGATACACGATATCATCAAGCTTGCCAGCAATGAGAATCCGCTGGGACCCAGTGCGTATGCGATTGAAGCTATACAGAAAGCATTGGCCGAAGCTACCCGTTACCCAGACAGTAATGGCTTTCGTCTCAAGGCGGCGCTGCATCAATATTATGGACTGATGCCAGAACAGCTGACGCTGGGTAACGGCTCCAACGACGTGCTTGAGCTGATCGCGCGTGCCTTTCTTCAACCCGGAGATGAGGTTATCTTCTCCGAATACGCCTTTGCGGTGTATCCCATTGTGACTCAGGCCTGTAGTGCCAAGGCGGTCATCACGCCCGCTCGTGATTATGGCCACAATCTTCAGGCGATGGCTGAAGCCATTACAGAAAGTACCCGCCTGATTTTCATTGCCAACCCGAATAACCCAACCGGCACCGCCTTGATGCGTGACGAGCTGACAGCATTTCTGGCAGCCGTGCCGGAGCATGTCATTGTCGTGCTGGATGAAGCCTATACGGAATATGTTGAGGCTGGAGACTTTCCGGATGGGCTGGAGTTACTGCCTCAGTTCCCGAATCTGGTGGTGACCCGCACATTTTCCAAGGCCTGGGGGCTTGCCGGCCTGCGCGTCGGTTTTGCTGCCGCCAGTACAGTGATTACCGATCTGCTTAACCGTGTACGGCAACCGTTCAATGTATCCCATCTCGCGCTTGCGGCTGCTGAGGCTGTTCTGGATGACGGTGATTACCTGGCTCGCAGTGTCGAGCTTAATCGCAGGGGAATGGCTCAGCTCGAGCAGGGGCTGAAACAGCTTGGAGTCGGTTATATCCCCTCGTTCGGGAACTTCATCACTGCCGATATGGCACGCCCGGCCCAGCCCCTGTTTCAGGCACTGCTGCATGAAGGCGTGATCGTGCGGCCATTGGGCGGATACCGGATGCCTCAGCATCTGCGTATCAGTATCGGTCTGACAAATGAAAATGACCGGTTCCTGCGGGCACTCAAACAGGTGCTGGCGTGCTGAACTACTCTGGTAAGTCGCAATACCAGCTCGACAGAGTGCTGATCATTGGCTTGGGGCTGATAGGTGGCTCTTTTGCCAAGGCACTGAAGATTCGTTCCTGTGTTCGTGAAATCGTGGGTGCCGATCGCAGTGAGGAGGAGTGCCGGCTGGGTCTCGAGCTGGGTGTGATTGATCGTGTTGCCACTGACCTTGAAGCGGAAGTGTCAGCGGCTGATCTGATCGTCCTGGCCGTTCCGGTCAAGGCGATGGAAAGTGTGCTTGAACAGATTCGTCCCTGGCTGCGTTTGCGCACACTGGTGACGGATGTCGGCAGCACCAAGGGAAGCCTGGTAGCAGCCGCACGTCGTCTGTTCGGGCAATTGCCACCGACCTTTATTCCTGGGCACCCCATTGCCGGTGCCGAGAAAAGCGGTGTGCGTGCTGCCGATGCTGACCTGTTCGAGCGACATAAGGTGATCCTAACACCGCTGCCCGAGACCGATCCAAATGCCACGCTTGAGTTGGCACGCCTGTGGCAGGCGGTAGGTGCCGAAGTATTGCAGATGGAAGTTGAACGGCATGATGAAGTGCTGGCTGCAACAAGCCACTTGCCGCACCTGCTGGCATTTTCGTTGGTCGATACACTGGCGCGTGAAGAGGAAAATCTGGATATTTTTCGTTATGCCGCAGGCGGCTTTCGTGACTTCACGCGCATTGCTGCCAGCGACCCAACCATGTGGCATGACATCTGTGTTGCCAATCGAAGTGCGGTGCTGGCGCAGATTGATCGTTATACCACCGGTCTGACTCGTCTGCGCAGTGCCATTGACACTGGCGATAGCCAGACGATGCTGGGAATCTTCACGCGAGCCAAGGCGGCTCGAGATCACTTTACCCGATTACTGACGGGGTCAGCCTATTCATCGAATGATCATGCGGCTGGAGTAAGCTTGCGTGTCAGCAGTGATGCTGCACCAGTAGGTGAACTGGTATTGCCGGGTGATAAGTCGGTTTCACACAGGGCGATTATTCTTGCGGCCATAGCCGATGGCGTAACGGATATCAGTGGTTTTCTCGAAAGTGAAGACAGCCTGGCGACGTTGCAGGCAATGCGTGATATGGGCGTAGTCATTGAAGGTCCGCATCAGGGCAGGGTCAGAATCTACGGAGTTGGCCTGCATGGGCTTAAACCGCCACCCGGGCCGCTCTACCTGGGTCACTCAGCTACCTCGATGCGTCTTTTGGCGGGTGTGCTGGTCGCTCAGCCGTTCGATACCGAGCTGTTCGGTGACGAGTCCCTGAGTCAACGCAATATGTCACGTGTGGCGGAGCCGCTGCGTCTGATGGGAGCGGATATTGAAACCGGTATTGGCGGCTGCCCGCCACTGAAAATAAAAGGGGGGCGCAGGTTGCGGGGTGTTCGCTATACCCTGCCGATGCCCAGTGCACAGGTTAAATCAGCGCTGCTGCTGGCAGGGTTGTGGGCAGAAGGTGAAACCCGAGTGGTTGAGCCGGTGGCGACACGTGATCACACCGAACGGATGCTGTCAGCGCTTGGAGTTGATATGAGCAGTGACGCCGGGGAGGTCTGCCTTAAACCTGCTCAATCGCTGCGAGCTGCACCTATCGAAGTTCCGCGCGACCTGTCCTGGGCGACACTGTTTATGCTGGTAGCCAGTCTCAGCCCTGGGGCTGACCTGCTGCTCAAAGGGGTGGGTATTAATCCCAGTCGAGCGGGTGCGCTGCGCGTGCTTGAGCGCATGGGGGCTGTCATTACACTGTCTGAGCAGCACCTCCAGGCAGGGGAACCGGTAGCCGATATTCATGTCAAGGCGGGGCGGCCACTGTCTGCAGTGACAGTGGACCTGTCAGATCTTGCCACGGCCAGCGACGAGGTACCTCTGTTGTTGGTGGCTGCAGCCTGTGCAGTGGGACACAGCCGATTTACCGGGCTGGATGGATTGCGTCGCAAGGAGGAAAATCCGGTGGCGCAAACAGCGCAGCTGTTACAGCAATTGGGTGTGCGGCTAGAGCTGGATAATGACCGAATCGAAGTAACCGGTGGGTGCATCGAGGGTGGTGAGATCATGTTGAATGGGCAGATCCGGGTTGCCATGGCGGCGCTGGCGGCTGGGCTCTGCGGCGAAAATACACTCAAAATTGGCGGAGGCGGCTGTTTGTTGGCAGCATGCCCCGATCTGATCGAGTTGATGCAAAGACTGGGTCTGAATGTGCATAAGGAGGAGGGCTGATGTCCAGCCAGGAAAAACAGGCCGCCGTCATTACGGTGGATGGCCCCAGTGGGTCGGGCAAGGGAACAGTCTGTCAGTTGCTGGCACGCGAGTTGGGCTGGCACCTGCTGGACAGTGGTGCGCTGTATCGCGTAACCGCTTTGGCTGCCCGTCACCATGGGGTTGAGCTGGATGATGTAGAGGCGCTGGAAGTACTGGCGGCTCACCTTGATGTGCGTTTCAAGGCGACAGATGGGGGGGATACTCAGATTATCCTTGAAGGCGAAGAAGTGACCCATGCCATCCGTAACGAGCGGGTAGGAGAGGATGCTTCGGTAGTGGCGGCGCTGGGACCCGTGCGTGAGGCTTTGTTGAGCCGTCAGCGTGATTTTGCGCTTGCGCCGGGACTGGTGGCTGACGGTCGTGATATGGGGACGGTGGTGTTCCCCCAGGCCGGTTTGAAAATATACCTTGATGCCAGTGCCGAAGAGCGTGCACAACGACGTTATAAGCAGTTGATTAGCAAGGAACCCGGTGCTAGCCTTGGTGATATATTGAACGATATAAAGGCGCGTGATGCACGCGACATGAATCGTGCAGTTGCGCCCCTTAAGCCGGCGCCGGATGCGGTGATACTGGATTCCACCTTGATGAGCATTAAAGAGGTGTTACAAGCCGTATTGGATGAGGCAAGACACAGAGGCCTACGTTGATGTAGCCGAAACCTGGGAAGGATCAGTAATGAGCGAAAGTTTTGCGGAGCTGTTCGAAGAGAGTCTGAAAGAGCTGGATATGGCGCCGGGTTCCATTGTAACCGGCACTGTTGTGGCGATTGAGAATGACTTTGTGATCGTCAATGCCGGACTTAAGTCCGAGGGGGTTATCCCTCTGGAACAGTTCCGTAATGACAAGGGAGAAGTCGATCTGAAGGTGGGTGACGAGGTACGTGTTGCCCTCGAAGCACTGGAAGATGGCTTTGGCTCGACTGTCCTCTCGCGTGAGCGTGCCAAGCGTGCCGAATCCTGGGGAGTGCTGGAGCAGGCCTACGAGGCAGGCGAAAGTGTGCATGGTCATATCGTGGGTCGGGTGCGTGGTGGCCTCACGGTCGAGGTCAATGGCCTCAATGCCTTCCTGCCAGGTTCTCTGGTAGATATTCGCCCGCTGCGTGATACCTCTCACCTTGAAGGTCAGGAACTGGAGTTCCGCATCGTCAAGCTGGATCAGCGCAGCAACAATCTGGTGGTATCTCGCCGTGCCGTGCTGGAGGAAGTCTACAGCAAGGAACGTGAAAAGCTGCTGGAAAAAATGGAAGAAGGCCTGGTGGTCAAAGGGATCGTCAAGAACCTTACCGACTACGGTGCCTTTATCGATCTGGGTGGTATCGACGGCCTGCTCCATATTACCGATATTGCCTGGAAGCGAGTCAAGCACCCGAGCGAAGTACTCAACGTCGGTGATGAAATCGATGTGAAGGTGCTGAAATACGATCCTGAGCGCAAGCGCGTTTCTCTGGGTCTGAAGCAGCTGCAGGAAGATCCCTGGAATCAGCTGACCAAGGAATATACCGTTGGCAGCAAGGTCAAGGCGCGGGTTACCAACTTGACCGATTACGGTTGCTTTGCGGAAATCAGTACCGGCGTTGAAGGTTTGGTGCATGTGTCCGAAATGGACTGGACCAACAAGAATATCCATCCCTCCAAGGCAGTTCAGGTAGGGGAAGAGATCGAAGTCATGATCCTCGATATCGATCAGCAGCGCCGGCGTATATCACTGGGTATGAAACAGTGCCAGCCGAACCCCTGGGAAGCCTTCTCCAGTCAGTTTGCCAAGGGTGACCGGCTCAAGGGGCGGGTGCGCTCCATTACCGATTTTGGTGTCTTTATCGGGCTTGATGGCGGCATTGACGGTCTGGTCCATCTCTCCGACCTGTCATGGGACCTGCCGGGCGAAGAAGCGATGAAGGCGTACAACAAGGGGGATGAGGTCGAAGCCGTTGTGCTGTCGATTGATCCGGAGCGTGAGCGAGTTGCGCTGGGTATCAAGCAGCTCGATTCCGATCCCTTCACAGAGTATGCCGATCAGCATCCGAAGGGCAGCCGTGTCAGGGGTACTATTCGTGAGGTAACGCCGCGCCAGGCTTTGGTAGAGCTTGCCGAGGGTGTTGAAGGTGTGCTCAAGGTCGCGGAGCTTTCGCATGACCACATCGCTGATCTGACTACTGAGCTTAAATCAGGTGATCAACTCGAAGCAGCGGTTCAGAGTGTCGATCGCCGTAACCGAACACTCAACCTGTCGGTGCGTCAGTTGGAACAGGAGCAGACCCGTCAGGCGATGAAGTCCGTTCAGGAGCAGCCGGTTGAGGACGCAGGTCCGAAGACCATCGGTGACCTGATCAAGGAACAGATGAAAAAACAGGACTCCTGAGCCAACGGCTCAAGTTCGACTCCGCACCCGGGGCCGGGTGCGGAACCTGGTCTCAACCGGAGGTGTTATGACCAAGTCTGAGTTGATCGAGCGCTTGATAGACGCGCATCCTGAGCTGTCTGTGAAAGATGTGGAGCTGGCAGTGAAAACCATGCTGGATCACATGACCGATGCACTCTCTACCGGTGAGCGCATTGAGATTCGCGGTTTTGGCAGCTTCTCGTTACACTATCGGGCACCGAGAATGGGGCGGAACCCGAAAACCGGCGAAGCGGTACCCTTGCCGGCCAAGCACGTTCCCCACTTCAAGCCTGGCAAGGAACTGAGAGATCAGGTCAATGAAGGACTCAAGACCGGCTATTGATCTCTTGTACCGGGGCGGTACAACGCAGAGGAATTACGAGTGAACTGGCTTAAAAACCTGATTACCATAGTGCTGGGGCTGATCGTTATCGGTGTCGGTATTCTGTTCACCATTCACAACACAGATCAGGTCACCATTGATCTGGTGTTCTTTCAGCTGCCGCAGGCAAGTCTGTCACTCTGGTTGATTGCGACTTTTGTTCTGGGCGCTCTGTGCGGCATTGTGCTGAGCATTTTGACCATTCTGTCCCTTAAAACGAGGCTCCACTCTTCTCAACGCAAGGTGGTTGCCTTTCGCAAGGAGCTGGACCAGTTGCGCACGGCTGGCCTGAAAGACAGTACCTGAAATGAGTGCGGATTATCTGCTTATTGTTCCCCTGTTTCTGGCAGTGGGAGCAGGCTGGTGGTTGGGGCGATCCCAAAACCGTTCGGCGCAGCTTGAGCAGGAACGCAAGGTTAATCTGAGTCGCGAGTACTTCATCGGCCTCGATTACCTGATCAGCGAAAAAACCGATGAGGCGATCGAGAGCTTCATCCGTGCCCTTGAAATCAACTCCGATACCATTCCGGCACACCTCACTCTGGCGAAGCTGTTTCGACGCAAAGGCGATGTTGAACGTGCGATCGGCATTCATCAAAAGCTGCTTGCGCGGCCTGACCTGAGTCAGCAGGACTTTTTGCGTATCCAGATGGCGCTGGCGCGCGACTATGATGCCATCGGCCTGCTCGATCGGGCTGAAAATCTGTTGTCGGATATTATTCGTCAGGCTGGCGGTCAAGAGATGAAGCGCAAGGCGCAAACGCTTTTGATCAAGCTTTACGAAAAAGAGGGTGAGTGGCGGCAGGCACTGGATACCGCCAGCCAGTTGCAGACTCAGGAGTTGCGCGAAATCAGGCATGAGCTTGCGCATTATTGCTGTGAGTTGGCTCAGCGCCTGTCACGGCAGGGTGATGCCGAAGCCGAACGCTTCCTGCGTCAGGCCCTGTTGTATGACCCGAATTGTGCCAGAGCCAGTCTTATACGAGCGAAACTTCAAATCGAGGCCGGGCGCTGGCGACATGCGATCAAGAGTCTCAAGCAGGTACTTGAACAGGATGTGTTGCTGGTCTCCGAAACAATACCGCTGTTACAGCGCTGCTACAGTGAGCTGGGTTCGCTGGCAGAGTTTGAAGGCTATCTGCGTGCCTGTCTCAGCAAGGCACCCTCTGCCAGTGTAATCATTGCGCTGGCCGATCGCATTCGCAGCCAGAAGGACGTGTTTGCGGCTGGTGTCTTTCTGACAGAAGAGCTGAAGAAACGTCCCTCGATAAAGGGCTTTAACCGCCTGATCGACATGCATATTGAGTATGGTTCCAGCAGCGCACGTCAAAGCCTGACAGTGTTGCGCGGCCTGACTGGCCAGCTGGAGCAAAGCAAGCCCGTTTATCAATGTAACCACTGCGGTTTTGCCGGTCGTACGCTGCATTGGCAGTGTCCCTCCTGCAAGCAGTGGAGTAGCACTCGGCCGATCCAGGGACTGGAAGGCGAATAAGAGAGAAGAGCATGACCCTCGATACCAACAGAATCATCGTGGCCCTTGATTATCCCGATCGGGTGGCTGCCCTGCAGATGGCGCAACAGCTTGATCCGGCACTATGCCGCGTCAAGGTAGGCAAGGAACTGTTCACGCGCTGTGGTCCATCCATCGTAGAGGCCCTGCAGAAGCTTGGCTTTGATGTGTTCCTGGATCTGAAGTTTCACGATATCCCCAATACAACGGCACGTGCCGTGCAGGCGGCAGCCGAACTGGGCGTGTGGATGGTCAATGTGCATGCTTCCGGTGGCCGGCGCATGATGGAGGCCTCGCGCGAGGCGCTGGACAAGGTCAATGAGGCCAGTACCCTGCTGATCGCAGTGACCGTTCTGACCAGTATGGAGCGGGGTGATCTGGCCGAGGTCGGTCTGGATATCGACCCGCTGGAGCAGGTGGTGCGATTGGCCAGGCTGACGCACAGCAGTGGTTTGGACGGTGTTGTGTGCTCAGCACAGGAAGTTACTGCAATTCGGGCGGCTGTCACAGGCGATTTTGCGCTGGTGACACCCGGAATACGTCCCGCTTCAGCCGAGCAGGGAGATCAGCGTCGGATCATGACCCCGGCACAGGCGATTATTGCTGGCAGTGATTACCTGGTGGTTGGTCGCCCGATCACCCAGGCGGAAGCACCCTCAACCGTTGCTGCCGAGATTCGTGAAGAGGTTTTGGCAGCGCTGGGTTGATATTCCAATCCTGATCCGGATCAATGGATGGTCTGTAAGGGTTGTAAATTACAGTGTGATGGACTTAGAGTATTAGAGCCGGTCAGGGAGTGACTGGCTTCCATATGACAAGGAGAAAGTCATGATCAAACGCCTGCTGTCTGCCGCCGCTCTCGCCGGTGCGCTACTGTTCTCACCCCTGTCCATGGCCGCTGAACCGATTGATATCAATACGGCTACAGCCGCTGAAATTGCAACTTCCCTTAATGGTGTTGGGCCTGCAAAGGCTGAAGCAATTGTTGCGTATCGTGAAGCCAATGGTCCTTTCGTCAGTGTCGATCAATTGACTGACGTAAAGGGCATCGGCGCTGCCACGATCGAGAAAAATCGCACTCAGATTATCATCGAACCCCGCTGACCCCTTGCCATCACTCCCTGATCCATACTCTCAGGCAGGCGAAACCGCCTGCCGCTGCCCGTTCTAAAGTACGAATGCGAGCACCACCGGAATGGTGACAAGGCTTCCGATATTGCCGATCAGTACAATCGATGCAACCAGATGTGGCTCCTGATTGTAGCGTTCTGCGATCATGTAATTCAGTACTGCCGGCGGCAAGGCGCCGAAGATCAGCAGATAGGCAAAATATTCGGCGGGCAGATTCAGTATCGGGTATAACATAAGCGCTACCGCGATGCCGCTCAGTGGAGCGAGTATGGCCCCCCACACCCCAACTCTCCAGTGGGTAAAGTCCACGCTGGTCATCCGTACGCCAAGTGCAAACAGCATCAGTGGGATCGCGATCTGACCCAGCATATCAATAGGGACCTGTGCGGTTGTGGGCAGCGTAACATTGAAGCTGCTGACCAGTAATCCGGCAATGGTGGCGATGATCATTGGCATGCGCAGCACGTTCAGAGGGTTGGTACGATGGTCCAGCATGTAGGTGCCCACCGTGAAGTGAAGCAGGTTTTCCACCAGAAAAAGTACAACAGCGGCTGGCAATGCCTGCTCGCCAAACGCGAGTACCAGCAGTGGTATGCCAAGGTTGCCGCTGTTGTTGAACATCATGGGGGGGAGAAACGTCTTGCCTTTGACGCCCATTAGGCGGCAAACAGGCAGCAGCAATAACCCCGATCCCAGTACAACCACAGCGGCCCCAATGGCCAGCATGGAGTAGGTTGGCAAATCGAAGGATTTTGCAGACATGACCGAAAAGATCAGTGCGGGGCAAAATACATCGATGTTGATTCGGTTGGCGATCGACATGTCAGTGTTGCGCCAGCGGGCATAGAAATAGCCCACGCTGACGATGGCAACCAGCGGGAATACGGTCTGAAAGATCCGTTCCAGCAGTGTGTAAACCGTGCTCTCCATATCCTTTCCTTAATCCTGCAGATACCAGCGACCGGTAGGGCGGTCCTATCGAACCGCACAGTGTACAGGATTTGCCATGATCGATGCAGAGGCGGTAATCAGGGTTGTCTTGGCCTTGAACACTGATCAATCAGGTACACCGGAGAACGGTATTCAATACCACTGTGGTGGCTGAGGCCAATCTCACAGGTGCGACTTGTGGAATAGCCTTCACTGCAGTGGGCGACCGAGTCTTTCAGTGTGCGCAGTGCCGAAGCATTCAATTCAGGTGTGGTAAAACCCTTGTCACCCGCAAAGCCACAACAGGTTATCTGCTCGGGAATCACCAGGTTGTGGCAACAGGCAGATAGAATGCGTTTAAGCGGCTCTGCCAGTCCCATCCTTGTGGTGCTGCAGGTGACATGCAGAGCAACGGGACCTTCTATCGGATCAATAATCAGCTGCGGCAGTACAAAACGGTCCAGGAACTCAATGCTGTCAAATAACTGCAGAGCTGGATCGAGTCCTTCCTGCAGTCGCAAAGAGCAGGGGCTAGTGTCTGAATACACTGGAATGGTGCCTTGGCGGGTCAAGTTCATCAAGACACGATTGAGCTCGTTGCGCTTTTGTTCAGCTGCCTCAAACATGCCCTTGGATTGAAAGGGCATGCCGCAGCAGAGCCCGTCAGCTTGAGTCGGCAGAATGACCTCAAAGCCGGCTTTTTCCAGCAGTGTGATTGTTTTGTCTGCCAGCGAGGATTTGTCTGCCGCCCCGCGCATGGGCCCCATGGTACGGCTGGCGCAGCTGGGCAGGTAAACGACCTGCCCTGTGGCACCGGTGCTGTGGTTACCGCGGGTAGCGGAGAGAGCGGGAGCCGCGGTCGGCATGGCTGGGGTCCACTGCTGTACCCGGTTACCACTGATCTTGCGCAGACCACGCGTCAGGCCGCTCATGGCTGATGTGCCGATCAACCGGTGTGTAGTATCGGCGATGCGGAAAGCGGCCTTGCTAAGACGCATGGCGCCTCCATAGTGGCTGGCAATCCAGGCGGCAGTGTTTTCATGGGACTCATTGTGAAAGTGACGGATTTCACGGGTCAGGTCACCGGTATTGATACCGACAGGACAGCTGGTTGAACACAGACCACAGGCGGCACAGGTTGTATCGCCCTGATAGTCGTAGTCCTTCTTCAACTGACGCAGGCGCTCTGCATCATCGCCGCTGCGCTCAAGCCGCTGAATCTCGCGCCAGACCGCGATACGCTGGCGCGGTGTCAGAGTCAGGTCTCGCGAGGGGCAAACCGGCTCACAAAAACCGCACTCAATGCACTTGTCTACCAGCGGGTTGGCGGCGGGCAGGGGTTTAAGGTTTTTCAGGTGTACCTGCTGATCGCGGTTGAGAATGACGCCGGGGTTGAGAATGCCGGTTGGATCAAGAAGTTGTTTGAGTTCCCACATCAGTTCATATGCGTCGGTGCCCCACTCCAGTTCGACATAGGGAGCCATGTTGCGCCCGGTGCCATGCTCTGCCTTGAGTGAACCACCATAAACTTCGACCACCAGCTTGGCGACATCGTCCATCAGCCCTTCATACCTTATCAGAGCCTCCTGAGTGTCAAACGATTGTGTGAACACAAAGTGAAGGTTGCCTTCCAATGCATGGCCAAAAATCAGGGCTTCGGGGTACTCCCAGCGCTGGAACAGCCGGTGCAGATCGGCAACGGCATCCGCGAGGCGCTCAACCGGGAAAGCGACATCCTCAATGATGACGGTAGTGCCGGTTTCACGCACGGCGCCAACGGCAGGGAAAAGGCCCTTGCGGATCGCCCAGTAACGCGCACATTCGTCCGGATTTGTGCTGAACTCAACTGGTCTCAGAGTTTCAAGATGGATCAGGCTGGCGCAGATAACATCAATTTGCTGCTGCAGTACTGCAGCGGTTTCTGCGCGGGTTTCAATCAGCAGTGCCGCGGCATCATCGGGCAGTTCGCGCATGAAGTCCGGCATGCCGGGCTTGTTTTCGACCGAGCGCAGGCCGGCGCGATCCATCAGCTCGACGGCGGCGACCGGTGTTGCCTTGAGCAGTGCGACAGCCTCGCATGTGGTGCGTACATCATTGAAAAACACCAGGGCGGAGGCCTTGCAGGGATGTTCGGGTACGGTTTTGTAGGTGATCTCGGAAATGAAGCCCAGCGTCCCCTCGGATCCAATCATCAAGTGCTGAAGAATATCGATCGGGTCGCCAAAGTCGATCAGTGCGTTGAGCGAATAGCCGGTAGTATTCTTGAGCCGATATTTGTGTTCGATTTTCTGGCGCAAGGATGTATTTGAGCGAGTCAGCTCTGCCAGTGATCCAAGCGCGTTGAGCATGCAGCGGTGCTGTTGCCGGAACTGCTCGACAGACTCCGGGTTGCCAGTGTCAAGAACGCTGCCATCGGACAGAATCATACGCATGCTGGCGAGCGTGCGATAACTGTTCTGCGCCGTACCACAACACATGCCGCTGGCATTGTTGGCGGCAATGCCGCCAATTTTGGCGGCGTTGATGGAGGCGGGGTCTGGTCCGATCTTGCGCTGAAAAGGTGCCAGATAACGGTTGGCATGGGCACCAATGACACCGGGTTGCAGGCGTATTTCACTGGCATCGGCGTTGATTTTGTGGCCATTCCACCCATCCCCCAGCTGGACCAGTATGGAATCGGTTACGGCCTGGCCTGACAGACTTGTACCGGCTGCCCTGAAAGTGAGAGGCAAGGCGTGCGCGTTGGCCAGGCTGATTAGCTTGATGACTTCCTGCTCATTTTCCACGCGCACAACCAGCTGTGGAATCAGGCGATAGAAACTGGCATCCGTACCATAAGCCAGGGTTCGCAGTGGATCGCTGATCAGCCGCTGCTTCGGAATAAAGGTTTTGAGCTGGTCGAGAATTGCCTGATAGCGAGCCTGCATGTTTAAGCGCCTCAAATTGGTAAGACCAATTATCCATATTTATTTTTCAGACTTTATTGTGATCCTGTTTGGCTGTCAATTGCTCATTAAACAGGCAATAGGAAAAAACAGATGCTTGAATAATTGGTCAAGCCAATTTATGTTGAGGCTTAAACTTATCCACTGGGTCAACCACGCGTCATGTCGTATCAGCGAGTCAAACAGCCAAAAATTTCAGATGTCATCATGCAGCAGCTTGAAACGATGATTCTGGAGGGTACGCTCAAGCCGGGGCAGCGCCTGCCACCGGAACGAGAGCTGGCCAAACAGTTTGATGTCTCTCGTCCTTCGTTGCGCGAGGCGATGCAGAAACTGGCTGCGCGTGGGCTACTGAACAGTCGTCAGGGTGGTGGCACTTTTGTGTCGGAAGAGATTGGCGGCAGTTTGTCTGATCCTCTGCTGGAACTGTTCCGAACCCATCCCGAGTCACAGTATGATCTGCTGGAGTTTCGCCATGCACTGGAAGGCGTCAGTGCCTACTATGCGGCGCTTCGTTCCACGGCTGCAGACAAACTGGAAATTCAGGCTCGTTTTGATGAGTTGCAACAGTTCCATGAGCAGAAATCTTTCGACCGAGAAGTGGCCGCTGATGTCGAGTTTCATCTGGCGATTGCCGCCGCGACCCATAACGTGGTGCTGCTGCACATGATGCGTGCCCTGTTTACTCTGCTGCGTCAGCACATTTGGGACAACCTTGAGCAGATTTATCCCAAACATGATATGCGCGGACGAATCCATGACCAGCACTATCTGCTGCTTCAGGCGATTTTGGCGGGTGATCCTGAAACGGCACGTCAGGCTGCCCATGACCATCTGGCATATGTGGAAGAGGTGTTGCTTGAGCGGGGCAGAGAGCAGACTCGACTGGAAAGAGCGCTCAGACGCGCTAACCTGAGTCATGAGGATGCAACTTGACATTGTCAAAATACTACATCAAGCCCGCTCGAAATACGGGTTAATGCCTAGGAAAATGCGCTATCTGGACAGTGCTTGGGAGTAATTGTAGTATTACTACACACAAAATCATAACAACCGGGACGGCCCGGGGTGCTCCGGCGTGTAATCCATGCCAGTATCAGGCCAGTCTTGGCACATCCACGCTTACAAGTGATCGGAGAAGGCAAAGTGCGAGACATGATTGAAGATATCGATCCAATCGAAACCCAGGAATGGATGGATGCTCTCGAATCCGTCGCCAAAAACGACGGTGACGAACGTGCGCGTTACCTCATGCGCGAACTCGGTTCCAGGGCTGCAGCGCTCGGTGTGCAGGATGCCACCACGCTTAACACCCCATACGTAAACACCATCTCACCTCGCGATGAAGTGCGCATGCCGGGTGATCTGTTCATGGAACGACGCATTCGTTCCTTCATTCGCTGGAACGCAATGGCAATGGTCATGCGTGCCAATGACAATGAAGACGCACTCGGCGGTCATATCTCCAGCTTCTCCTCCTCTGCAACACTCTACGATATCGGTTTTAACTACTTTTTTCATGGCCCTGAAGGCGATCGCGAATCCGACATGGTGTTCTTCCAGGGACACATCTCACCGGGTATTTATGCGCGTGCTTACCTTGAAGGTCGTCTGACAGAAGAGCAGCTGGACAACTTCCGCCGTGAAGTGGATGGCAATGGTCTGTCCTCCTATCCGCACCCCTGGTTGATGCCGAACTTCTGGCAGTTCCCGACCGTTTCCATGGGGCTCGGCCCGATTCAGGCGATCTACCAGGCGCACGTGATGCGTTACCTGTCTGCGCGGGATCTTGTCAAGCGCGGTAACCGCAAGGTGTGGGCATTCCTGGGTGATGGTGAGTGTGATGAGCCGGAAACGCTGGGCGCCATTTCACTGGCAGGGCGCGAGCAGCTGGAAAACCTGGTATTCGTGATCAACTGTAACCTGCAGCGTCTTGATGGCCCGGTACGCGGCAACGGCAAGATCGTGCAGGAGCTTGAAGGCGTATTCAAGGGCGCGGGCTGGAACGTGATCAAGGTCCTGTGGGGGCGTCACTGGGATCCGCTGTTTGAGCGCGATACCACCGGTCTGCTGACCAAGCGCATGAATGAAGTCTGCGACGGTGAGTTGCAGAACTACAAGGCCAACGGCGGTGCCTACACCCGCGAGCATTTCTTCGGCAAATACCCGGAGTTGCTCGAGTTGGTGAAGGACATGTCCGATGACGAGATCATGAAACTCAACCGTGGTGGCCACGACCCCTACAAGGTGTACGCAGCCTACCATGAGGCGATGAACAACAAGGGCCAGCCTACCGTTATTCTGGCTCAGACCGTCAAGGGTTACGGCACAGGCCAGTCCGGCCAGGCCAAGAATGATACCCACTCACTGAAGAAGGTGGCACTGGACGATCTCAAGGCGTTCCGTGATAACTTCAACATTCCGCTGTCTGATGATCAGCTGAAGGAAGTGCCGTATTACCGTCCGTCGCCGGACTCGCCTGAGATGAAGTACATGCTGGAGCGCCGCAAGCAGCTTGGCGGTTTCTATCCGGCACGTCGTACCGAGTTTGAACAGCTGGAAATTCCCGGGCTTGATGCCTTTTCCGGGCAGCTTAAATCCAGCGGAGAGCGAACCCTTTCGACTCAGATGGCGCTGAACCGTGTACTCAGCACCCTGGTCAAGGACAAGAGCATGGGGCAGCGTGTGGTTCCGATTGTACCGGACGAAGCGCGCACCTTCGGTATGGAAGGCATGTTCCGTCAGTTGGGCATATACTCTTCTGAAGGTCAGCGTTACGTTCCGCACGACTCCGACCAGATCATGTACTACAAGGAGTCCAAGAGCGGCCAGATCCTGCAGGAAGGGATTAACGAGGCAGGCGCCATGTCGGCCTGGATTGCGGCGGCCACCTCATATGCCAACAACAACTGCACCATGGTGCCGTTCTACATTTTCTACTCCATGTTCGGCTTCCAGCGCATTATGGACCTGGCCTGGGCAGCAGGTGACTCTCAGGCGCGTGGCTTCCTGATCGGTGCCACATCCGGGCGTACAACCCTGAACGGCGAAGGTCTTCAGCACCAGGATGGTCATAGCCATCTAATGGCGCAAATGATCCCGAACTGTGTCTCCTACGACCCGACCTATGGCTACGAGATGGCCGTGATCGTGCAGGATGGCCTGCGTCGCATGTATCAGGAACAGGAAAACCGGTTCTACTACATCACCACGCTGAACGAGAACTACCAGCATCCGGAAATGCCGCAGGGTGCCGAAGAAGGCATCATCAAGGGCATGTACCTGCTGGAAGAGGGCAAGGATTCCGATCTCAAGGTGCAGCTGATGGGCTGTGGTTCGATTCTGCGCGAAGTGCGCGAGGCGGCAAACATTCTGCGCGACGAGTTCGGTGTTGAGGCGGATGTATGGAGTACGACCTCCATCAATGAGCTGCGCCGCGATGCGCAGGCAGTCAGTCGCTGGAATCTTCTGCACCCTGAAGAGGATGTGCGCAAGTCCTATGTGGAAGAGTGTCTGGAAGGGCGTGAAGGCCCGGTGATTGCATCCACCGACTACATTCGCCTGTACGCGGACCAGTTGCGTGAGTACATCCCGCGCCGCTACAAGGTGCTGGGTACTGACGGCTTTGGTCGCTCGGATACCCGTGGCAAGCTGCGTGAATTCTTTGAAGTTAACCGCTACTACGTCACGGTTGCAGCCCTGAAAGCACTGCAGGAAGAGGGCAAACTGGAGGCTTCGGTTGTCGCCAAGGCCATTCAGAAGTTCAACATCAACCCGGAAAAGCCGGCGCCCTGGACACTGTAAGTGGCAGGCGAGTGAACATCTGACTGGTTAAGCGAGAGGAATTATTGTGACTACCACTACCATTAAAGTGCCTGATATCGGCGGTAGCGAAAACGTCGACATCATCGAAGTATGTGTCAAAGAGGGCGACACCATCGCCGAGGGTGATTCTCTGATCGTGCTGGAGACTGATAAGGCCTCCATGGAAGTCCCCTCCACCCACGCGGGTGTGGTGAAGAAAATTGTTGTTTCAGAAGGCAGCACCTGTAACGAGGGTGACGTGATTCTGGAGCTGGAAACGGACGCGGAGGGCGGCTCTGAGCCAGCGGCGTCTGGTGAGTCTGCAGCGACGAAGGCGGAAGAGTCGGCGCCGGCATCTGAGCCCGAAGCGACCAAACAGGCGGCGCCCACGTCTGATTCCGGCAGCCGCATTGAGCAGGTGCTGGTACCGGATCTCTCCGGCGCATCTGATGTGGATGTGATCGAAGTGCTGGTCAAGGCCGGCGATGAAATCGCTGAAGGCGATAGTCTGATTACTCTGGAAACCGATAAGGCTTCAATGGAAGTGCCAGCCCCGATGGGTGGTAAGGTTGTTTCCATGAAGATTAAGGAAGGCGATCAGGTTAATGAAGGCGACCTGCTGCTCGAGCTTGAAGTCAGTGGCGGCGCGTCCGGATCTGGCCAAAGTGACACTCCGGCTGCTGATGCATCGGTGACACCGTCTAATTCTGAGTCTGCAGCTGAATCTGCGCCTGCAGCTGCATCCGGTGGTGTGGAACAAGTGACCGTTCCGGACCTGTCCGGTGCCAGCGATGTAGACGTGATCGAAGTGCTGGTCAAAGCCGGTGACGAGATCGCGGAAGGTGACAGCCTGATCACACTTGAAACCGACAAGGCTTCTATGGAAGTGCCGGCTCCGAAAGGTGGCAGGGTCAAGTCTGTCAGTATCAGTGAGGGCGATAAGGTCAATGAAGGTGATGTGATCATTGAGCTGGAAGTGGCGGGTGCTCCTGCCGCAGCCCCCAAGGCTGACACTTCCAAGGCTGCATCAGCGCCCGCTGCCAAGTCTGCATCGGCTGCTGCACCTGCCAAGTCGGCTGCTCCGGCAGCGGATAAGAATGTGGATCTTGGAGCGCTTGAGCAGAAGAACCGCAAGGTACATGCTGGCCCGGCCGTGCGTGCACTGGCACGTGAGTTTGGCGTCGAGCTGGCCAATGTCTCCGGTACGGGCCGTAAGGGTCGTATCCTGAAGGAAGATGTTCAAGCCTATGTGAAGTCTGCGTTGAAGCAGCTGAGCGAAAAAGGTCCGGCTGCCGTGACCGGCGGCAGTGGTATTCCGGTCATTCCGGCGGTGGACTTCAGCAAGTTCGGTGAAACCGAGATGGTTAAGCTGAGCAAGGTGGACAAGATCACCCGTGACAACATGTCGCGCTGCTGGCTGAATATTCCGCACGTGACTCAGTTTGATGATGCCGATATCACTGAGCTTGAAGCTTTCCGCAAGGAGATGAAGGACGCGGCTGTGAAGGAAGGCGTCAAGCTGACCCCGCTGCCGTTCATGATCAAGGCCTGTGCCATTGCGCTCAAGCGTCACCAGAAATTCAATGCATCGCTGCATCATGATGGTGAGCACATTGTCTACAAGCAGTACGTCAATATCGGTATCGCAGTGGATACACCGAACGGTCTGATGGTGCCGGTGATCAAGGATGCAGATCAGAAGAGCGTCTACGATCTGGCACGCGAAGCGACCGAGCTGGCCGGCAAGGCCAAGGATCGCAAGCTGAAGCCGAACGAAATGCAGGGTGCCTGCTTCACCATCTCCAGTCTCGGCGGTATCGGCGGCAATGGTTTTACGCCGATCGTCAATGCGCCGGAGGTGGCGATCCTCGGTATCTCCAAGGCGGATATCAAGCCGCGCTGGAATGGCAAGGAGTTCGAGCCGCGCCTGATGCTGCCACTGTGCCTGTCCTACGATCACCGTGCCATCAACGGTGGTGATGCCGGTCGTTTCCTGACCGACCTGAACGGGCTGCTGAGCGATATCCGTCGTCTGGTGCTCTGACCTGCTGTAATCGGCAAGGCTTGGAAATACGGTAATAAAAAAGGGGTGAAGATCCAGTGATCTTCACCCCTTTTTTCGTTGTGCCATAGCGCGGTGCATGACCGGGATAAACTCGCGTGCCTCTAGCCGTAAAACGCCATTTTAACGATGAACAGGGCGGACAGTATCCAAAGCGCCGGATTAAGCTGATCAAAGCGCCCACTCAGTGCTTTGATCACGGTGTATGAGATCAGACCAAAGGCGATACCGGTAGTGATGGAAAATGTCAGTGGCATGCTGACGGCGGCGATGACAACGGGCGCGGCTTCGGTGATGTCATCCCAGTTTATCTGGATCAGGCTGTGAGTCATCAGCACGGCAACGAACAGAAGGGCAGGGGCAGTGGCATAGGCCGGAATGGTGCCTGCCAACGGTGACATGAACAGGCAAGCCAGAAACAGGATGCCCACAACGACAGCCGTGAGGCCGGTGCGCCCGCCGGCAGCGATGCCTGCGCCGGATTCGACATAGCTGGTGGTCGTTGAGGTGCCCATGACCGAACCAGCCATGGTGGCGGTGGAGTCTGCCATCAGGGCGCGGCCCAGGCGTGGCAGTTTGCCATCGGGTGTCAGCAGCTTGCCTTTCTGAGCTACCGCGATGAGTGTGCCCGAGGTGTCAAACAGGTCCACAAACAGGAATGAGAAGATAACACTGACCAGGCCAATGCTGAGAGCGCCGGCTATGTCCAGTTGGCCAAGGGTGGGGGCGAGGGACGGTGGGGCGGAAAATACGCCGTTGAACTCTGTCTGGCCTGCTATCAGGCTGACCAGAGTGATGGCGAGAATGCCGATCATGACAGATCCGGTAACCTGGCGGTAATACAGAGCAGCAATCAGAACAAAACCGATGCAGGCCATGATCGCACCCCATTGACCCATGTCTCCGATAGTGACCAGAGTGGCGGGGTTGTCCACCACAATGCCTGCGTTCTTGAGGCCGATAAAACCCAGAAACAGACCGATGCCTGCGCCAATGCCTGCTTTCAGTGCCAGTGGGATGCTATTGATGATCCACTCGCGAATGCGGAAAACTGACAGCAGGAAAAAGCAGACGCCGGAAATGAATACGGCACCCAGTGCGGTTTCCCAGCTGTAGCCCATCTGTCCGACAACGGTAAAGCTGAAAAAGGCATTCAGGCCCATGCCGGGTGCAAGCGCGATTGGGTAGTTGGCCCAAAATCCCATCACAAAACAACCGATGGCCGCTGCAAGGCAGGTGGCGACAAATACGGCGCCTGCATCCATTCCGGTACTGGCCAGCATCGAGGGGTTCACAAAAATGATGTAGGCCATTGTCAGAAAGGTGGTGATTCCGGCAATGACTTCAGTCTTGATGGAGGTGTTATGCTCTTTGAGCTTAAATATCCTGTCCAGCATGAGTGAGATATCCACAGATTACGGGAAAGGCGAAATTCTACCTGAGTCTCACGCAGTGATCAGTATTGAATATGATGAAAGGCGGGAAAGAAGATTGGTCGGGGTGACAGGATTTGAACCTACGACCCCTGCCTCCCGAAGACAGTGCTCTACCAGGCTGAGCTACACCCCGACGCAATACCTAGATTCAGCAAGTGGTCGGGGTGACAGGATTTGAACCTACGACCCCTGCCTCCCGAAGACAGTGCTCTACCAGGCTGAGCTACACCCCGACAAAGCTGAAGCTAAGTAATTGTTCTGATTGGAGGATGGCGTGGGAGCGCCTCAATCAGGAACGGGGCGCATTATAGAGAGCCGGTGCCTGATTGCCAATAGGCGAGAGGTATTTTGTTAAGAAAATAAGTACACTCCTCAACGCTGATAACAGTGAAAAAGGGGGGGATATGCTGATTGGGTTGATGGTGCTGCTGATTTGTCAGCTGCTGGGTGAGTGGGTGGTGTTGGCGTTGGAGCTTCCGGTACCCGGGCCGGTAATGGGCATGGTACTGCTGCTGGTAGGGCTGGTGATCAAGCGACAAGTGCCGGACCTGATCCGGCAGCCATCCGAAGGTTTGCTGCGCCATCTGACGTTACTGTTTGTTCCGGCTGGTGTTGGTTTAATGGTGCATGCCGAGCTGATTGCGGCTGAGTGGCTGATTATTATGGTGGCGCTGGTAGTCAGTACAGTCGTCACGGTACTGGTGACGGCGCTGGTACTGAAACGATTGACTCGTAAGCTGGATATGGCCGCATTGGAGGAACGGCGATGAGTAGCTTTTGGGTCTATTTTGCCGCCAAGCCCCTGTTCTGGATTATTGTCACCATTGCCACTTTTCTGTTCAGTAGTTGGCTTAATCGGAGGGTGGGAGGCACGCCTCTGCTACACCCTGTGCTGGTAGCACTGTCGCTGATCATTGTTTTTCTCCAGCTGACCGGAACGGACTATGACACCTATTTTAGTGGTGCCCAGTTCATTCATTTTTTGCTGGGGCCAGCAACAGTCGCCCTCGCAGTACCCCTGTATGACCATTTTGAACGGGTCAAGAAAATGTTGGTGCCGTTACTGGTTGCGTGTTTGTGCGGCGCGGTAACCGCCAGTGCATCGGCCATCCTTGTGGCCTGGGTATTGGGCGCATCCGAAGGGATGCTTTTGTCATTGGCGCCCAAATCCGTGACTTCACCGATCGCCATCGGGATTGCCGAGAAAATTGGTGGTTATCCTTCGTTGGCAGCGGGTCTGGTACTGATTACCGGCGCCATCGGATGCATTGTTGCGCCCCCGCTTTTTCGGTTGCTCAAAATCGAGGATGATGCCGTGAAGGGGTTTACCCTGGGGGTTTCAGCTCATGGTTTTGGTACGGCGTATGCTTTTGAGTTCAGTACGCTGGCCGGTGCTTTTTCCGGGCTTGCGATGGGGATGACCGGGTTGCTGACCGCTTTTCTGGTGCCGGTGTTGGTACGAATATTCGGGCTGGGGTGACCTTGAATACGGCGGCTTGCGTAACAGCCGTGTTGCGGATTTGCGAAAACCGGTCTGCAGCAGTAAAGTTCGCCCCCGTTGTGGCGTTCATAAACTGACCAGAGGTGCAGACTGAAGATGACCCCGCTTGAACGATACCGTAAAGACCTGGAACGTGAAGACTTCTCCTATGATTCGACTCAGGAGATGGCGGTCGGCCATCTGCAGCGCCTGTACGATGAGCTGGTAGCGGCTGAACGGGCGCCAAAGCCCGGTCTGATGCAGCGTTTGGGCGGAAGGATCAAGCGTACGCCACAGGAGCCGATCAAGGGGTTGTATTTCTGGGGTGGTGTCGGACGGGGCAAAACCTATTTGATGGATACCTTCTATGACAGTCTGCCGTTTGAGCGCAAGATGCGGACCCACTTTCACCGCTTCATGCAGAGGGTGCACCATGAGCTCAAAGCGCTGGATGGAACCAAGAACCCGCTGACTGAAATTGGTCGCAAGTATGCGCAGGAGGCACGCATCATCTGCTTTGATGAGTTTTTCGTGTCCGATATTACCGATGCGATGATTCTGGGTGGATTGATGCAAGAGCTGTTCAACAATGGAGTGTCACTGGTGGCAACTTCCAATATCGTTCCTGACGGGCTCTACAAGGACGGTCTGCAGCGTCAGCGTTTTCTGCCGGCCATTGATATGCTCAAGCGTTTCACCGAAGTGGTCAATGTGGACGGGGGAGTCGACTATCGTCTGCGCGCGCTGGAGCAGGCCGAACTCTACCATTGGCCGCTGGATGCAGCTGCAGACGAGAGCCTGAGTCGCAGTTTTGAAAGCCTCGCGCCCGACCTGGAGGAAGAGCAGTATGGTGCCCAGATAGAGATCAATGGTCGCAAACTGCAGGCGCGGCGTCTGTGTGAAGATGTAGCCTGGTTTGATTTCAATGCACTGTGCGAAGGTGCGCGCTCACAGAACGATTACATTGAGCTTGGCAAAATCTATCATGCTGTACTGCTCAGTAATGTTCCCCAGTTGGGGCGCAAGAATGATGACGCTGCTCGCCGATTCATCAACCTGGTCGATGAGTTCTATGACTCAGGCGTCAAGCTGATCATCTCCGCAGAAGTACCGATTCATGAAATCTATACTGAAGGTCGGCTTTCATTCGAGATTGAGCGTACCCAGAGTCGTCTGCTTGAGATGCAGTCGCATGAATATCTGGCGCGCGAACATCGGGCCTGAAAGCACTTTTCAAGCAGGGTTGAAGCAAGTATAATGCGCGCTCCCTGAAAGCAGGGTGCCGAAAAAGTGTACGTTAGCGGCTTTGCTGCTAACCAATAACTATAAGGTAAGTCGGAATCTCGGATTCGAGACTTAAATTGTAAGGTGAAACCATCCATGAAAACTTTTACCGCCAAACCGGCCGAAGTAAAACGCGACTGGTATGTTGTGGACGCAGAAGGTAAAACTCTGGGTCGCCTGGCAACTGAAATTGCCCGTCGTCTGCGTGGCAAGCACAAGCCGGAATACACTCCGCACGTTGATACCGGTGACTACATTGTTGTAGTGAACGCTGAAAAGGTTCACGTAACCGGCAACAAGCGCAATGACAAGATGTACTATCGTCACTCCGGTTTTCCGGGTGGCCTGAAGGAAGCCAACTTCAACAAGATGGTACAGACCTTCCCTGAGCGCACGATTGAGCTGGCTGTAAAGGGCATGCTGCCGAAAGGTCCTCTGGGCCGTGCCATGTACACCAAGCTGAAAGTCTACGCTGGTGGCGAGCACCCGCACCAGGCTCAGCAACCGAAAGAACTGAACATCTAAGGGGAAGGCGAAAATGTCTACTACTCAGTATTACGGTACCGGCCGTCGCAAAACCTCTACTGCTCGTGTCTTCCTGCGCCCGGGTACAGGCAAGATCATGATCAACAACCGTACTCTGGAAGAGTACTTCGGTCGCGTGACTGCACGTATGATCGTCAAGCAGCCGCTGGAGCTGACTGATAACGTCGAAAAATTCGACGCGCACATCACCGTCAAGGGTGGTGGTGGCTTCGGTCAGGCCGGTGCTATCCGTCACGGCATCACTCGTGCTCTGATGGAATATGACGAAACTCTGCGTGGCGCCCTGCGTGAAGCGGGCTACGTTACTCGTGACGCACGTATGGTTGAGCGTAAGAAAGTGGGTCTGCGCAAAGCACGTAAGCGTCCGCAGTTCTCCAAGCGTTAATTTGCCTGCGGCATTGCCGCATTATGGCAGCGAAAAAAAGCCTGCAGCCTTATGGTTGTGGGCTTTTTTTGTATTTGGGGTCAGGTCAATGAATGCTGCGTTCGCCTAATGGAGGGTTCTTTTTACCTTGTAAAAAAAGGGTATTTTCTTTAATATTCGGCGCATTTGAACGAACCGGTTTTTGTGTTTTTTCATGACTGAGCGGTCCGCAGGTCTTTTGTGTCCGTACAAAAGCGGCGGGTCGATTGAGGGGAGATGAAGTTAATGAGCAATGACGGCGTGAATAAGGGTCGACGTCGTCTCCTGATCGGTGCCACATCTGCAGTAGGTGCAGTGGGCGCTGTCGGAGCGGCCGTCCCGTTCGTGGCTTCCTGGAATCCGAGTGCCAAGGCGAAAGCTGCCGGCGCTCCTGCAAAGGCGGATATCAGCAAGCTGGAGCCAGGTCAGCAGATGATCGTGGAATGGCGTGGCAAGCCGGTATGGGTTGTGCGTCGTGGAGAGGAAGCGCTGGCGAATCTGGAAAAGCTGAATGATCGTTTGGCTGACCCGGCTTCCGAGAAGCCGCAACAGCCGGATTATATTCCGAAGACTGCTGCTCGTGCGATGCGTCCTGAAATCGCCGTTATGGTGGGTATCTGTACTCACCTGGGTTGCTCTCCGACCTACCGTCCTGAAGTGGCTCCGGATGATCTGGGCCCTGAGTGGCTGGGCGGCTTCTTCTGCCCCTGTCATGGTTCGCGTTTTGACCTTTCGGGCCGCGTGTACAAATCCGTACCGGCGCCGACCAATCTGGTCATTCCGCCCCACTCTTATGAAGACGACAACACACTGATCGTCGGTGTTGATCCGGAGACTGCATAATGGCTGGCACACGAAATAAAGGGAATCCGGGCCTGATGGGCTGGATCGACGACCGCTTCCCGGCAACTGCCATGTGGGAAGATCATCTGTCCAAATACTACGCACCGAAGAACTTCAACTTCTGGTATTTCTTTGGCTCTTTGGCGCTGTTGGTACTGGTTAACCAGATCATTACCGGTATCTGGCTGACCATGAGCTATAACCCCAGCGCTGAAGGCGCCTTCGCTTCCGTCGAGTACATCATGCGTGATGTCGAGTATGGCTGGCTGCTGCGCTACCTGCACTCTACAGGGGCCTCTGCCTTCTTCGTTGTGGTCTACCTGCACATGCTGCGCGGTATTATGTACGGCTCCTACCGCAAGCCGCGTGAACTTGTGTGGATCTTCGGCATGACGATCTACCTGGCGCTGATGGCTGAAGCCTTCATGGGTTACCTGCTGCCCTGGGGTCAGATGTCCTACTGGGGTGCACAGGTAATCATCTCCCTGTTTGGTGCCATTCCGGTTATTGGTCCGGACCTGCAGCAGTGGATTCGTGGTGACTTCCTGATCTCCGGCATTACACTGAACCGTTTCTTTGCACTGCACGTGATCGCGCTGCCGATCGTGATTCTGGCACTGGTTGTCCTGCACATCATCGCCCTGCACGAAGTGGGTTCCAACAACCCGGATGGCGTTGAAATCAAGGACAAGAAAGACGAAAACGGCGTGCCGCTTGACGGTATCCCGTTCCACCCATACTACACCGTGAAAGACATTGTGGGCGTGGTGGTGTTCCTGTTCGTATTCTGTACCGTTGTGTTCTTCTTCCCTGAAGGGGGTGGTTACTTCCTCGAGAAGCCGAACTTTGAACCGGCCAACGCGCTGAAGACACCTAACCACATCGCACCGGTCTGGTACTTCACACCCTTCTACGCCATGCTGCGCGCGGTGACTTTCCCGATGTTCGGTCTGGATGCCAAGTTCTGGGGTGTAGTGGTCATGGGTGCGGCAATTGCCATCCTGTTTGTACTGCCCTGGCTGGATCGCAGCCCGGTCAAATCAATCCGCTACAAGGGCTGGCTGAGCAAACTGTGGCTGGCAATCCTGATCGTCAGCTTCGTGATCCTGGGTGTACTGGGTGTGCTGCCTGCAACTGAGGGCCGTACCATCATGTCCCAGATCTGCACAGTGCTGTACTTTGCGTACTTTATCCTGATGCCGTTCTATACACGCATGGAACGCACTAAACCGGTTCCGGAAAGGGTTACAGGCTAATGAAAAAGTTCCTTATTACTCTGCTGATGGCGCTGGCCCCGATGACGGCAAGCGCGGCTGGCGGCGCCGGAGTGCCGCTGGACAAGATTGATATCGACCTGAACAATCAGGCATCTCTGCAGCGCGGTATGCAGACCTTCGTCAACCGTTGCATGGGCTGTCATGAAGCCGGCTACCAGCGCTTCGAGCGTTCGGCTCAGGATTTGGGCATGCCAAATGAACTGGTTGAGCAGTATCTGATTTTTGATCCCGAACGCAAAATCGGTGATCACATGAAGATCGCCATGGCCAAGACCGATGCAGCTGGCTGGTTCGGTGCACCGCCGCCGGATCTGACGCTGGAAACACGCCTGCGTGGCTCTGATTGGGTGTACACTTACCTGCGCAGCTTCTATGCTGACGAAAACCGTCCCTGGGGCGTGAATAACGCTGTCTTCCCGGATGTTGGTATGCCTAACGTACTGGAAGATCTGCAGGGCAAGGTGGTTAACCACTGTACACCTGAAGAGCTCGCACATGGCGGCAACGATGAAATCGATCCGCTGACTGGCAAGAAAATGGGTGGCTGTCTGACTGTTTCCGAAGCCGGCTCTCAGTCTGCTGAAGAGTTTGATCGTACCATCTATGACTTGGTCAACTTCATGACCTACATGGGTGAGCCGTCACGTATGGAGTCCGAGCGTATCGGCTTCAAGGTACTGATCTTCCTGGCGATCCTGTTCGTCTTTGCCTTTGCTCTGAAGAAAGAGTACTGGAAAGACGTACACTGATCCCCACGGGGTTGGCACGTCCAATACTACGCGGTCGAAAGGCCGCGTAGATTTTTTGTTTCTGCACGCAATATTTTTATGGGGATAGTTCGATGGGAGTAGTGGCAAAGCGTTCTTCCATGACCTTTTACTCTGATGGTACCGACCATTACAGTCACCGTGTACGTATCGTACTCTGTGAGAAAGGTGTGGCAGTCGATATCGTCGAGTGCAAAGAGAATGAGCTGCCGGAGGATGTGGCAGCGCAGAACCCGTACAGCGCGCTTCCGACTCTGCTGGATCGGGAGCTGGTGTTGTATGAACCGAATGTGATGATGGAGTATCTTGACGAGCGCTTCCCGCATCCGCCGTTGCTGCCGGTCTACCCGGTTGCACGCGCCGAAAGCCGTCTCTACATGCATCGTATTCAGAAAGACTGGTGTGCGCTTGTGGATCAGATTCTTCTGGGTGAGGGGACTGATGCCGAGCTGGATGCCGCTCGCAAGGAATTGAGCGACAGTTTGGTAGCGGTATCGCCGATCTTTGCCGAGAAGCCTTTTTTCATGAGTGAAGAGTTCACCCTGGTGGACTGCTGTATTGCCCCGATTCTTTGGCGTTTGCCTCAGTTGGGTATTGAGCTGCCGGAAGCGCAAACGCGTCCGCTGCAGAAATACATGCAGCGCCTGTTCGAGCGTGAGTCGTTCCAGGACAGCCTGTCCGAACTCGAGCGCGAAATGCGCGACTGAGAGAGTCGATACCGGACAACAGGGGGATGAAGGTAACTTCGTCCCTTTTTTATATCAGGACGTAAGATATGCCATTGTTGCTTCTGGCGCTTTGGCACTATCAGGAGTCAAATCATGAGCAGTATCAAGCCGAGCCGTCCCTATCTGCTTCGCGCCCTCCATGAGTGGGTGCTGGATAATGGCCTGACACCCCATCTGGCTGTTGATGCCACGCTGCAAGGCGTGCAAGTGCCTGAACAGTTTGTACAGGATGGCCAAATTACCCTGAATATCGCGCCTGGGGCAGTGCAGGGACTGATGATTGACGATCATGGCATCAGTTTCAGTGCGCGTTTTGGTGGTGTGCCGATGAATGTTTATGTGCCAATGGTGGCTGTCATGGCGATATTCACGCGTGAAAACGGCATGGGGATGGGGTTTGGTGTGGAGCCGGGTGTTGAGGAGCTTCTGAAGCAGGCTGAAGCTGGTGTGCAATTGCCACCGGATGATGAACCGCCAGAGCCTCCCAAGGGTGGACGCAAGCCTGCGTTACGGGTAGTGAAGTAGACTCTGTGAACTCAAGCGGCCGG
This sequence comes from Marinobacterium iners, assembly GCF_017310015.1. Taxonomy (NCBI): domain Bacteria; kingdom Pseudomonadati; phylum Pseudomonadota; class Gammaproteobacteria; order Oceanospirillales; family Oceanospirillaceae; genus Marinobacterium; species Marinobacterium iners. Next base: position 1,208,385 of record NZ_CP022297.1, read on the forward strand.
GAAGGATACCCGGCCACAGAAGGCTTCAGGTGGCTTGGGTTTAGCCACCAATATACTCAAATACCTTGACGATCTTGCGCACACCGGTGACCGAGCGCGTAATATCAACAGCGCGATCAGCCTCATCCCGTCGCACCAATCCCATCAGATAGACCACACCGTTTTCGGTGACGACCTTGATACGGTTGCCCTCAATGCTCTTGTCAGCCAGCATCTGTACCTTGATGCGGCTGGTCAGATAGACATCATTGCTGCGGACAATGGTGGATGTGGGACCTGCTATCTCCAGCTCGTTATGAATCTTGCGCACATGCCGCACCTGGCTGGCTACCCGTTCGGCTTCCTGTTTGACCTGTTCATTCGGAACCTGTCCCACCAGCAGTATTTGGCCGTTATAGCTGACCACATTGATGTGAGATTGGGCCAGTGGTTGAGAGCCCTTGCTGATGTTGACCAGTGTCTTGGTCTCGATAGCCTCGTCTTCCAGGTAGCTGCCCAGTGTGCGGCTGTCCTTACTCTCGCGGATGGGCTCGTCGCGCGTCGCACTGATGATGTTGGAGCAGCCGGTGACAAGAGTGGACGTCATTACGATGGCGATCAAGGAGTGTTTCAGCATGGGTCAGCCTCCAAATAGTTGATATTCAATCAGGTCACACAAGCAGTGCAGCACCAAAAGGTGAGCGCCATGAATCAGTGCATCTTCGCCGCCTGGAATGCATATTTCGATCTCGTCCGGCAGCAGCAGTGCTGCCATGTTGCCTCCATCACCACCGCTGAGTGCAATCACCATCATGTCACGGTCATGGGCTGCCTGTATGGCCTGTACCAGACTGTTGGCGCGTCCGTGAGTGGAGATCACCAGCAGTATATCGCCAGGTTGACCCAAGGCTCGAATCTGCTTCGAGTAAACCTCTGTGAAACCGGTTTCTTCTCCGATGCCACTCATGGCGGCCGAGTCATTCAGTGCCAGCGCCGGCAGGCCAGGTCTTTCATGGCGAAAGCGGTTCAGCAGCAGTGATGCAAAATGCTGGGCCAGTGCGGATGAGCCGCCGTTACCGACACACAGAATCTTCTGTTCACTGACCAGGCACTGCAGCAGGAGTTCACCTGCGTCTGCGATAAGGGGAGTGTGCTGCTCAATGGTGAGCGCATTGATCTCCATACTGTTGTGAAACTGACTGACAATACGGTCTTCAAGTTCCATTAAAAACATTTCCGGTGTTCATGGACGAAAGGCATCTTTATACCACACTGGAGGGGTAGTCTCCGAATCTCCCTCATAGGCCAGTACATCGAAGCGGCAGGGGAAATTGTTCCAGTGTGGATTACGGCTGAGCATGAATCGAGCGGCACGAATAAGTTTTTGCTGCTTGCGCCAGTCTACTGAGGCAGCGGCGCCACCGAAGCCGGCTCTGCCGCGGGTTCTGACCTCAACAAATACGATCTGATCATGATCACGCATGATCAGGTCGATCTCGCCAAGGCGGCACTGTGCGTTGCGCTGCAACAGGGTGAGTCCCTGTGCAGTAAGCCAGGCTTCGGCCCGGCGCTCGGCATCCATGCCGATCTGTCTGCGATCCATCGCAATATCTCCATCAGGTCAGGGGCGGTTTGACGGCACGGGGGCCGGTACACCATCAACAAAGCGGGTACAGCTCAATACACGCTGTACCCTGCGGTTGGCATCAATGCTGAGCATTCCGGTTTCGGCCTGCAGGAAAGCGCCTGGGGCACTCTGCAGTTGCTCTAGCCACGGATACAGGTTGATCGCATCGACCCCCAGGGCGTAAAGGCGACCAAAGCGTGACAGGGTATCCTTGCCTTCAGCACTGAGTGCCCGGTGTGCTTCGCTGGGCGGCTCCAGAATCCACGGCAGGTCGCAGAAGGTGATGTTGTTCAGGTCCAGATCGCGACTGGCATCAGGGTATCCCGGATACAGGTGGGATGTTGCATACACCGGCAAGTCAGCTGCGTAATGGTAGTTAAGCATCGATTTAATCAAGCGTGCAGCATCCGGTAGTGCAGTCAACAGAATTGCATCAGCATCCTGGCGTGACCGCTCCTGAAACTCCAGTCGATGCCGCAGCAACTGCCGCAACTGCTGTTCACGCTGTTTGCTTTGATCGGTAAGCATCAAACGTGCAATCTGTTCGTCATAGCTGCCTCCGGCCTGATACCGCAGCGTACCGACAACACGGCCTCCACCGGCTGACAGCTCCTCGCGCATCACGGCCTGCACCCGGTCACCCCACTCGGCAGCAGGGGTAATCAGCAGAACATTGCGTTGACCTTCAGCCAGTGCTCGCTTCGCAACCATGCGTGCTTCATGCTCTGAAGACAGCTCCAGTTGCCAGGGCGTCGAGGGGCCATTGGGTGCCGGATTGAGTGCCAAAACAGGCAGCTCACGTTCAGGTTGGTTGGAAAACTGTGCAACTAGCGCCTGGTCAAGTGGTCCGATAATCATCTCGGCACCCTGTTGGCGTGCAGCCTGTACAATATCGTCGGCATTTGAATACAGACTTGAATCGATCAGTGACAGTTGAGCAGGCACCTGCCCCTGGCGGCTCTGCACAGACTGTGCTGCACGGATACCATCCAGGATGGCGTTGGCAGGCTGAGCCAGTTCTCCGGTCAAGGGCAATACAACGGCGATTCTGCGGGCCTGTATCATTTCACCACCCTGTTGCAGCCCCATCAGGCCTGTGGGTGGCAGAATCATTACAGGGTGTGCTTGCCAGAGCTGACGCCAGCGCTCAAGGGCTGCTTCACGGCTGGGCAGATCACTGCTGGCACGTACCATCTCGGCCAGTTCAAACCAGCCCTGTTCGTGGTAGCTGTTGCCGGATTGAATAGCCTGACGCAAACTGGAATCAGGCACTGCCTGCAGCAGTTGCCAGATCTGATCGTGATAGCGTTGGCGTTCGGTGTCATCCTCCACCAGCAGGCTGCTCATGATCAGTTCACGGCTGGCGGCGACACGATCATCCTGTGCCAGCCATGCATCGGCACGCAGCTGGCTCAACTCTGCCTGCTGTGGCGCAGGCAGGGCACTGAATCGCTGACGATCAAGATAGCGCAAGGCCTCTGCAGCACGCTGCTGCTCCATGCTGTCGCCGGCACGCAGCTTGGCGACCTCAAAGGCAAGAGTAGGAGGCAGGATGTTCGTATCAATGGTGGCAAGAATCCGCTCCACCCGATTACGCTCGCCCTGTTGCACCAGCAACTGGGCAGCCTGCAGTTTGAGTTCGGCTGAACGGATTGGCCGCTCTCTTTCAGCCTGGCTCAGCAGCATATCAACGCTGGCAGCCTGAGTACTGCCGGTTGCATCTACCACCTGTGGTGGCTTTGAGGGCGCTGAACAGCCGGCCATCAAGGTTGCTGTCACCAGCAGGCTGAAAGACAGCCGTCGTAGATTCATCATATAATCCGGGTCCTTGCCAACAGATGGGTGTCCTAATGTCAGAACCAGTACTTTATATCGTAGCCACGCCGATCGGTAACCTGGCAGACCTCTCGGCACGGGCTCAGGAGGTGCTGGGCAGCGTCGATTACATCGCGGCCGAAGATACCCGTTATAGTGGGCGTTTGCTTGCGCACTTTACCATTAAAGCGCCCATGATTTCAGTGCATGATCACAATGAACGCCAACGATCCGAGCATATTATCAATTTGCTTGCGGCGGGCCACTCAATTGCGCTGGTCAGTGATGCCGGTACTCCACTGATTTCGGATCCCGGTTTCCATTTGGTACGGGCCGTTCGCGAAGCAGGGTATCGGGTATCGCCTGTACCGGGTTGTTGTGCCTTTGTAGCCGCTCTGTCCGCTTCGGGGCTGCCGTCTGACCGGTTCCAGTTCATTGGTTTTCTGCCGGCCAAAAGCGGAGCACGGCTTCAGACACTGAAGCCCTATGCTGCCCACACTGAAACGCTTATTTTCTACGAATCGACGCATCGCATCGTTGACAGTCTTGCTGCGATGGCTGAGGCGTTCGGGGGCGAGCGTTACGCAGTAGTGGCACGGGAACTTACCAAAACCTTCGAGACCATTCACGGCGATACCTTACAGAACCTGCTGGAATGGATTCAGGCGGACAGCAATCAGCAAAGGGGAGAGTTCGTGGTGCTGGTGCATGGTGCCCCGGCACCAGAGCAGGGCGATCAGATCGATCCTGAAGCCGAACGCATTCTGCATATTCTCGCGAAAGAGATGCCACCGAAAAAGGCTGCGGGCCTTGCTGCCGAAATTACCGGCGAGAAGAAAAATCGACTGTATCAGCTGCTGATCGAGTAAGTGCTTGCTTAACTGCGCCTTGGCGTTATACTGCGCGCCGAGAGTCTGCCAGGCAATCGCCGCCGCTTTTAAGCGGGGGAGGAAAGTCCGGGCTCCACTGGGCAAGGTGCCAGATAACGTCTGGGCGGCGCGAGCCGACGGAAAGTGCAACAGAAAGTATACCGCCTAAGCATCCTCGGATGCCGGTAAGGTTGAAATGGTGCGGTAAGAGCGCACCGCGTGGGTGGCAACACTCCACGGCGATGGTAAACCCCACCCGGAGCAAGACCAAATAGGGACCCATTAAGGCGTGGCCCGCGCCGGGTCCGGGTAGGTCGCTTGAGACCAGTGGTGACGCTGGTCCTAGATGAATGATTGTCCACGACAAAACCCGGCTTATCGGCAGACTCTCTCCCATTGCCTACAGCCATTTCAGCCAGCCATGCCTTTTGCATGGTGACTGAAAACGGTGTCAACGCAGGTACAGTGCTGCCGCATCCCATCTGAATCTGCTCACGCCCCTTGTGGCGCCTCCTTCCCTACTGTGCAATAAAAAACGTGCCTATTTCCGGCTGACTATGTTGTCGCCCCTGGACTGTAACACTGTTCGGTTAGCTGACCTTGCAATCCCTCTATTTGAGCTACCCTGTTATAAACACAGGCATTTGATCCCGAAAGGAGGAATGACATGGCTATGAAAGAGGCATATGAAAAGAAGTTGCAGGCACAGCTGGATGAATGGAGTGCAGAGATCGACAGGCTTAAAGCGAAGGCCGACAGTCAGGAAGCCGATGCTCAACTTAAATACTACAAGGAAATCGAAGAGCTGCGCTCATTGCAGGCGGCTGCGAACGATAAACTTGTGGAACTTAAAGACTCCAGCGATGACGCTTGGGAGGATCTCAAGGCAGGCGTGGATAGTGCCAGGGATTCTTTGGGGCATGCATTAAGGTCCGCAGCTTCAAGGTTCAAGTGAAGAGTCGCTGATCTCTTCTATGCTACTGGTAAAAGTGGAACCAAAACGCAATTTTGCAGGAGGACCAAGCCATGAACAGCACAACCGATGTTTCAGGTGAATCCTTTGATCACAAAATCGCAGCAATTGTTGATACACGCAACGAGGCAAACGCCGTCGCTAAGGAGGTAGTTGATGAAACGAGCCTTGAGCAGAAACAGGTGATCGTTGTGGCTCCCGATGACAATCATGAGGGGCGCAAGCTGGAGCCTGAAGATCAAGGCATAGCCCGTACGGCAATACGTGCGCATATTCGACTGGGTATTGTCGGTGTGGTGGTTGGCTTTGCTCTGTTCTGGCTTCTGTTTGTGCTGGGCGCTGGCCTTGTTACAAATAACAGTCTTGTAGCCGCGCTGTTACTGATGTTCTTTGGTGGGGTATTCGGCTTGCTGGCCGGAGGTGCTGTCACACTTCGTCCTGACCATGCACCTTATCTGATCAGTGCCCAATCGGCGTTGAGCAAGGGCCAATATGTTGTAACCGTACATGCCGATAGCCACCGGCAAATGAAAGAGGCCAAGACATCGTTTGAACGTCGACATCTGAAACTGGCTGCATCGGTCTAACAGCGATACAGGGGCCTGAAGCGGGGACCCGCTTTCCCCGTCTAAAGGTCTATTATGACGGCGCCTGCCGCCGTTGCAGAAGAGCAGGCGCCGTTACGAACGTCTGGGGCGGTCATAACCCATGCAGGCACTGCGGCAGGCCGATCTCCATGGCGATGGGACGGTGGTCTGAAATTGTGCAGTTCAGGACTTCGGCGTGGCGCATCTCAAGGCTTGGGGTAATCAAAATATGGTCCAGTGCCCGCGTTGGTTTCCAGCTGGGGTAGGTGGGCATCACCTGCTCAGCCGATACCAGCCCAAGCCCCTGCAGTGCAGGGCGGTTCAGTAGATGCTCCAGCGGGTTGTTCATGTCACCCATCAGCACTACGTGAGGGTGGTGTTCAATCAGCTCGCGGATGTAGCGCAGTTGGCGGTCCTGAGTGCGAACACCCAGCGCCAGATGCAGAACGATCACCAGCAGTGAATTCTCGCCACTGCCAAGGCGCACCACAATGGCACCACGACCGGGAATCAGCCCCGGTAACGGGTGATCTTCCACAAGGCTGGGCTCAATTCGGCTGAGTACACCGTTGCTGTGCTGTGCCAGCTTGCCCAAATTTCGGTTGCGTTGCTGGTACCAGTGCTGAAACTGCCCGGACTGTGCCAAATACTCAACCTGATTCACAAACCCGCTGCGCAGGCTGCCTCCGTCAACCTCTTGCAAAGCGACCAGATCATACTGGCGCAGTACCTGAGCAATCTCGTCCAGCGTGCGGTTGCGCTGCCGGTGGGGCAGCAGGTGCTGCCAGCTGCGGGTGACATAATGGTGGTATGCCTGAGTATTGATCCCGACCTGAATGTTGAAACTGAGCAGCTTCAAACTGTCACGGGGGCTGCGGGGCTGCTTGTCATGATCAGCAACGAGGCCTGGGCTGGCGGGATACTGCGGGACCGGGGTGGGTTCTTGCATCACGGTGGCACGGCCTTTTTGAATGAAGTGGTCAGTTCCTAGGCTAGGCAAGTACTGTTGGCAGGTAAAGGCTAATTGCATAATCCGGTTGTCTGTTTTTCAACCCCAAAACGCAATTTAAGGTTGGTATCAGGTAGAGCGATACAGAATGGCTCCATATCTGGAGGATTATCTGTATGCCCAATCGAAATCTGATCCTGAGTCTCATTGCACTGCTGGCGGTACAGCTGGGTGTCTGGCAATGGAGTCTCAGCTATGAACATTTTCTCACCCTCAGCGGCTTTCTGGCCATCAACTTCATGTCCATCACCATGCTTCTGGCCATACGACCGAAATGGCTGGAGCTCCCCTTAGGTGGTCTGGACAAGCAGTATCACCTGCACAAGTGGACCGGCATTCTAGGCGCCATTTTTGCTCTGGCACACTGGCTGGTCGAGATGGGCGATGACGCCTTCAAGGCGCTGTTCGGCAAGGATCGCAGCCTGCGTGAAGCCGACTTTTCCGGCCTGCTAGACAATTTGCAGGGAATGTTTGAGGACTGGGGAGAGCCCGGCCTGTATCTGCTTCTGGGCCTTGTGGTCATCACCCTGATCCGTTGGGTCCCTTACCGTTTCTGGCGCTATCTGCACCGCGTTATGCCGTTGATCTATCTAAGCCTGGCAGCCCACTCTCTGCTGCTGGCACCGTTGAGCTGGTGGCAGCAGCCGACCGGCTGGCTGATGGCGCTGTTGATCGGTGCAGGCAGCATCGCCAGCCTGCAGTCGCTGGCGGGGCTGATCGGCAAAAGCCATCGCTGGAAAGGTGTGGTGAAGTCTGCGCGACAGATATCCGAGACCACCCTGGAGGTCGTCTGTGACATGGGGCGGAACTGGCCGGGGCATCGTGCGGGGCAGTTTGCATTGGTGACATTCGACCGGGCCGAAGGAGCGCACCCGTTCACCCTGACAACGGCAGACCGGCAGAATGGTCAGCTCGGTTTTCATATCAAGGCGCTGGGCGACTATACCCGTACTCTGCCACGCCGATTGCATGCCGGTCATGCAGTCACGATTGAAGGACCTTATGGCTGTTTCAATCCCGAGAAAAACCGGTCCAGTGCCCAACAGATCTGGGTGGCCGGCGGCGTCGGCATTACCCCATTCCTCGCCGCCCTGGAAAACCGTTTGGCCAACACAGACACGCAGTATCAGCCAGTGACCGTACACTACTGCACGCAAAGTGCGATTGATGACCCCAACGTGGAGCACCTGCATGTGCTGGTGAATCAGTTGCCGGACGTCAGCCTGCAGATCCATGACAGCAGGCAGGGACAAAGGCTGACAGCAGATGGGTTACAAATTCAGTCAGCAAAAGTGGATATCTGGTTCTGTGGGCCCCAGGGGTTGGCAGCAGCGCTTCGCAGTGGGTTGAGCGACTCGGCTGTCTCGCTGCGCTTTCATCAGGAACGCTTTGAATTCAGGTAAATGAGGATATTAAAGATGCCCGAGCTGAAACGTCGGAACGCCCTTAAAACATGGCTGCCAGCGGTGCTGTTCGCCGGTCTGGTAACCTTGCCTGCAGTGGCTCAAGCCAGAGAGGTCACCATCGACACGCAACTGAGTCAGTACCGGGGTGATGGTGCCTATCTGGCCATTTATCTCACGGACGCAAGGGGTGTGTATCAGCAAACCCTTTGGGTTGCCGGTAAAAAAAGCAAATACTACAAACATCTGAGTGACTGGGAGCGTGGCAGTAACCGGAGCCGTGCCGAGTATGACGGGCTGACCGGCGCCAGCATTACCCAGGGCGAGACCCTGCAGATCAGCGTGAATCTGGATGATGCGTTGATTGACAGTGGCTACCAGATTCGTGTGGACGCAGCTGTAGAAGATCTGCGTGATCGGCCGGCAGACATTATCGTGCCCATTACCACTGACGGAGCTGGAAAGCCGGTCAACGGACAAAGCTATGTCCAGTCCTTGACCTACACTTTTTGAACAGGCTGAACCTGTGATCAGTCTGCTTCCTTGGAGTATATCTATGAGCCACGTGGAAATTCACCGATCGCACCGTGTTGGCTGGTTGCGTGCAGCGGTACTTGGGGCAAACGACGGCATCGTCTCGACCGCCAGCCTCATCATCGGCGTTGCCGCTGCGAACACGTCCCATGAGAGTATCATTCTGGCCGGTGTGGCCGGTTTGGTTGCGGGTGCCATGTCGATGGCGGCAGGGGAGTATATTTCGGTCAGCTCACAGTCGGATACCGAGCAGGCCGATTTGGCGCTTGAGCAAAAATCACTGGATACCGATCTCGAATTCGAGACACAGGAACTGGCCGAGATCTACCAAAATCGAGGAGTTGAGCAAGCACTGGCGCGTCAGGTTGCGGAACAGCTGATGGCGCACGATGCCCTTGATGCGCATGCCCGCGATGAAATAGGAATTTCGGCCAACGGCGGTGCTCAACCCGTTCAGGCAGCCCTGTCGTCAGCGGTCACCTTTACTGTCGGTGCAGCTCTGCCGTTACTGGTGGCCTGGATGGTGCCCACCGGGTATCTGATTACGCTGGTTGCTCTGTGCTCACTGGTGTTTCTCGCCATGCTGGGTGCTATTGCTGCAAAAGCCGGTGGCGCATCACTTGTGATCGGCGCCATCCGAGTTGTTTTCTGGGGAGGCCTGGCCATGGCGCTGACGGCGGGAGTCGGCAAGATGTTTGGCGTAGTCGCATGATGGTGCAGGAAAACACGAATACACACAAAATATTGGATCTTCCTCTCAGCTGCACTTCAGCCTTGTTTCAGCTCCGTTGCCGTCAAGGGGCGATATTGACCCGGTGCAAGATCCGGGTCGAGCCGGATAGAACCCATGCTTTCACGGTGCAGGGCTGTCACTGCATTACCAATTGCGGCAAACATGCGCTTCACCTGGTGATGACGGCCTTCGTAAATCGTCAGGTGCGCTTCACAGGGACTGATCCGTTCAAGCTGGGCAGGGCTGGTGAATATACCTTCCCGTGCCAGCCAGACACCCGCGGCAAAGCAGGCTTCGGCATCGAGGTGAATGGGCTCGGCGGTGGTGACGTGGTAAACCTTGGGAATTTTCTGCTCGGGTGCGGTGATTCGTCGTGACCAGAGACCATCGTTAGTCAGCAACAGCAGGCCTGTAGTGGCGCGATCCAGCCGGCCGGCCAGGTGCAGGTTGGTGCGCAACTCCGGTGGCACTAGCTCAAGCACCGTAGGGTGTTGCGGGTCCGAGGTGGCGCTGAGATAGCCGGTGGGCTTGTTCAGCATCAGGTAGTGGGACTGCTGTTGCTGCAGGCGCCGGCCGTCCAGTTCAACACACATGAAGCGATCGATTTCGGCGCGCAGGTTGGTGACAACCTCGCCGTTCACCGATACTCGACCGCTCGCCACCAGCCGCTTCGCCTGCTGATGGCCGTGCTCGGTGTGCTTGCAGATAAAGCGATCCAGTCGCATCAGACCGATGCAGCGCCGGCAAGCGTGTCTTCGTCACCGATACGGCTGACCATCAACTGATCCACTCTCAGGTTGTCAATATCCATCGCCTCAAACTTGAAGCCGGCAAAGAGGATAAAGTCGGTGCGCTTGGGAATGCGCTTGAGGTGATAGATCAGAAAACCCGCCACCGTTTCGTACTGGCTGTAGTTGGGGAAATCTTCAATATCCAGCCCCAGTACACGGGCCAGATCGATGACCGGAGTGGTGCCGTCTACCAGCCAGGAGTGCTCGTCACGCTGGATGATTTGCTCGTCACCGGTACTGGAGATCAGGTCGCCCATAAAACTGTTCATCAGATCCTTGACCGTCAGAATGCCTACAACCAGCGCATACTCGTTCAAAATGACGGCAAAGGGCTGGGCCGATGTCTTGAATGCGTTCAGCCCTTCCGACAGGGTAAGGGTATCGGGCAGGTAGAGCAGGTCATGCTCGATCATCTCGGTCATGATGCTCGAGGGTTCGCCCTTGAGCACCTTGCGCAGAATCTCTTTGGACTCCACCGCGCCGATCACCTTGTCCAGCGAGCCGTCACAGACCAGAAACCAGTTGTGCGGGTGTTCGATGATCTTGGCGCTGATCTCTTCGCTGCTATCGTTGATGTCGAAATAGACGATATGCTCGCGGGTGGTCATGGCGCTGGGCAGGGTGCGGCCTTCCAGCTCGAACACGTTGCCGATCAGGTGATATTCCTGCTGCTGAATGCTGCCGTGCTCGGCGCCGGCATCCATCATGGCGACGATATCATCGGTGGTGACGATCTCCTCGCGCTGGGTGGGCAGGCGCAGCAGGCGCAGAATCAAATTGGTGATGCCGTTGAACAGCAGCACCAGCGGCGTCAGCAGCAGGGTGACCCAGCGCATGGGACGCACCAGATGCATCGCCATGGTTTCCGGCAGAATCATGCCCAGACGCTTGGGCAGCAGGTCGGCAAACAGAATGAACAGCGAGGTGATGGTGATGAACGAGAGCGCGAAACTGGCCTTGTCCAGCAGGGGACCGTCATAGAACAGCTGCAGCAGCTGTTTCATGTAGGGGGTCAGGCTCTGTTCGCCGACGATGCCGCCTAGAATGGCGATGGCGTTCAGCGCGATCTGAATCATGGCGAAGAAGGCGCCGGGCTGCTCCTGCAGGTTGAGTACCGCCAGGGCCTTCTCGTTGCCTTCCTCGGCCAGCACCCGCAGCTTGATCTTGCGGGCCGCCGCGATGGCGATTTCGGAGATCGCAAATACACCGCTGAACAGGATCAGCAGGAACAGTATCAATAACTCGCCAGGCATCATGGGCTCCGATCAGGCAGTGCAGGCTGGGGTTGTCAGACTATTCTGGCACTTTACCGGCAGGATTACTCGCCCTTGAGTTGCTTGATCAGGCTGGCGGGCAAGTCTGTAAGAGTAAGCGTCTCTGTGCTCGGGTCAAAGGCGATACTCTTGCCCAGTGACTCGTTGCTGAAACTGATCGACACCTCGCGGGTACGGCCGGTGTAACGGATGTACTTTTTCAGGCTACTGCGATCGGGAATGAATTCCTCCTTCAGCTCCGGCGCACGTTCGGCGATGAAATCATCGAAGCCGACTTCCGCTACGGAATCCACCGACTCGGCCAGGGCACGGTAGTTGACCGCCTCACCTTCCTTTGACTGCTCCATGCAGAACTCGGCGACCTCTTTCTGGTAGCGTTTGGCGTTCTCTTCCGGCATGGCGGCGCTGTAATCCTGTACCAGTCCCATGAAGCGTTCGGTGTCTGCCTGAGTGTCCACGGTATCGGTAAAGCTGACAAACTCCATCAGTGCGCCCTGCAGTGGGCGATCACCAAAGCCGAAACTCAGGGTCAGGTAGCGCTTCTTGTCAGGGTGCTGGATATCCTGCAGGTCAAGGCAGGCGCAGAGCCCGGTTTTGGCGAAATCCACATACAGGGTGTCCTGCAGATCATTATCGCTGTTCAGCAGCAGACCTTCTTTCTGCTTCAGGTTGGCAATCCAGAGCCGTCGTGCCGCTTCAAGCTCTTCGACGATGAACAGCCAGTGGCCATCGGTTTCCAGATCCTGCTGCTCCATAAGCATGGCGAGCTGTTCGATCACCTTGCGACTGAACTGGGTAAAGCTCAGGTTCTGGTCGAGCCAGCTTAGCACCAGCCCCTTGAAAGCGCCGGACTCATCCGCAAAGCAGCCATAGCGCTTGCTGGCGCGCCGGGTAAACAGCGGCTTGATCTCGCTGAGCAATCGGTTGTTCAGCGACTCGGAATCAAACGGCTGCTCGCGCAAACTGTAGGACTGCTCGCCGGTACGGCGGGTCAGGCGGTGGGCAATCGCGTCGGTGGCAGGCATGGGGGGACTCCGCAAGATGATCAACAGGGGCACGATTATATAGAATGAGGGTGCCGGCCGTCTTGTCAGGCTGCTATTCTCAAGTCAACAAAGGCTGCAGGGAGCATGGTCGAGTGCATGAAATGTCGATTGCCAATAGCATCATCCGACTGTTGCAGCAGCAAGCGCAGGAGCAGCATTTCAAGCGGGTAAAACATGTCTGGCTGCAGGTTGGGCCGCTGGCGATGGTTGAAGTCGAGTCACTGCGTTTCTGTTTCACCGCCGCCTGTCGAGGTACTCTGGCAGAGGAGGCGGCCCTGGATATTATCAGCCCTGAAGCGCGTGCCCGCTGTCAGCACTGTGGCGAGGAGCAGCCGGTCACAAGCCGGTTTGATGCCTGTGTTCACTGCGGCAGCTATCGGTTGCAGTTGCTGCAAGGGGATGAAATGCGGGTACATGAGCTGGAGGTGGAATGATGTGTGGCGTCTGTGGTTGCGGCAAGGACGAAGTGCAGGTGGGCAGTACGAACGGGCACCGGCACGATGAGCATCAACATAAACCTCATCAGATGGATGACACACGCCGTCTAGTGCAGATTGAACAGGATATCCTGAGTGAAAACGCGGGTTATGCCGTCGCCAATCGTGAGTTGTTTGAACAGCAGGCGCTGTTGGCGCTGAATCTGGTCTCCAGTCCCGGTTCCGGCAAGACCAGCCTGCTGACAGCCACGATCACGCGTTTGTCCGGCCAGGTGCCGTTGGCGGTGATTGAGGGCGATCAGCAGACCAGCCGTGACGCTGAACGTATCCGCGCGGCAAGTGCGACGGCACTGCAGATCAATACCGGCAAGGGCTGCCATCTGGATGCGCACATGATTGGCCATGCCATGCAGCAGTTGCCCAATCTGCAGGGGGGGCTTCTGTTCATTGAAAACGTGGGCAACCTGGTGTGCCCGGCCGGCTTTTATCTGGGTGAGGCTCATCGCGTTGTGATTCTGTCGGTGACCGAAGGCGATGACAAGCCGCTGAAATACCCCGACATCTTTCACCACTCGGACCTGTTGTTGATCAACAAGATCGACCTGTTGCCTTACGTGGAGTTTGATCTGAATGCCTGCATCGATTACGCCCGGCGCATCAACCCCGACATTGAGGTGATCCAGCTCTCAGCCCGCACTGGTGAAGGCATGGAAAGCTGGGTCGACTGGGTCAATCAGCGACGACAGCAACGGCTGCAACAGAGAATCAGTGCACTGCAGGCTGAAGCGATCCGGCTGGAGTCTCTGCTCTAGTGCAGTATCTGCGTGTTCAGGGATTGGTTCAGGGCGTTGGCTTTCGTCCACTGGTCTACCGGTTGGCGTGCGAGTTGGGTTTGCAGGGGCGGGTGTATAACACGCCGGCGGGCGTCTGTATTGAGCTGCAGGGTGATGCGGCAGCCCTGCAGCAGTTTGAGCCTCGGTTGCAGGACCGGTTACCGGTGATTGCCCGGATTGATCGCATCGAACGCGTCACAATGCCGGATGAGCCGAACCTTGTCGGGTTTTGTATTCAGCCTTCTCAAGATGAAATCCACGACAGCGGTGAGATACTGCCGGATCTTGCTCCCTGTGATGACTGTCTGGCTGAACTGTTCGAGCCTCGTAACAGGCGCTGGCGCTATCCCTTTATCAACTGCACCCGGTGTGGCCCACGCTACAGCATTCTGAGGCGGTTGCCGTATGACCGTCACAATACCAGCATGGCGATGTTTCCTCCGTGCCCGTCGTGCCTGCATGAATATGACAGCCCCGCCGATCGGCGCTTTCATGCCCAGCCCAATACCTGCAGCGATTGCGGCCCTTCGGTCTGGGTTGAGACGGTTGATGGAGTTCGGCTCGATGAGGCAGATCCTCTGGAGCAGGCACTGGATACCGTTCGGCGCGGTGAGATTCTGGCACTCAAGGGGGTGGGCGGATTTCATCTGATCTGTGATGCACGTAACCCTGACGCCATTGCACGGTTGCGCCAGCGCAAACAGCGCCCGCACAAGCCTTTTGCCATCATGGCTGCAAACACGCAGTCGCTGGACCCTTTGGTGCAGCTGAGCGAGATCGCAACACGCTGGCTAACGCATCCGGGTACGCCGATCGTGATAGCCCCCTGTGTCAGGCAAGGGATGTTGCCTGACACGGTGGCGCCGGGACTGAATGGACTTGGCGTCATGTTGCCGCAAAGCCCGTTGCACTGGCTGCTGTTCCATGAGGCGGCAGGACGACCTGTCGGCACCGATTGGCTTGTTCAATCGCAGTCCCTGTTGCTGGTCATGACCAGTGCCAACCTGAGCGGGGAGCCACTGATCCACACCAACGCAGATGCCCGAACGCAACTGCGGGACATTGCGGATCGGCTGCTGCTGCATGATCGCGACATCGTTCAGCCTCAGGACGACCCTGTGATCAGCGTACTGGCGGCCTCCGGGGCCTGGGTGCGCAGAGGCCGAGGCGTTTCGCCGCAGAGTATAAAACTGGCGGTTACCGGCCCACCCATGCTGGCACTGGGCGGCTACCTTAAAACTAGTCTCTGCCTCAGCCAGGGGCCGCGCGCCTGGCTGTCACCCCCGCTGGGTGATCTTGCCAGTGTCGAAAGCTGTCGCCGTTTGCAGTTACAGGTTGAGCAACTGCCGGCGCTGTATGGTGTAACCCCGGCACAGGTCAGTGTCGACCTGCAGCCGGACAGTTACGGCTATCGACTGGCACAGCAGTATGCTGATGCACGGAACATCTCGCTGTCGCCGGTTCAGCACCACCATGCCCATGTGGCCGCCGTGATGGCCGAACATCAATTGACCGGCCCGGTAATCGGACTGTCACTGGATGGACTAGGGTTGGGTGAAGCGGGTGAGTTGCGCGGTGGTGAGTTGCTGAAAGTAAACGCGAGTGGCCATGAACGGCTGGGTGCCTTGAAACCGCTGCCTTTACCTGGTGGTGACCGTGCCGCACGGGAGCCCTGGCGATTGGCACTGGCCCTTCTGTTTCAGCTGGGGCGGGAGGACCTGATGGCCGAGCGTTTTGGCCACCAGCCTCTTTGGCAGGAGGTTGCACAGATGCTGCGTGCAGATATCAATTGCCCGCCCAGCAGCAGTCTTGGGCGACTGTTCGATGCGGTGGCGGGGTTGATGGCTGTTTGTGACGTACAGACCTTTGAAGCCCAGGCCGCCATGTTGCTGGAAGCACAGGTCAGGCGGCTGCCTGAACCTGATGCCGCGCTCTGGCGTGTGAGTGATGGCAACTGTCTGGATTTGACCCCCTTGCTGCAGCGTCTGCTTGAAATGGACAATGCCCCTGAAGGGGCGGAATGCTTTCATGCCAACCTGATCGCTGCGCTGGCTGCATGGGCCGGTAAAGCCGCGCATGAGCAGGGTATCAGCGATGTTATTCTCAGCGGTGGCTGCCTGCTGAACAGCTGGCTGCGAGCCGGTCTGGTGGAAGAGCTGAAGCGGCAGGGGCTGACGCCACGCCTGCCGATAAATCTGCCGCCGGGTGATGCCGCGCTGTCGCTGGGGCAGGTATGGGTGTCGATCATGCGTGCGAATGTCAAACGGGAAAGGGAGCAAGGCTGATGTGTCTGGCTGTACCGGTTGAGGTGGTGGCACTGACTGGCCCGGGGCGTGCGCTGGCCGATATGGGGGGCGTGCGCCGCGAGATAGACGTGTCATTGCTGGATGACCTTGAAGTGGGTGATTTTGTGATTCTGCATGTGGGTTTTGCGCTGCAGAAACTGGACCGGGTCGAGGCCGAAAGGACTCTGGCAATGCTGCAGCAGATGGCGGCGCAGCAACAATGAAGTACGTGGACGTATTTCGTGATGCCAAGCTGGCCCACCAGTTGGCGCAGCATATCCATCAGCAGGCTGATCCAGAGCGCCATTACCGGTTGATGGAGTTCTGTGGCGGACACACGCATGCGGTATTCCGTTATGGCTTGCCCGCGCTGCTGCCTGACAATGTGGAACTGGTCCACGGCCCCGGCTGCCCGGTCTGTGTATTGCCGGTCACGCGTCTGGAGCAGGCGCTTGAGCTGTCCCGCCTGCCGGAGGTGATTCTGTGCAGCTACGGTGACATGTTGCGGGTACCCGCCGGCAAGGGGCAGAGTCTGCTCAAGGCGCGTGCTGACGGGGCTGATATACGCATGCTGTATTCACCGCTGGAGGCGCTGACGCTGGCGCAGCAGCACCCCGAGCGCCAGGTGGTGTTTTTTGCCATCGGCTTCGAGACCACAACACCGCCCACGGCGGTATTGATTCAGCGTGCCGATGAAATGGGCATCAGCAATCTTTCAGTGCTGTGCAACCATGTGCTGACCCCGGCGGCGATGCATGCCATTTTGACCCCGAGTGAGGGCGAGGCTACTGCCATCGATGGTTTTATCGGTCCGGCGCATGTGAGTACCGTGATCGGCAGTGAAGCCTACGCGCCTTTCCCGCGGCAGTTTGGCAAACCGGTCGTGATTGCCGGATTTGAGCCACTGGACCTGCTACAGGCCATCAGTATGCTGGTTGGGCAGCTGAATCGTCATGAGGCCAGAGTTGAAAACCAGTTCAGCTGGGCCGTTACGCCTGGCGGTAACCCAAAGGCCAGGGCATTGGTCGAGCAGGTGTTTGAGCGTCGGGACAGTTTTGAATGGCGCGGTCTGGGTGAGGTGCCGGCAAGTGCGCTGAAAATACGACCAGAATATGCCCGTTATGATGCCGAACAGCGTTTTGAACTGTCAGCGCCAAGGGCCAGAGAGCATCCAGCCTGCGAATGCCCGGCTGTTCTGCGTGGACAGAAGCGGCCGGATCAGTGCCGACTGTTCGGTACGCCCTGTACACCGGATAATCCGCTGGGTGCCTGTATGGTGTCATCGGAAGGGGCCTGTGCTGCCTGGTACCGTTACAACCGGGGGCGGATTGCGATGCAGGAGAGAGAATGAGTCGACTGGATTTGACCAACGGCAAGGTCGAGATGGCACATGGAGGCGGAGGCCGGGCGATGGCACAGCTGATCAGTCAGCTGTTTGCACGGGCGTTTGACAATGAGTGGCTGGCGCAGGGCAATGATCAGGCTCAGCTGAGCCTGCCAGCCGGGCGACTTGCCTTCGCCAGTGACAGCCATGTGGTGTCGCCGCTGTTTTTCCCTGGTGGTGATATCGGCTCGCTCGCGGTACATGGCACCCTCAATGATCTGGCCATGTGCGGTGCCCGACCACATGCACTGTCGGTGGGCTTTATTCTGGAAGAGGGCTTCCCACTGTCCGAACTGGCCCGCATTGTGGAATCGATGGCGCAGGCCAGCCGCGAGGCGAACGTACCAATCGTGACTGGTGACACCAAGGTGGTCGAACGCGGCAAGGGCGACGGCGTGTTTATCAACACCAGCGGTGTCGGCATTGTGCCTGAGGGGCTTGATCTTTCAGGTGACCGGGCACGTCCCGGCGACTGTATCCTGCTGTCGGGCAGTGTGGGCGATCATGGTGCCTGTATTCTGACCCAGCGTGAGTCATTGGGCTTTGCGGCGGATATTCGTTCCGACAGTTGCGCACTGCACCGGCTGACACAAGCCATGGTCGCGCAGGTACCACAACTGCGCTGCATGCGTGATCCCACTCGCGGTGGGTTGGCCAATACACTGAACGAACTGGCACAGCAGTCCGGCGTCGGAATGCAGCTGGAAGAGGCCGCCATACCGGTGATCCAGCCGGTACAGGCGGTGTGTGAACTGCTTGGACTGGACCCGCTCTACCTCGCCAACGAGGGCAAGCTGGTTGCGATCTGTCCGCCGGAACAGGCACCTGAGCTATTGGCTCTGATGCGCGCTCACCCGCAGGGGAAGAGCGCAGCCATTATCGGCACTGTCACTGCTGACCCGCAGCAGTTTGTACAGTTGCGCACTCGCTTTGGCGGCAACCGCCTGCTGGACTGGTTGAACAGTGAACCGCTGCCACGGATCTGCTGAGCGGCAGAGGGTGCAAGAGAGTTAAGGCGGACGGTTTTGCCTCAAGCTGCTTGGGCAGCTGCAGCCATGGAATGCAGATCGTCTGCCCCTTTCAGTTCGCCGGGCAGACTGTCGAGGTTCAGGCTGTCCTGAATCACCTGGCCCTGCCAGAACCGCTCGATTTTCTCCCGCTCTGCAGTCGTCGTAAAGTGCTGGATGAATCGATTGACCTCGCTGAGAAGTGTTGCATTGTCCGCATCCGCTGACACGGCCATCGAGTAAAAATAGGACTGATCTGCCAGGTTCCCCGGCAATGTTTCAATCTTGCCAAACCAGGGGCTGTCAGGGTTGTTGCAGGCCCAGTGGTAGATCGGCAGGTCGACAATAAATGCATCAACCACTCCCCTGGCAAGACAGTCATGGATGCGGCTCTGGTCTGAGTAGGCAAGAAGGTTCGACAGCCTGATTCGGCTGTTGGTATCCGTACCGATGCCAAGGCTGTCCAGTACGGCAAAAGCGGCGGGGTCATTGATAATACCCAGTGCCTTGCCTTCCAGGTCGGTATGGGACCGAATGCTGCTGTCACCCACGCGGCGCGCCAAAACGCAGTGTAAATAGGTGTAGGGGTCTGAATAGGCAACGTGTGCATAGCCTTCATCCGGTGGCAGTGCGCTGATAACGATATCGACTGGCATCCCGCCGGGTTGTTCGCTGCTGAACAGGCGCTCAGTACACAAATCCCATGGGGTCTCGACGAACTCGCACCTAACCCCAAGGTGTTCAGCCAATGCATGGGCATAGCTGATATCAAGGCCTTGCAAGGGCTCTCCCGGTTTGCGCCGGAATGACAGCCCGACAAACTGTGGTTCCACCGCCACACGCAAAATACCTCGCTGCTGAATCTGACTTAGCCGGTCTTTGTGTGAGGTGAATCCCAGTTGAGCGCGCAGTCGCTCCAGCGGTGTTTCGGCGGCGTTCAGGCTCTCAAGCCCGGAGGGCAGTACTTCAAGTGCCTGACTGATCTGCGTTGAAAGCGTGGAGATCCAAAGCTGCTTGTCCTCAATGCGTCCCATGGAATCTTTAAGCAGATGCAGGGTCTCGAACAGGATATCCGTATTCTGGCGTACCTGACCGATGTCCTCGTTGATGTGGTCAAACAGATTACCCAGACGCTCTTGAGAGAAGCGGACCGCCTGGTCCGATGATTCAAGCTTGCTCATCGTGTGATGACGCAGCTCGGTCAGGTCCTCTTCAATCGCTGCAAAATCAAGCTGTTCACGGGCTTCGTTGACATGCTTGACAGTGACTTCGGCCAGATTGCGTACTTCGTTGGCAACGACAGCAAAACCGCGACCATGCTCGCCGGCTCTGGCGGCTTCTATGGCCGCGTTCAGGGCCAGCAGGTTAATCTGCGCACCAATACGAATGATGTTTTCAAGTACTGAATGGGCGCCGTTCGCCTTGTCTTCCAGTTTGGCTGAGATGCCCTCCATGGCTTTTATCACCGCTTTACTGGTATCACTGACGGTGTCGCCCAGCGTCTGTTGCAGTTGCCCGACTTCGTCCCGTGACTGTCCGACCTTGTCGGCAGCGGCATTCAGCTCGCTTTCCAGCAGCGAAGAGCGCTGCTCCATTTGCTCAATCAGACCTTCCTGCTGAACCAGTGTACGGCGAGTATGACCGGCAAACAGCCCGCAGCGTTGCAGCAGGCTACTGATTGTGTGCAGTATGCTCCGAACTCCCTGGGTGGAGTTGACGCTATGCCGCTCTCTGAGCTGAAGCTGCAGCTGTTCAAGCTGCTGTCTTAAAGCATCGTCTGGCACTTGTTTGCGGGTCAGTTCAGAGCTTTCCAGGTGCGTGAGACATTCAAGCAGTCTGCTCTGTTGTGTTTCGGCTTTACTGCGGCGTCGAAATAGCATGGGTATCACTCCAGATCTGTTCTACCAGCAGTAAAGCAATTTTCGTTCCAGTAAATCAGATCAGCTATTGGGCAGTGGAGTGCACGCCAAGGGCGGGCAAGGGACGTGGGTTCCCAGAGGTGCACTGCTTGAGTGCGCAGGATCTTATATGTGCCCCATTCAGGTGTAACCGAACAGGGGCTGTATAATCGTTTTCAGTCGAGAGAGGTAGTCTTGACGTAGCAGTTGCGCCCCTGCCTTTTGGCGGCATACATCGCTTCATCCGCCATGCGGGTCAGGGTTTGTGTGTCACAGCCATCGTCCGGGAAATAGGCGATACCGATGGAGGCGCCGATATTGATACTGTGTTCGTCTATATGGAAGGGCTCCAGCAGGTGCGCAATCAATTTGGCCGCGATGACATCGGCTTCCTCCGGCTTTTGCAGGTTCCCGGTCAATACCAGAAACTCATCGCCACCAAGGCGGCCCACGCTGTCTTCTTCACGCAATGCATGTTGTAGACGTTTGGCAACCGTTTTCAGCAGCTGATCACCAACAGCGTGACCAAAGTTGTCATTCACCGGTTTGAAGTTGTCCAGGTCGATAAACAGAAGTGCACAACGCTGTTGTTGCTGTGCCGCCTGCTGCAATTGCTGCTCGATCTGTCGGTTCAGGCTGGCGCGATTGGGCAGTCCGGTGAGTGAGTCCTGACTGGCCAGTCGTTGCATTCTGCGCTCATTTTCCTTGGCATCGGTGATGTCATTGAAAATATGGATCAGGTGGTTGATGCGCCCCTGATCATCCCGCACACCACTGATGGTTTGCAGTGTTGGAATGATATGTCCGTCTGCATGACGATAGTTGATCTCACCCTGCCAGGCATCATCACGGTTCAGGGTGTGCAGGATCAGCTCAATCTGATCACCTTGACGGCTGGACTGATCGAACAACTGATCAAGCCCGATGCCAAGCAGTTGTTCGGATGAGTAACCTGTGACTTCACTGCTGGTGCGGTTGCTGCGCTGAATTTTGAGACCGGGATCAGTGACGATGATTGCCTCCTGGGCGTGCTCAAACACATTGGCAGACAGGCGCAACTCAGCAGAGGACTCTTCAAGCCTCTGAGTCTGCTGAGTAATGCGTGCTACCAGCGGAGACAGGGCTCTGCGCGTCAGGAACAGGCCCAGCAGCATCATGGCGAGTATCACACCAGAGGTGGTCAGCAACTGCTGATTGGCTTTGGCATACAGGTCAGATCGAGGCAGTCGTACCGCCAGAACCCAGCTGTCCAGTGCCAGAGGTGTCAGCAACAGGCGGTTTTTGCCATCGACTGCATGAATCAGAGTGCGGGGTGTGAGCGCGGCAAGGTAGGGCTGATGTTGCTGCAGGAGACGGACAAACTCCCCTGTACTGTCCAGCGACGCCAACACCGTGCCAGAGGGCGAAACCTGTACCAGCGTCAGGCGTGCCTGAGTACTGAAGCCACTGTCTGATGTAAGCAGCGCCTTTAGCCGTTCTGAGCTGAACAGCAGGGTATCGATACCAACACGACGACCATTATCATCCGTGATTGCACCCACCGCCCGAATCACAAAACCGGTCGAGGTTGGTAATGGCATGAGGCTCACGCCGGTGGTGTCGATATGTTCAAGTTCAAGGCCCGGGTTATGCCCCAGGCTGACAACCGGTTTTAGATCGGGGCCGCTGCGACGCATGAACAGCAGTTCAGGCAGCTTGCTCATGGGGTCTTTGAGGCGGGGCCGAGTAAAAGCCACAAGCTCATCAAACCCCAACTCTCCGGCTTCATACGCTTCGAGTCGGCGCCTAATCTCGGTACGGCTTGTGAATTGGCGCGCAATATCCTGATAGCCGGCCAACAGGCTGTTGATTGCCGCGGCACGGGCTTCCAAGCTATCCAGTGCTGAGTTTTCAACATGCTCACGGGCGGAAAAAAACATGGGCAGGGCACTGCTTAGACCGACCAGAGTCCCTGTCAGTAGAATGCCAACCAGCGAAATGGACAGGATCAGCTGACGACAACGGTCAATCTGGCACTCCCTCAACCCAATGCTCCTTCAATACCCACCCGTTAAAGATGGTCGAGAATTATACACGTCGAAGGTTATATCTGTACCTGTATATAGACAGGTAGTCTAAGTATATAAAAGCAATGGATACCTGCCTTACCTGTTACCTGCTGTTTTGCCTAACGGAGGAAGTTTTCACACAAAGCCCACGCACGATAAGCACTCTGGGGATTATAGAGCACACCAGCCTTGGGGTTGTCAGCATCCGGCAGCATGAATGAGTGATAAGTACCACCAAGCGAAACCAGTGTCATGTCCAGTGCCCGGTCATCAAAAAACTGAATGGCAGAAGTCACCTCATCAGATGAAACCATTGGGTCCCGACTCCCGTTCAGAATCAGGAAGCGAGTATTTTGGGCTGCATGGCCGGTTATGGATGGCAGCTTCAGTAACCCGTGAAAACTCACGGCGGTGTCAACGTCATGCTCCTGCAGGCCGGCGTGCAGGGCACACAGTCCGCCAAGACAAAAACCTATTGCAGACATGGGCTGGTTCACTGCCGGTATTGCCCGCTTGACTGAAACAATCAATGCGCTTACGTGAGCCTGAAGTACGGCCAGGTCCTGAAGGTAGGGCGATATGGCGCGTTGTTTCTTCTCAAAGGTTGATAAGTCGGCACTTTCCCCGAAGAAATCGACAAGTATTGCGCTATGTCCGGCTCTGTTAAGTCTTTCGGCCACGTCGCGTTCGAAGTCTGTAATCCCTGCCCAGGTGGAGAAAACCAGTATCTGTCTGCCGTGTGAGGTCTCCTTCATCGGGTATAGCTCATGCCTGTGTGATGCTTCACCCAAACTCACCGAAATCGTGTTCATGTCACCACCTCTACAATACATACATATATGTATCTTATTTTATTGTTGGTATCACAGTCTTGTAAAATGGTTTTGTTTTTAAAGAACATACTATTCTGTTAATGCAACAGTTTTTATATGTTTATAAACAACAGGTTATATGTTTTTTGATCATTTTTTATCTTGTTTATGAATGTTTTTCAGTGTTGAGAATCACTCGATCTGTTGACGGTTGTGTACGTACTCACTAGTATCTGGATACACAACTGTATGTTCGGAGGTGTGATGAAAGAGTCAGATCGCAAGTTTGTTCAGGCGGCCGGTCATGAAACGGCGTACTTTGAATGCGGTGCCGGAGCGCCTCTGTTGCTGCTGCATGGTTCAGGTCCGGGTGTATCCGGTTGGACCAATTGGGGCGGCGTCATGGATCAGCTGGCGGAAAACTTCCATGTCATCGTGCCGGATATTGCCGGTTTCGGTTTTACCGAGTTCAAGGAAGAAACCCATTACGACATCAAGTTCTGGGTTAATCATCTGGTTGAATTCATGGATGCCATCGGTCTGGATAAGGCGTCTCTGGTCGGCAATTCCTTCGGTGGCGCGGTCGGTATCGGTCTGGCGTTGTTCAATCCGGAGCGTCTCGACAAGCTGGTGCTGCTGGGTACGCCGGCAGGTACTTTTGTACAGACCAAGGGGCTGGCGGGTGCCTGGTTGTACGAACCGTCAGTCGAGAACATGCGCTCACTGATGGAGCTTTTCCCTTACGACACGTCATTGATCACGGATGAATTGGTGCAGTCACGCTATGAGGCCAGTGCGCGACCCGGTGCACAGGATGCCTTGCGCAAACTCATTCCTCAGCCAAGTACAGATGGCGAAACCATGGTGAAGGGCTTCCCGGAAAAGGCCGTTAAGAACATCAAGGCGCCGACTCTGGTTTTGCATGGACGTGAAGACAATGTAGTGCCAGTTCAGTGTGGGCGTGTGCTGTCCGAGAACATCCCCAACAGTGATCTGTATGTGTTTGGTCAGTGCGGCCACTGGGTGCAGACCGAGCAGAAACAGAAGTTCCTCAAAATTCTGAACAGCTTTATCGGCGGGGGGCAGGCATGAGTCGGGACGTGCTTGAGCGCATCCTCTGGAGCCTCTCCGTGGATCGCTTTTCAAAAGAAAAATACCGCGAAGACCCGCAAAAATTCCTGAGTCGCTTCCCGGTTGATGAAGAGGGCGTACGCATGATTCTTGAGTTCGACGTCAAGGGAATGCAGGAAGTCGGCGTGAACCCGATGTTGACGCTTGGCTACTGGATCGAGATGTCACCGGATCGCCGGGTTTCTTCCTACAACCGCAAGCTGGGCTCTGATTCCGCCCACTCCGCATCCATTAAGGGGTAAGCATCATGGCAGAGATTACTGGCGGATTTCTGGTACCGCACGACCCGGTCATGTTTGTGGCCCCTGATGCACCCGAGGCGGAGAAAGCCAAAAAAGTGTGGGATGCCTACGAAGCCTGTGCTGAACGTTTGGCCGAGAGTGGCGCGTCCAGCGTCATTATCGTTGGCAATGACCATTACATGCTGTTTGGCACCACTTGCCTGCCCAAGTACTGCATTGCCACCGGGCATGTGGAAGGTCCGTTGGACCAGTTGCCGGGGCTAAAGAAAGAGCAGGTGCAGAACCACGAAGCGCTGGCGCAACACATCGCGGCTCATGGCAGTGAAACCGGATTCGACTGGGCCGTGGCACGCTCGTTTACCACGGATCACGCGTTCTCCATCCCCTACAAGCTGATTGTGCGTCGTGCCGAGGAAATCAGCGGCCGCAGCATCAGTGCGATACCGGTTTACCTGGCCAGCGCTGTAGACCCCTTTATTACCAAGACTCGCGCGCGTCAGTTGGGTGAACAGATCCGAGGTGCCGTCGAAGCGTTCGATAGTGACGAGCAGGTATTTGTAATCGGCAGCGGCGGTATCAGCCATTGGGTTGGCGTCAAGGAAACCGGCAAGGTCAACGAAGAATTCGATCGTCAGATCATTGACCTGTGCTGCAACGCCAATATCGATGGGCTAGTGGCCTTTACCGATGAGCAGGTGTTGGAGAACGGCGGTAACGGTGCGATGGAAATTCGTAACTTCATTTGCGCCATGGCAGCCGTGAATGCACCACGCGGCGAACTGATCGAGTATCAGCCGGTGCCGGAATGGGTGACCGGTCTGGGCTTTATTGAATTGAAGAAAGGCTGAGCAGCAATGGAAGTTATTGAAAAGGTGTTTTTGTGCAAGGTGTCAGAGCTTGCCGAAAATCAGGTCAAGAAAATCGATAACGCCGAGTTTGGTGACATCGCGGTGTACAACCTCGGTGGTCAGTATTACGCGACTGCGGATCTTTGTACGCATGCCACGGCATCTCTGGCTGAGGGTGATATTGAAGATGATCTGATCACCTGCCCCGTTCATTGGGGACAGTTTCATATACCGACTGGCAAGGCGCAGGGGTTTCCCTGCGAAATCGACCTGAAAACCTATCCGGTCGAGATTGAGGGTGACGAGATATTTGCCTTGATTGAGGCAGATCCGGCGTTAATTGCGAAAGGCTAAGGCTAAAAGGTGTTAGACCATGGGAAATATAATTAAAACACTCGATGTAACGGATTCGCTGACGGGGCTCAAGGATGTCTGTGACCTTGAGAACGGTCGCATTGCAGGCAAGATCTTCTACGATCAGGAGATCTATGAGCAGGAGCTGGAAAAGGTATTCGCACGTTGCTGGCTGTTTGTGGCGCACGAATCACAGATCCCGAAAACCGGTGACTACATCACTACCTCCATGGGTGAAGATGAAGTGATCGTGATTCGCCAGAAGAGCGGCGGCATCAAGGTATTTCTGAATGCCTGTCCGCACCGTGGCAACAAGGTCTGCTTTGCCGAGTCCGGCAGCACGCGTGGTTTTATTTGTAACTACCATGGCTGGTCCTTCAATGTCGAAGGCAACCTGGTTGGCCAGCATGAGTCTGGCGTTTACGAAGACAGCAATTTCGACAAGTCCAAGTGGGGTCTGAAAGAGGTTGCTCAGGTCGATTCCTACAAGGGTCTGGTCTTTGCCACCTTCGATGCCAATGCTCCGTCTCTGAAGGAGTACCTGGGTCCGATCGCCTGGTACATGGATGCCCTGTTCGACAATCAGGAGGGCGGTACCGAGTTTGTCGGTGGCTGCATCCGTTCTACCTATGAGTGCAACTGGAAAATTGCCGCTGAAAACTTTGTGGGCGACATTCTGCACGCAGGCTGGACACATGACTCCGCTGCCCGTGCGATGCTGGGTGGCTCCGTTGCCAAGGTCAGCGACTTCGAAGAGTCCTATTCCGTCAACTGGAATGGTCACGGATACGAATTTGCACTGGATACCGTGGGCAACGTGGCGGTACTGGGTGAAAGTGCCCTGAATAAGTACCTGCATACCATCAAGCCGTCCGTGGCCGAGCGCCTTGGCGACTTCCGCTCCAACATGATCGGT
Source organism: Marinobacterium iners (assembly GCF_017310015.1). Taxonomy (NCBI): domain Bacteria; kingdom Pseudomonadati; phylum Pseudomonadota; class Gammaproteobacteria; order Oceanospirillales; family Oceanospirillaceae; genus Marinobacterium; species Marinobacterium iners. The sequence goes on from NZ_CP022297.1 coordinate 1,235,220, forward strand.
TCGGTTTCGTCCTGCACCATCTTCCCGAACTTCTCTTTCCTGCCGGGCCAGAACACCGTGCGTATATGGCAGCCGCGTGGGCCGAACAAGATGGAACTGTTTACCTGGGTCGTGGTGAACAAGAGTGCACCCGAAGAGGTGAAGGAAAAATGGCGCAAGGGTGCCATGATGACCTTTTCCCCGACCGGCGTATTCGAAATGGACGACGGCGAAAACTGGGAATACTGCACCAAGACCGCCAAGGGGCGTGTCACGGCTCAGCAGGACCTGTTTGTAGGTTTGGGCATGGATACTCTGCTGACCGATACTCCGCTGCCGGCTAACGTTTATGAAGGCCAGCTCAATGAGGCCAACTCCCGTGCTTTCTACCAGTACTGGTATGACATGCTGAATTCCCGCAGCTGGAACGAAGTTCCCAATCGCAACGTTGGCAAGCAGGAGGCTGAATAATGACTGCTCTGTATGATGAACTGCGTCCGGTTTCAGTAGAACAGCATTACCGCGTATCTCACTTTCTGAACTACGAATACCGTTTGCTGGATGACGAGCGCTTTGATGACTGGCTGGGATTGATGCACGAAGAGGTCCATTACTGGATGCCGGGCATCGAGAACCGTCGTCGTGAGAATCTGCTGGAGCATGGTTTTTACGCCGCAGACCACATGGCATTTTTTGATGACGGTTTGCGCGACCTTGGGCGCCGTGTTGCACGTTTCAAGCAACCTTCTGCCTGGGCGGAAAATCCGGCAACCCGTAATGTGCATCAGCTGACCAATATCGAAGTCTATTACGGTGAAAACGATGGTGAGTATGTCGTGTATTCCACCTTTCAGAGCGTGCGAAGCCGTGGTCTGGATGAAGAATATGTGATCTATGGTCGTCGTCAGGATCTGATCGTGGAGAACGGGGAGGGCTTCAAGATCAAGAAGCGTCTTATCCTGATCCCGAACGCGACGTTGACCTGCAAAAACATCAACACCTTCCTCTGAGGTGCCACATGACAGTACTGGATTCCAAGGTGGCCCTTGTATCAGGGGGTGCCGATGGCATCGGTCGGGCCGTGGTCGAGCGTTACCTGGCCGAAGGCGCCCGGGTAGCGGTGTTCGATATCAATGCCGACAAGCTGGATGCGCTCAAACGTGACTTCCCCAAGGGGCTGATCACGGTGCAGGGCGATGTGACCCGGTACGAAGATAACGAACGCGCGGTGGCCGAAACGGTCGCCGCGTTCGGCAAACTTGATATCTTCGTGGGTAATGCGGCGCTGTTCGACTACTTCGTACCGCTGCGCAAAATCGCACCTGAAAAACTCGCCGACAATTTCGATAGCCTGTTTCGCGTCAACGTATTGGGGTATTTGAACGGGGTGCGTGCGGCACAGGAAGAGTTGAGCAAAAGCGGCGGAAATATCATTTTGACCGTGTCCAACTCCGGCTTTTACCCCGGTGGCGGCGGCATTTTGTACGTCACGTCCAAACATGCGGTCGTAGGCATGATTAAACAGCTCGCCTATGAGATGGCACCTAATGTACGCGTTAACGGAGTGTCTCCCGGTGCAACCGATACCGAGATGAAGTCGGTGGACGGCATTTCGGGGCGTGCTCAGCCACTCAATCATATTCAGGGATTCCATGAAAATGCGGCCAATGCCGTGCCGCTCAAGCGGATGGCCTCTCCCTCGGATCATGCCGCGCTTTATGTTGTGCTGGCCTCTAATGAACAGTCCCCGATGACGACCGGCTGTGTCATTCACAGTGACGGCGGTTGGGTTGCACGCTGAGGAGGGTTTATGAACCTGTTTAATGAATTGCGTTTGCCACTGGTGGTAGCGCCAATGTTTTTGGTGTCTTCACCGGATTTGATTATCGCCAGCGCGCGCTCGGGTGTGATTGGAGCCTTGCCGGCGGCCAACGCACGTACAGTGGAAACACTGGATGAGTGGATGGTGCAGATTCACGCAGCCCTGCATGCCAGTCGGCAGCCCTGGCTGCTCAATATGATTGTGCACTCTTCTTACGATCGTTTTGATGCAGAGCTGGATCTGGTGCGTCGTTATCAACCCGCTATCGTATCGACTGCCTTGGGGTCACCTGCACGCGTGACCGATGCCGTAAAGGCGTATGGTGGCAAAGTGTTTGCTGATGTGATCACGCCGGCGATGGCGAAAAAGTCGATTGCAGCCGGTGTTGATGGCCTGATTCTGGTGTGCAGTGGAGCGGGTGGCCATACCGGGCAATACAATCCTCTTGCCTTTATCAATGAGGTACGCACTTTCTGGGATGGCCCCCTGGGCGTTGCGGGCTGTATCTCGCGAGGTGCGGATGTGCTGGCAATGCAGGCGGCCGGGGCTGATTTTGTTGTCTCCGGTACACGCTTTATCGCTGCGCAAGAGAGTTTTGCCAATGACGACTATCGCGCGATGCTGGTGGCTTCGGGTCTTGAGGATATTGTTGAGACCAAATCGGTCAGCGGCGTCAATGCAACCTGGATGAAAGCCAGTCTGGAACAGGCGGGAATTGATCCGGAACAGGCCGGCCCCGGTAAGGCGATCGATTTTTCCGGCAACATTTCGACGGCCAACAAGGCGTGGAAAGATGTCTGGTCGGCAGGGCAAGGGGTCGGAGCGATTCGTGCCGTGGCATCAGCCGGCAAGATTGTTGATGAGTTGCATGAAGAATATGTGATGGCTCTGGAAAACATGAAGCGCCTGTCAGAGAGATATCTGTAAATGAGCCAGCAAGAATTTAACGCCGTAGCGCAACGAATTATCAAGGCGCGAGCAGACGCCTGCGCCACAGGGCCGATTTCGTCAGATTATCCTCATTTCGGCATGGGTGACGCTTACGCCATCCAGCAGCTGATCAAGCGCGAAAGGCAAGACCAGGGTGGCCGTGTTGTGGGCTACAAAATCGGGCCGACTTCCACTGCCGTGCAGCAACAACTGGATGTGGATCAGCCGGACTTTGGTGTGTTGTTCGCGGCTATGCAGCGTCGTTCCGGTGCTGGTACGCAAATTGATCGAACTGGGTACGCCTGTGCGAAAAGGTCATCTGGTATTGTCAGGTGCCATGGCGCCGATGGTGAACATCAAGCCGGGTGTAGATCTCAGATTCAATTTTGAACAGCTTGACGAGTTGGTGCTTAAAGCCAACTGAGTCGCGGATAACAATAAAAGAGATAGAAGGTTCATTATGGGTGCAGATGTCTTTTCACAACTGCCAAGTACTGAAGTAGCAGTTGAAACACGTACTGACGGCTCATTTGTCGTCAGATCAGAAACAGAACTGAAAACCTATGATCGCTGTGTGGGTGACTGGCTGGAAAAGTGGGCCGACGAAAGGCCGGGTCAGGTATTCATAGCCGAACGTCATGGCAGTACTTGGGATGAAGTCAGCTATGCCGAATTTCGCAATCGTGTAAGAGCCGTGGCGCAGGGGCTGATCGATCTTGGTTTGCCCAATAGCGACAAGCGACCGTTGGTGATTCTGTCGGGTAACTCGGTTGATCATGCGTTGATCAAAATGGCCGCCATGCATATTGGTATTGCCGTAACTCCCGTGTCGGTCGCGTACTCTTTAATGTCACGTTCGCATGACCGTCTGCAGGCGATTGTCAGACAGCTCAACCCCTGTGCCATCTTTGCCGATGATGCTGAGCATTTCAGCACTTCCATTGAGGCGTGCAGAGGCGATCATGCCGTGATTGCCTCCAGAAACATTCCTGAAAACTCTGGCATTCACAGCCTCAAAGAGATGCTGTCAAAAGAAAGCACAGGGGAGGTTGACCGGCTGTTTGCTGCGATCGGCCCGGATACTCATGCAAAATATCTGTTGACGTCCGGCTCCACCGGCACCCCAAAGGTAGTGGTCAACACACAGCGCATGATGTGCTCCAACCAGCAGATGATTGCACAGTACATGCCGTTTCTTGAGAAGAAGGCGCCGCGTGTCCTCGACTGGCTCCCCTGGAGCCACATTTTTGGCACCAATCACAACTTCAATATGGTGCTTCGCAACGGCGGTTCGCTGTATATCGACAATGGCAAGCCGCTGCCCGGTTTGATCGGTGAAACCATTCGCAACATTCGCCATGTGAAGCCCAACCTGTTCTTCAATGTGCCCAAAGGATATGAAGTGCTGCTTGAGCACATGCGGGATGACGAAGCGCTGTGCCAGACCTTCTTTTCCAATCTGGATATGTTGTTCTATGCCGGCGCAGCCCTGTCCCGGCCGGTCTGGGATGAACTCAAGCACCTTTGCGAAGCCACTGGCAACGACGTTTTCTTTACCACTGAATGGGGTGGTACCGAGACGGCACCAGCGATCACTAACGTGCACTGGCGGCTCGACAAGCCCGGCAATATCGGTGTGCCACTGCCGGGGGTTGAAATCAAGTTTGTTCCCAATGCCTCCAAGCTGGAGATGCGCATCAGAGGACCGATCGTCTTCAGGGAGTACCTGAATGCACCGGATCAGACCACACAGGCCTTTGATGAGGAAGGCTTTTATTGCATCGGTGATGCAGGGAAGCTGAAGGATCCTGAAAACGCCTCTGCAGGGATTCTGTTTGATGGTCGCGTATCGGAAGACTTCAAACTCAGTACCGGGACCTGGGTGTGTGTTGCCAGTATTCGAGCCAACGTTCACAAGTTCTTTGGCGATCTGGTAACCGATGTGGTGCTGACCGGTCATGATCGAGATTACCTGGGACTGTTGGTAATACCCGGACCGCGCATGCGCAAGCTGGCCGAAGATTGCGAAGGCAAGATGACCGGCTCCGAACTGCTGCAGGACCCACATGTGCGTGAAGAGCTGCACACGGCCATGACGCTGATGGCACAGGTTGCCAAAGGCTCGGCACAAAAGGTGTGTCGCTTAGTGGTGTTGGATACGCCGGCCGAGATCGAAAAAGGTGAGATAACCGACAAGGGCAATTTGAACCAGAGAAAGATGCTTGAAACGCGTGCTGCGGATGTCGAGCGACTGTATGCGGCGAAGCCGGATGAGCTGGTTCTGAGCATTATTTGATTGGGTGAGAATCAATGAGCAATAAACTCAAAGCGGTCATCATTGGCCCGGGTAACATCGGCACCGACCTGCTGATGAAAATGCAGCGTTCCGAGTGGATCGAGCCGGTCTGGATGGTGGGTATCGACCCCGAGTCCGAAGGTCTCAAGCGTGCCGCCGAAATGGGCATCAAGACCTGCGCCACTGGCGTGGACGGCATCCTGCCGCACATCATTGAAGACGATATCCGTGTCGCCTTCGACGCCACCTCCGCCTATGTCCATGCCGAGAACAGCCGCAAGCTGAATGAACTGGGCGTGATCATGGTCGATTTGACCCCCGCCGCCATCGGCCCGTTCTGCATCCCGCCGGTCAATCTGACCGACCATGCCAAGAACCTGGAGATGAACGTCAACATGGTCACCTGCGGTGGCCAGGCCACCATCCCGATGGTCGCTGCCGTCAGCCGCGTACAGCCGGTTGAATACGGCGAGATCATCGCCACCGTCTCCTCCCGTTCCGTAGGCCCGGGTACCCGTCAGAACATCGACGAATTCACCCGCACCACGGCCGGTGCCGTTGAAAAGGTCGGCGGTGCCAAAGAGGGCAAGGCGATCATCATCATCAACCCGGCCGAGCCACCGCTGATGATGCGTGACACCATCCACTGCCTCACCGAGAGCGAGCCGGATCAGGCCGCCATCACCGAGTCCGTCCACGCCATGGTGAAAGAGGTGCAGAAATACGTACCGGGTTACACCCTGGTCAACGGCCCCGTGTTTGATGGCAACAAGGTCTCCTGCTTCATGCAGGTGGAAGGGCTGGGCGACTTCCTGCCCAAGTACGCCGGCAACCTGGACATCATGACGGCTGCTGGTCTGCGCACCGCCGAGATGTTTGCTGAAGAAGCGGCCAACGGCACCATCACACTGCCGGCACGCGGCTAAGGGGAGAACAGAACATGAACCTGAACGGCAAAAAAGTAACCCTGCACGACATGAGCCTGCGCGATGGCATGCATGCCAAGCGCCACCAGATCAGCCTGGACGAAATGGTCAGCATCGCCTCGGCGATGGACGAGGCGGGCATGCCACTGATCGAAGTCACCCACGGTGACGGCCTCGGCGGTCGCTCACTGAACTACGGCTTCCCGGCCCACAGCGACGAAGAATACCTCAGCGCCGTCGTGCCCAAGATGAAAAACGCCAAAATCTCCGCGCTGCTGCTGCCGGGGATCGGTACCGTTGACCACCTGAAAATGGCCCGGGACTGCGGCGTGTCCACCATCCGTGTCGCCACCCACTGCACCGAAGCGGATGTGTCCGAACAGCACATCGGCATGGCCGCCAAAATGGAGATGGACACCGTTGGCTTCCTGATGATGGCGCACATGGTCAGCCCGGAGAAGATCTTGGAACAGGCCAAACTGATGGTCAGCTACGGTGCCAACTGCATCTACGCCACCGACTCCGCCGGTTACATGCTGCCGGATGACGTCACCGCCCGCATCGGCCTGCTGCGTGCCGAACTGCCGAAAGAGGTCGAAGTCGGCTTCCACGGTCACCACAACATGGGCATGGCGATCGCCAACTCCCTGGCGGCGATCGAAGCCGGTGCCTCGCGCATCGACGGCTCCGTTGCGGGTCTGGGTGCCGGTGCCGGCAACACTCCGCTGGAAGTGTTCTGCGCCGTGCTGGACCGCATGGGTGTGGAAACAGGCGTTGATCTGTACAAGATCATGGACGTGGCGGAAGACCTGATCGTACCGATCATGGACCAGCCGATCCGCGTGGACCGCAACGCCCTGACGCTGGGCTATGCCGGTGTGTACTCGTCGTTCCTGCTGTTCGCGGAGCGAGCGGAGAAGAAGTACGGCATCTCGGCGCGCGACATTCTGGTAGAGCTGGGCCGTCGCGGTACTGTAGGCGGACAGGAAGACATGATTGAAGACCTGGCACTGACCATGGCGAAAGAGAAGGGGTTGGTCTAATGAGTCATGCCGTTACTGTTGATCCGGTTGGAAAAACCTTCGATGTACATGCAGGCGACAGTATTCTGGATGCCGGTCTGAAGGCTGGGGTTGTGCTCAAGCACAGCTGCCGTGATGGCCAGTGTGGTGAGTGCCGCACTGAGCTGAAGTCAGGACAGGTGGAGTACCCGGAAGGGCTGGAACTGAGCGAAACCGACAGGGCTGGTACAACCGTGTTGGCCTGTCAGGCTCGACCGCTCAGTGATCTGGTGTTGCACTCGCCTGAAGTAACCAGCTTTGAAGGCGTAACAGTGCAGAAAGTGGCTGCGCGTGTGATGGGTAAAGAGCCGCTTGCAGACGACGTGGTGAAGCTGACCTGCAAGCTGGCACCGGGAACCGTATTCAATTATGTACCCGGACAGTATGTCGATCTGACGATCAAGAATATCGTCACACGCAGTTATTCAATGGCAACTGCTGAGGCCGTGGATGGTTGTATCGAACTGCATGTGCGGCTGGTGCCGGGAGGTCAGGCGACGCCGATGATCTTTGAAGAGGTTCAGCTCAAGAACGTGGTGACGATCGAGGGGCCGTTCGGCACCTTCTATCTGCGTGACAGTGATGCCTCTGCCATCTTTTTGGCCAGTGGAACCGGTTTTGCACCGATCAAGGCTTTGATGGAACAGTTGATCGCCAGCGGCAGCGGGCGTCGGGTGCATCTGTATTGGGGTGGGCGTGCTGCGCAGGATCTGTACATGGACCACCTCTGCCGTCAATGGCAAGCTGAACTGGACTGGTTTGAGTACACACCTGTACTGTCAGATGATATATCCGGGTGGAGTGGCCGTACGGGATTTGTGCATGCAGCTGTCATTGAAGACTATTCGGATCTGTCTTCACATCAGGTGTATGCCTGCGGTGCACCTGTTGTGATCGACTCAGCTCGACGTGATTTCACAGCAAAATGTGGTCTGCAGGAAAGCAATTTCTTTGCAGATGCCTTCGTATAGCGGTTTTGACTGATCCCATTATCTCGCACCTGAACCAAAGTTGATTATCAAATAGTGAACTTAGTGTTGCATTAATGGTGCGTATGTAGAAAATACAGTACTGTACTGTATGTAAAAAACATAAAAACAAACGGAGCCATAGCGATGTCATTATTGAAAAAATCCACGCTGTTCAAAGCCACCATTGCTGTTACTGGTGCGTTGTTGACCTCCACAGCTTTTGCGGCAGAGGTGACCCTGCGTTACAACCAGTGGTTCCCATCGCAGCACTGGTCACAGAAAGACGGCCTCTATAAGTACTTTGAAGAGATCGAAAAAGTGACAGAAGGGCGTGTCAAGGTACAGCCATCCGCCAAGCCGTTGGCCCCTCCGACTCGTAACTACCAGGCCGTTGTATCTGGCATTGCTGACCTGGCCTGGGGGCCTCATGGCTATGCGCCGGGTGCTTTCCCGTTGACTGAGATGGTTGAATTTCCGTTCACCAATATTGATGCAGGCGTCAGCTCGGCAGCATATTGGCGTGCATATGAAAAGTATTTCAAGGCAGCAGGGATGCATGACAATGTGCATACGCTGGCTGTACATGTGACATCCGGCGGCAATCTACATATGAAGTCGAGCCCGGTTGTTAATCCTGCAGACCTTAGCGGTAAAAAAATTCGTGTCCAGACCAGTGTTGTAGGCGATGCCTTGACCACGCTTGGTGCGGTGCCCATTTCAGGCTCTTTGTCCGAGCTTCGGGAGTTTCTGTCCAGAGGAATTATTGACGGAACCACGCTCTCGGATGAGTTGCTGACTGGGTTCAAAGTAGATAACTACGTTGAGCACATTACACAAATACCGGGTGGCATATTCACAAACAGTACCTTTGTAATTGTGAACAAAGACAAGTGGGACCAGATAAGCCCTGCAGACCAGAAAGCAATTATGGATATTTCCGGAGAGAAACTGGCCGTGCGCATGGGATCTCTTTGGCATGAAAACGATGTTCTGGCACGTGCACAGCTTAAGGAGCGGCTGGGTGAAAATTATAAAGAAGCAGGCGAAGAGCTGAATGCAGCAATCGACAAGGCTTTTGAACCGGTGCGCGCTGACTGGTTCGATAAGGCGGAAGCCAATGGTGTTGATGGTAAGGCAGCTTTTGATTTCTACATGAACGAGATTAAACGTCTGAACTCTAAATGAGGATAAGGGCCATGCTGGTGCATGGCCCTTATACAGGGTTTCTTATGAGTATGTCCTTGTTGAAGGTGTTGGATTACATCTGTTCGAAGATATCAATGTTATCTCTTGTTGTTATGGCTGGGATAACCTTTGCAGATGTATTCGGACGTGTTTTCTTCAATAGTCCCATTGGTTTTGCTTATGAAGTGGTAGGTATATGCCTTGCGGTTTGTTTTTACTCGGGCTTGTATCATGTCCATAAAAAAAGAAAGCATGTCAAGATTGATTTGCTTGAAAATATATTCAAAGGCAAGACTGGAATATTTCTCGCGTGGTTCAGTTATATCATAGAGGTCGTTTTCTTTTCGGCCCTTGTTTATATGGTTTATATACAGGCTAAAGAGTCCAGGTTGTTTGGGGATGTGTTCATGTTCCTTGGATTGGAAAAGTGGATAATATTGGCGGTTATGGCTGGTTTTGCAATGGTTGCATTGATCAGTCTTTTGGTTGTTTACCCCGATAATAATCAGGAATAACAGGCGAAATTATGGTAATGCTTATAGCTTTTCTTTCACTTCTTTTCCTGTTGTTTATTCGTGTACCTATAGCAATATCGACGGGTGTAGTCGGTGTGCTTGGCCTGGCATATTATCAGGGTTGGTCGCCAGCAATGAGCCAGCTGGGCATGATTGCAACGGAAACGGTACTTTCCTATGAGTTTTCGGTTATTCCGTTATTTATTCTTATGGGTAACATCATCAGTCGCTCAGGCCTGGCTGATGAGTTATACAATGCCACTCATGCGTTGGTAGGTCATCTTAAAGGGGGCCTTGCAATCACGACGATTGGTGCGTCAGGCGGTTTCAGTACTTTCTGTGGTTCCAGTTTTGCCACAGCTGCAACCATGACGCGTATTGCATACCCTCAGATGAAAAGATTCGGTTACAGCGATGGCCTTGCAACCGGATCCATTGCTGCGGGCGGGACTCTGGGTATTCTTATACCACCCTCCATTGCGCTGGTGTTCTACGGTATTATTACCGAAACTGATATTGGCAAGCTTTTCGTGGCAGGTGTTATACCCGGTATTCTAGGTGTCATCTTTTACGTTGCAGCTGTACTTTTTGTCGTTCATGTTCTGAAAGATAAATGTTCGGATGCGAGTGAAGCGACACTTAAAGAGAAGCTGTTGGCCATTCGGCAGTTGTGGGCCTTCACTCTATTGATTTTTATCGTATTGGGTGGGATCTACTTTGGGCTTTTCTCTCCGACAGAAGCGGCTGGTGTGGGATCTGTCGGCGCCATACTGATTACGTTGATCAGAGGACGAATGAGTTGGCAGAAAATGCGAGATGCGCTTGAGGATACAGCCGCAACTACAGTTGCGCTTGTGGCTATTCTGATCGGGTCGCTGATATTTGCAAACCTGGTTAATGTGTCCAATCTTCCATTTACCATCGTTCAATGGATGGAAAGTCTGAACCTGGGTCTGATGGGCGTCCTGCTTTTAATCCTGATGATCTATTTTGTTCTTGGAGCTGTTCTTGAATCCATTTCAATGCTGCTGTTAACAGTGCCGGTTTTTTATCCCATCGTTGAAGGAATGGGGATGGACCTTATCTGGTTCGGTATCATTGTGGTAATTGCAACAGAAATCAGCTTGATTACTCCCCCGGTAGGACTGAACGTATTTGTACTCAAGTCAGTAGTGCCTGACGTTGATCTTAAAGTGATATTTAAAGGGGTGTTCCCGTTCCTTGTCGCTGATATTTTAAGATTGGCACTTATTATTCTGTTCCCTGCGCTTTCTTTGGTTCTGGTTGAAATGATGTAGCTCCTGCGACGCCAATGGTTTTGGAACCGAGCCACCTCTCAATGAGGTGGCTTTTTTGTAGCAGGTTAGAGGTTTCTGAATTTGCAGTCAGACAGCGGGCAGTTGTCTGCCAGAAAGTGGGCTATGCGCTGAGCCCGTTCCTTGCGGACTTCCTCAGAAGAGAAGGGATCGACCAGAGATGTGGCAATCAGGAAAGAATATACCAGGTGTGCGAGATCATTCGCCTGACTGCTGGTGTGGCCAAGGTCGATAAATAATCCTTCGATGAAGCCGATTCTGTAGCTGTCTACTTCATTCACGGCAGCACGTGCAATTTCATCGCGCCGACCCCAGGCCCGAAGGGATATTTCAATTGATGCTGCTTCCTGGGCTTTATCGCCTTTCAAGGGAAGTGACATCAGCTCCATCAACTGCTCTTTACTGTCCTGGGATTTCTGTTTCAGGCTATCGATGACGGCTTCAGTCGCTTTCAGCCTCCAGGTGTCCAGTATCGCTTGAAGCAGTTCTTTTCTGCTGTCAAAGTGGTAGTAGAAGCTGCCGCGCGTAATTTTCAGCTTCTTGGCAAGATTGTCCACGCGCACCATGTCTATGCCACTAGTGGCAAGCACTTTAGTGGCTGCATTTATCCAGTCGTTGCGTGATAAGCGCTTGGTAGCCATAGTACTGATTGATCCCTAGTCACTGTCCCAAATGATATGAGTATACAGCTTATAGGCAATATAGTGACTAGGCTGAATCTATTTCAGATAGAATTCATATTAAACAACGGGATATATCAGTCCACGTAAAGTCCATATGTGTATGTTTTGGATCAATTGTTGTCGCATGGCTGGCTCGTTGCCCGCAACTTCTCCCACGCTGCATACTGGCTCAGGAAAATCTCACCACTCAAGTCGTGTAGAAAGTGAGTGTCCTTGAGCTTGTCCATAACCGGCCCCTTGACTTCCGACAGGTGGAATTTCACA